>JAVHPP010000115.1:0-11554 GCA_036170655.1 Candidatus Zixiibacteriota bacterium | reverse complement strand
TCAGCGGGTCGCCCTCGACATCGGTGTCATTCCCCAGCACACCAGGCGCCACCACATTAAGAGGAACATCCTGATCCGTGTTGTAGGCGTCGTTGACCGCCACCGGTGCGTCGTTTTTCGACACAATCTCAATCGTGACCAAGGCCACGTTGCTTTGCAGCAAGCCGTCGCTGGCCTTGTAGGTAAAGGTGTCAATGCCGTTGTAATTTGCGTTTGGCGTATAGGTGAACGAGCCACCGGGGTTCAAGGTCAGCAGTCCGTGCGCCACGCCGGAGAACAAACTCACGGTCAGCGGATCGCCTTCGGGATCGATGTCATTGCCCAAAACGCCGATTCCGACAGCGGTCAGCGGCACGTCCTCATTGGTGTTGTAAACATCATCATTGGCAATCGGGGCATCGTTGACCGAGTTGATCGTGAAATTCACCGTGCCCGTGTCGCACATGGCGGCCGGGTCGCACGCGGTGAACTTCATCAGATCGACCCCGTGGTAATTCGCGTTCGGCGTGTAGATAAACGCGCCTGTCGCCGCATTAAACCCGCTGATGACACCGTGGAGCGGCATGTTGAGAATGGCGTATGAGATCACATCGCCGTTCGGATCGGACGCCGGCAGATAAGTGTCAGCTTTCGCCACGTCTTCATCCGTGGTGAGCGACGTGTCGCGCGCAATCGGCGCAACATTGGGCGTGCCGACCGTGATGATGCCCTTGGTGAAATCAGGGAGCGCACTGATCGGTGTGGTGGGGGCCCTCCTGACGAAGGTCATGTGGTTGGCAGGGTTCGTGCATGTCGTGTCGATCTCGAAAACACCGTTGCTGCCATTGACATCGACGGTAAGTAGTATCTGAGGGTTCGCGCCATCGGTCCCGGCAGGAAGGTCGGCGTCTAAAATGTTCGTGCGTACGAACATCAAGCCCTCAGGCGACGCAGTCACCGGCGTGGGCGTGTCCTGATTCTGATCGAGAATCGTGCCGAAACCGCCCGGCAGGCCGGCCTTACACGAACCATTTTCGTTTTCGTACTGGTTTGCGAGGCTGACACCTGTCAGCTTCCCATCGAGACGGGTACCCGCCGGGAATGACCGCGTCATCGACGTGACAAACGCCCCGCCGTTTGTCGATCGCAGCGCGAGCGGAATCACGTACGATCTCACCGCAACGTCGTTAGTGAGAAAGATGCCGATGGTGACCCCGGTGGCGTTTAGAGCCACGGACTTCGACTCCACGACCACTGAGTTGACGGCAAATGCCATTGGTGACAACAGCATGACCGTCAGGACGACAAACAGTGTGCGTTTCATACGCAACATCCTCCTTGAAGGTGAATAGACTGACACGTTTTCGAGTATGGATGAATGGTCATCGAACCAGACAATGTGAACGCGTTGGTTATGACATCTGAGCCGAACGACGACAGACAGTGGCCGAAGCAGTCCGACAAGACAGTGAACCAATCACAGCGTGTGACAGGCCCAGGGAGGAATGACATCACTCCCCATGCGGGGTAATCAAGATAACAGGACAGCCACCGGCCAATGTGATCCAGCTTGGTCTCGCTCCACTGATCTCGCCTGGCAGGGCGGGGCTGCCAGCCGTGTTGTATGATAATGTTTCCCATCAGATTGTCAAGCCACATTGCCGTAATCCTTCACGCCATCGGACCAAACCGATGGACGGATAAAACCTTGGCGACAACCTACCACGCATGGGCCGTGCCAATCATTTTCCCTTCCGCAAGTACGCGCGGTTGTCCGGCGAGCCGGGAAAAGGGGTTCTCACCCTTTGTCTGCCAACGTCTTACGTTGACCGGATCCGGCCAGGCCCCGGAAGGACTCCGGCGGCATGATGCTGCGGTGTGCACGACGTTGCAATATTGTCGCTGGTTTGACGGGGGGGAATATCGCAGGGGCGAAAAAACTTTCGCCCCTACTCACGCTTTCCATGACGTGCTGAAAGGGCCTGTGGGGTGCGGGATGATGTGGAGTGTGGCGGCATACGCCGCTTTCAAAGCGCAGGCAAGCCTGCGTGTCGCAGAGGGAGGGCGAGCCTTTTCCCCCGATGCGCAAAGAGGCTCAGCAGGAGCTTCGCCCTCCCGAAAAGAGAGTTCCCATTTCGACGCGCTCGTGTCCGGCTACAGAGTCTTCTGCCCCGGATGCCACTCGCAGGGAGTGTTCTTGCCCGTCTGGAGCGCTTGGATCGTGCGCAATGTCTCGTCGACCGAACGGCCGGTCCCGAGGTCATTGACGACGTAGGAACGCACAACGCCCTTGTCGTCGATGATGAAGGTGCCGCGCAAGGCGATGCCGGCTTCCTCTTTCAGGACATTGTAGGCGCGTGAACCATCCTTGGTGATGTCCGCAAACAGCGGGAACTTCAGCGGCCCCAGATCACTCTCCACCCACGCCTTGTGTGAGTAGGCCGAGTCGACCGAGGCCCCCACGACTTTGACCCCCAGTTTTTCAAACTCGGCAAAGTGGGCGTTGAACCCCCGGATTTCCGTGGGACAGACAAAGGTGAAATCCAACGGATAGAAAAAGAGCACCACCCAGTTCTTCCCGCGATACTCGGAGAGCTTGAAGGGTTTGATCTCGCCATTGACGAGGGCCTGCCCCTCCAGTTCGGGGGCGGGTTGTCCGATTTGCACACTCATGTCATCATCCTCCTGCAATCAGTTTGTCACTTCAACGTGGGCGCCATGCCCGCAAACCAGCACGGCAAGATACATGGGCATGATCTGCAGGTCAAGAGAAGGGAGAGGAAGATGGTGCGTGCGTGCATTGACCAGCACTTATGGAGTGCGGATCAGACCGGCGTCGTCACGGCCATGGCACGCGACGATTGAAGCGCCGCCCGCAGCGCGTTCGCCATCGCCATCAACTGGACCGGCTTGGGGATGAATGCGCTGGCGCCCAAGCGCATCGCTTCTTCCACGCGCTCGCTGCTGGCAAACCCGGAGAAAATCAAGGCCACCTGGCCGGGATACTGAAGTTTGATGCGCCGCAGAGTTTCCGCGCCGTCGATTCCATCCATGACCATGTCCAAGAGGACGATGTCCTGGGAATGACCGGCCACATACGCCACAGCCTCTTCACCGCCCGTGACGGTATGCACCTGATAGCCCAGCCGGCAAAGTATCTGTTCGGCGAGGCGCAATTGGGCCGGGTCATCATCGACGACGAGCACACGTTCGCCGTGCCCCCGTGGCACGTCCTCGTCCGACGGGGAAAGCACTCGCGCATCCGTGGCGCAAGCGGGAAAATAAACGCTGAACGTTGTCCCTTGACCGGGGACGCTTTGCACATCGACATACCCTTCGTGGTCTGCCATCACGGAATGGACCACACTGAGCCCGAGCCCGCTGCCGCGTTTGCGATCGGCTTTCTTCGTCGTGAAGAACGGTTCGAAGATACGGTCCAGGATATCTGCCGGAATCCCGCGTCCGGTGTCGGTGATGTCCACACACACATAGTCACCGGCGCGGATCTGACGGTAACGCGGGAGTGAATGATCGAGGAGCACGTTGCGGGTGCGCACGGTCAATGTGCCACCACCGGGCATGGCGTCAAATGCGTTGGTCATCAAGTTGGCCAGAATCCGGGCAACCTGCGCAGGCCCACCGCGCACCGGCAGCGAGTCCTCCGCGAGTTCACGCCGGACAACGACGCCCGAAGGAATATCCAGGGTGCGCAGCGTCATGCCGGCCAGCGTATTCAGGTCTATGACCTCGATGTTGTAGTGTCCGCGTCGGCCGAGCGTCAAGAGCTGCTGATTGATGTCGGCAATCCGGCAGGCGGCGGTCTCCATGTCGTTCAGCATGTCCAGAATCCGGGGGTCGCCGTTCACGTGCTCTCGAATCAGTTCGGGATAGGCGATGAGCGGACCCAAGAGGTTGTTGAAGTCATGCGCGATCTGTCCCGCGAGTTGTCCGGCCACCTCGAGCCGTTTGGCCCGCACCAATTCCTCTTCGGCTTTCTTGCGATCGGTGATGTCGCGCGCAAAACCCGCAGCGTACTCACGGCCGTTATGTTGCACATAGGTCGTCATGATCTCGACCGGAAACTCGCTGCCATCCCGGCGGCGATGCACCGCTTCGCCGAAGAAGAACCCGTCCGCGCGCAGGATTTTCCAGACTCGGTTCATGGCCTCGCGTGATGCGCCCAGATTGACATCAAGAATCGACTCCCCGATCAACTCTTCGGCCGTGTATCCGAGGACCTCGCCTCCCGCTTTATTGACATACACAAACTTATTGTCGGTGTCCATCCAGTAGACGCCGTCGCGATGCACGTCAAGCGAGTGCTTGAGCATCACGATCAGTTCCTCGGCCTGCTTGCGCTCGGTGATGTCCTGCACGGTTCCGAACGAACGCAGTGGCTGTCCATCGGCATGA
The DNA here is from genome assembly GCA_036170655.1 of Candidatus Zixiibacteriota bacterium. Taxonomy (GTDB): domain Bacteria; phylum Zixibacteria; class MSB-5A5; order WJJR01; family WJJR01; genus JACRMA01. The sequence goes on along the minus strand of JAVHPP010000115.1, from coordinate 7,162 downwards.
TAAAGCGTTTCACCCCGCTCATGAACGTACTTCACCCGTCCGTCGGGAAAGAGGAGGCGATGGACACCATGGCAGGGGATCCCACCAGCGAGAGAATCTGAGTACGCCTTGTCCACCATCTCCCGATCCTCGGGGTGGACCGCAGCGAGGAATGTCTCGTATGACGCACCGAAATGGCCCGGATCGATCTCGAATATCCGGTACATCTCGTCCGACCAGACCAGCGTATCGGTTCCAATGTCCAGTTCCCAACTGCCGATGTGGGCAAGCTGTTGCGCTTCGTTCAGCCGTGCCTCACTCTTGCGGATTGTCTCATCCATCCGTTTCCGCTCGATGGCAAGGGCGATATGTCCGGCGATTGTCTGGGCTAAGCAGATTTCTTCGTCATCGAACCGGTGGGGCTGATCATAGTAGAGCATGACCTTCCCGCGCAGGGTTCCCTTGCAGATGAGCGGGACGAATGCCAGCGCGTGGATGCCTTCCCCACTGATCACCGGCCGGAGCGCCGCGAGACTGGGATCGGCGTCAACATCCGGAACCAGAACAGGCTGAGGATTCACATCGGTGATCTTCCAGGGCAAATGTCCATCCACGGCCCGTCTGTATCCGTCGGAGAGCCCGCGCCACGCCTTGAACCGCATCACGCCGTCATCGTCGAACAGCAGAATGGCGGCGCGGTCTGTCCGGAGCGCCTGCATCATCCCGTTGAGCGCCTCGTCATAGACCGCTGCCAGCGTTTCGGCACGCACCACGGCGTCACTGAGCCGGTAGATCGACTGAATCTGATCGAGACGTTTCTGAAGTTGCAACGAGGCCTGTCTGGTTTGGGTGATATCGGTAAACGAGAGCATCGTTGCGTACGGCGTATCTTCGCCTTCGCGGCAAAGTGGCTGGGATGTGAGAGAAATCCAGATGGGCGATTTCCCGTCTCGCTTCAGACTCAGCGTGACGCTGGCGTGGGACTGCGAGATTCCCGATGCCGCAACCAAAGGATCTTCTTCCGGCCGGAACGAGGAACCATCCTTGTGTACGAGGTTACACGCGGCCGCCATGCTGGCGCTGTCCATCATCTTTTCCGCCGGAATGCCCAGAATATGCCCGGCGGCGGCGTTGCAGGAGATCAAACATCCCGACGCATCCCGAACGAGGATGCCTTCGTCCAGCACGCTGATGACAGACCGGTAGCGCTCCGTGCTGTCTTTCAGTCCGGTTTCGGCCTGTTGGAGATCCTTGAAGAGGCGTCCAACAGCAAACATGGCGATGAAGATCAGAACCGAGCCCAGAGAGGATGCGGCCTCGCCGTATGGGTCCGGCGGGTGCGCTGGATCGCCAATGACGAACCGATAGAGGACAAAGCAGCGCCGGACGGCCAGGAGAAAAATGGCCAGAGAGGCCAGCAGCCAAGCCCACCGATGTCCGCTCACACGCCCCAGCCGCAACGCCATCACGGCAGCCGCGAATTGCAGAATGACCGAGACCAGCAGGACGGTTTTCAGCGCCATAATTCACCCCCCGCAAGTGTGCGGGGCTCTTGGAGGCATCTCGAACCGGCGCCGCGCGTGCGACACCCTCCCCTCTCGCTTCGGGACTGACTCATTCAGCATATCGACATCACGGGCCTTTTCTTGAATCGCGGCAAGCGCACGAAAAAAGCGTATAACCTTGCAGGGCAACGAAATATCTGGCCAGTGACTGACGACAGGCGCGGTGGTATCAGGAGGAAAAGACGAGAGAGTTTGCCCGAAGTCAATGCCACCGGGTACATTCGTGAGAGTATGCCAACCATTACCACCCTCAGGACCCACCCCGCCCGGCCGGGTCGTGTGCGTGTCGAAATCGACGGGACGTTTGCCTTCGAGTTGTCGCGCAAGGTGATCACGGCGAAGTCGGTGACCGAGGGAGAGTCGTTGTCGGTGGCGCGGCGCCGGGAACTCGAGGGGATTGCGGCGCGTGAAGCAGCGATTTCACTCCTGGCGCGCCGCGAACGGTCCCGTGTGGAATTGTCAGCGGCGCTGAAACGCAAAGGATTCACGCCCGCGCTGGTCGAATCCACACTCGCACAACTGGAACAGGAAAAATTGCAAAGCGACACACGCTTCGCCAACGCATGGGTTGCAACACGGCGCCGCCTCTCGCCACGCGGCCGCGTTGCGCTGGCGTTCGAGCTGAGGCAGAAGGGCATCTCGCGGCCTGAGATCGACGCGGCTCTACAGAAGTACACGCCTACGGATGAGCGATCCGCCCTGCGCGAGCTGATCGGGGCCCGTCTCGCCCGTCTGACACCATCGTCGCGCGACCAACAGAAGATCAAGCAGCGGCTGCTGGGTTTTCTGGCGCGCCGCGGCTTCGCCTACGAGGACATCCAGCAGGTCATCACGGAACACTATCCCAAATGGCGGTGACTGCCGCTGCCGGCAATCAGACCGCAGAAGGGCCCGTTCGGCCGCGCATGCACCGCCTGCTTGCTTTCAACTCTGACTCTGCATTACTTGGCGCTCCGGTGCTGTGAGACACGGGGAATCTGATGACTGCTGCTGAACTGCGATCTGCCTTCCTTTCGTTTCTGGCCCAGCGAGGACACACCGTCGTGTCATCTTCGTCGCTGCTGGTCAAGGGCGATCCCTCGCTGTTGTTCATCAATGCCGGCATGAATCAATTCAAGGGCGTCTTTCTGGGGCAGGAGATTCGCCCTTACAAGACGGCCTGCTCGGCGCAGAAATGTTTGCGCGTGTCCGGCAAACACAACGATTTGGAGAATGTCGGGGTGACACCGCGTCACCACACGTTTTTCGAGATGCTGGGCAATTTCTCTTTCGGCGACTACTTCAAAGAGACGGCGATTGCGCTGGCCTGGGAGTTTCTCACCAAGACCGTCGGGCTGGATTCATCGCGGCTCTGGGCAACGGTCTACACGACCGACGATGATGCCGAGGCGATGTGGCGCAAGGTCGCGCCCGAGCTCAAAGACCGCATTCGCCGCTTCGGCGAGAAGGAGAACTTCTGGTCGATGGGGGACGTTGGACCATGCGGGCCATGCTCCGAGATCCACTATGATTTCGGCCCGGAGTACTCCTGCGGTCGGCCGGACTGCACGGTCAACTGCGACTGCAACCGTTACTTAGAGATCTGGAATCTGGTTTTCATGCAGTACGACCGCAAATCCGACGGCCGGATGGAGCCGCTGCCCAGACCGTCGGTTGACACCGGCATGGGGCTCGAACGCCTGGCGGCTGTGGTTCAGGGACACCATTCGAACTACGATACCGATCTGTTCCTTCCGATCATTCGGGCGCTGGCATCCGACAGCGGTGTCCCCTATGACCGTGGCGCACGGGGCGTTCCCCACCGTGTCTGCGCCGATCACCTGCGCGCGCTGGTGTTTGCGATTGCCGACGGGGGCATGCCCGGCAACGAAGGCGCGGGCTATGTCCTGCGCCGCATCCTGCGCCGCGCCGCGCGGCACGGCAAGACACTCGGCTACCAGGGGCCCTTTCTCTATCGCTTTGTTGACCGTGTGATCGAAATCATGGGCGCGGCCTACCCGGAACTATCCCCGCGCCGCGATCACGTGACGCACGTGATCGAGTCCGAGGAGTCGCGATTTGCCGAGACGCTGGATGCGGGACTGGCCCGCTTTGAGACGGCGAAGAATGCGGCACAAAACGGCATCATTGCCGGTGAAGAGGCCTTCCGGCTGTATGACACGTTTGGATTCCCTCTCGATCTGACCGAAGTCCTGGCGCGCGAGGCGGGCTTGCAGGTCGATACCGAAGGTTTTGAGAAAGCGCTGGCCGGGCAGCGCGACCGGTCACGGGCGCAGACCGCCTTCCGGGATCAAACCGCTTCGGCTGCCAGCGGCCTGGGACTGGAATCGCAATTCGTCTACGACACAATCCAGCTCGAGGCGACATTGCTCTGGGCATCCGAAGATCAGACGGCGCTCGTGCTCGATCAGACTCCGTTCTATGCCGAGTCCGGCGGACAGATTGATGACCACGGTCAGATCACAGACGGCGATCAATTGATATTTACTGTCGAACGGATGGAGAAGGTTGGCAAGGCGATCGTGCATCACGGTCACGTGACCAAGGGGGATCCATCGGCGTGGGTGGACCGCAGTGTAACGGCGACGGTCGACGAACCCCGTCGCCGCATGATCCAGCGCAACCATACCGCGACCCATCTGCTGCACAAGGCGCTGCGAACCGTGCTCGGTCCTCACGCCCAGCAGGCGGGGTCGCTCGTGGCGCCCGACCATTTGCGCTTCGATTTCTCGCATACCGGCCCGATGACGGACGGGCAGATCGAAGAAGTCGAGCGGATCGTGAACCGCGAGATCCTCGCGAATACACCGGTCGCGTTGTACCACACCGATTACCCCAAGGCGATTGCCGACGGTGTCACCGCCCTGTTTGGCGAAAAATACGGTGACGTGGTGCGCGTCGTGAAAATCGCCGGCTTCTCCGCCGAGCTCTGCGGGGGCACACATGTCCGCACGACCGGCGAGATCGGCTTCTTTCGCATCAAGAACGAAACCGGCGTTGCCGCGGGGGTGCGGCGGATCGATGCAATCACCGGCGAGGCAGCCTACGAGAAGGCGCGGCAGGACGAAGCGACAGTGCAACGCGCCGCAGAGACACTCAAAACATCACCGGACAAAGTGCTCGATCGCATCGAGAATGCGCTGGCGGAGATCCGAAACCTGCGGATGGAACTGACGCAGATGCGAAAGAAACTGGCGGCGGGCACGTCCGCGGCGATCGAGTTCGAGACCATCACCGATCTTGGCCTGAAGATTCTTTTCCACCGGCTGACCGATGGTTCGGCCGAAGAGGCGGTCGCCCTCGCCGATCAAGCCAAGGCACAAGATGACGCAGTCGTGGCGGCGATCGCCTCTGCCTCCGGCGATCTGGTTGTCACGGCCAGTCCCACGGCCGCGAAACGCGGTATCCATGCCGGCAAGCTCCTGGGTGCGGTCGCATCGCACATGGGAGGCCGCGGTGGCGGCCGGTCTGACTTCGCGAAAGGGAAAGCGCCCGGTCTCGATGCCTGGGACAGCGCCCGAGCTGTTTTCCTGCGTGAACTGCGCGCGATGGTCAGCCAATGAACGGCCCGGTATACAGGCGCCTGCTGGATGCCCGCCGCACAGGCCCGGGCTTTTTCTGGCTGGTCGACCCAGACAAGATCGACATACAATATCCAGACCCGCGCTGGGAAGAGGCGGAGCGTTGCGGCGTGACCGCCTTTCTCGTGGGGACGTCCCAGAATGGCGGCACGAATTACGATCGCGCCGTCGCCTGCCTCCGGCAGCACACTCGCATCCCGCTGATTCTCTTCCCCGGCGCGGCGTCGCAGGTGACGCCTCCTGTGGACGCGGTGCTGTTCCTGTCGCTCTTGTCGGGCCGCAATCCCGATTATCTGGTGGGCGAACAGGTGAAGGGAACGCCGTTGATTCGTCAGCATCGCATCGAGCCAATCCCGACCGGATACATCCTGATTGACACCGGCGTAGCGACCTCCGTCGTCCGTTACAGCGGCACGACGCCAATGTCCGAAAGTGACGTTCAATCGATCTGTGACCACGCCCTTTGCGCCGAGTACATGGGGAAGGCGTTTGTCTATCTCGAGGCCGGCTCAGGCGCTGTCCGCCCTGTTTCGCCGAGGGTGATTGAGCAGGTGAAGAAGACGATCTCGGTTCCGCTTATCGTCGGCGGCGGGATCAAGACACCGGAAGCGTGCATGACCGCGACAACCGCCGGCGCCGACTTCGTCGTCGTGGGAACCGCATTCGAGCATGACCAGTCGATGGAACTGCTGGATTCGCTGACGAATTCAGTACGCCCCGTAGCGAGGACGGCTGTCAGATGACCAATGGGGAAGCCGCCCGCAAACAAGCGCTGGCAGCAATATCGGAGACGAGAAGCGCGGCCGAGAATCTGATTGCCGGTTCGTTTGGCGATCTCTGGCACGGATTCGAACTGCTGCGGGATACGTTTAATAATAGCCGCCATGTTTATGTCTGTGGCAACGGCGGGTCGGCCGCCGACGCTCAGCACTTTGTCGCCGAATTGGTGGTGCGCCTTGACTCAAATTCGACACGCCGCCCTCTCCCTGCCATAGCGCTAACCACTGACACATCAATCCTCACCGCCGCCGCCAACGATCTCGGCTTTGAACACATCTTCTCCCGCCAACTGGAGGCACGGGGACAGAAAGGCGACCTGCTCATTTTGATTTCCACGTCCGGGAACTCCCCCAATCTGTTGGTCGCCGCGAAGACGGCACGGACGATTGGCATCGGCGCCGTTGCCCTCCTTGGCAAAGGCGGCGGATCACTGCGGCCGCTCGCCGACTGTGCCATCATCGTGCCCTCCGACAATACCCAGAGGATTCAGGAAGTCCAGATTCTCTGCTTGCATCTGTGGTGCGAGTGGTTGGAGACCACCGTCAAAGAGAGTTAAGCGACGGATTCTCAACGGGATACACCACGGGAATTGTCAGATCCCGCCTGGGATATGATCATCAAGTCAAGTCATTCACGAGAGGTCGCGGCTGAACGTACTGACTTCCTGAGACGATACTATAAGACCGTGTCCAACGGAATAGGACACACATTGGAGTTGACTTTGGGCCGTTTTCTGGTTTCTTGGAGAGTCTGAACGATGGCTAAACTGGATCTCAAACCCGTCGGTCGCGCGAAACCGGCCCAAACAAAGACCAAAGGGGATGCGCTGCCCTTCACAAAGAAGAATTACTACATCTTCCTTGGCGGACTGCTGGCGATCATCATCGGGTATATCGCGCTGTCGCAGGGATCGATCACGCTGGCTCCGTTGCTACTGGTCCTGGGTTACTGTGTAATCATTCCCATCGCGATTCTGTACCGTGGGAGTGACGAGACTCCGGCCGAGCAGCCGAATCAGGGCGCTTAGTTCATTGTTCAAGGTGCTGGAAAAGATCCCCTTGGCGGGATGTGTCGGGCGGTTAGCTCAGCTGGTTCAGAGCACCTGCCTTACAAGCAGGGGGTCACTGGTTCGAATCCGGTACCGCCCACCAGATGGTGGCTTAGAAGTCGTAAGAGAGATGAGGTAAACGGGGTCGTAGTTCAGTTGGTTAGAACGTCTGCCTGTCACGCAGAAGGTCGCGAGTTCGAGTCTCGTCG
>JAVHPP010000114.1:0-2110 GCA_036170655.1 Candidatus Zixiibacteriota bacterium | reverse complement strand
TTTACGCCAAATTGCCGGCAGAATTCGGGATGATCGAGGGGAAGTATTGAGCCGCGCCCGACAGGTACGCTGTGCCTGCTCGGTTGGTAGCCGATGCCGAGCTGGCTTGCCGGCATCACCATGTCCACTACGTCGGTTGCCTATGCGGTGATGCTCGAATTCGGTTTCAATTCGACCGATTACGGCAAGACGGTGCTGGCCGCGCGTTTCATTACGGATTTGGGCGCAGTGGCCGGCCTCGGCCTGATCTTTGCACCGTTCACTTTGAAACCTTGCTGTTCGTCGGCGCGACGCTCGTGTTCGCGTTCGTGCTGCCTTGGCTCACGCCGCGCTTGTTCACGCGCGACGACGGCAGCCTAGCAGTCGCTCAATGCTTCATTGGTGCGGACGCCTGTCGGTGCCGCACAATTTGGACGTTGGGCGGTATCACGAGTACTGACTGGGAGAGCTATTCGGATTGGCTGAGCCTTATACCATCCATATATTCGTGGTCGATGGCGACCCGGACGGCGTCAAGATCGTTGACCGTCAAAATTGCCCGAAGATCTCGGTCGTGGCGTACGTGGAAAATACTACGGCCAGTACATGAAGGGAACGAATCTTGTTTTGTTGCAACCCGAGGTCGCGTAAGCTTTCCCAACATCCGAGGCTGTAAACGAGGCCTTGCTAGCGTTAATACAGCTTGCAAATCTAACAACGCGGTCCACACGGACGCGCCGCCGGCGGGCGGCGTCGCGCCGCTGAGCTTGGTCGTTGGGCGTCACAGTAGCAATCTGGATCCGTCGTGTGTAGAATATTGTGTAAGGAGTCACACATGGCCACCAATCTTGCTATTGATCCCGAGCTTCTTGAACGCGCCGTTGAGGTTAGCGGTGAGCGAACGAAGAAGGCTGTCGTCACAAAAGCATTGCAGGAGTTCATTGCCCGTCGTGAGCAGAAACGGATAGTCGAACTCATGGGCAAGCTCGAGTGGGACAACTCGTTCAACTACAAGGCCGAACGATCCCGGTCGTGACCCTACTTGTTGACACGAGCGTTTGGTCGCTCGCCCTGCGCCGCGACGCCTCGGCCTCTGCACCCGAAGTTCAGCTACTCCAGGACGCCCTTCAGGGCGCCGATGTTGTCGTCACGACCGGACTGGTTCTCCAAGAGCTGCTTCAGGGATTCTCCGGGCCGAAGTCCCGCGCACAGATCATCGAGCGCTTCGCAGCGCTTCCCTTGGTACAGCCCGATCGCGAAGACCATGTCGCAGCCGCCGACCTCCGGAGCACTTGCCGCAGAGCGGGCGTCCAGGTCGGCACTATCGACGCGCTACTCGCTCAGTTGTGCATTCGGCACGATCTGACGCTACTGAGCACCGACAACGACTTCAAACTCGCTGCTCCGCATTGTGCCCTGCGTGTGTGGGCGCCAAAGGGCGGGACCCGCCGAAAGTGACGCCCAGCCCTTCCATCGAGGGGACGTTCCAAAGGCCGCTTCGCGCCCTTTGGCCCACCCTTCATGTCAAACGTTCGGCGTCATGAAATCGTCCAACTTACCCTCGACCGAAACTGCGGGGCGATGAACACCTCGGTCCCCCCTTGAGGGGGAAAGACCGGATATCAGGCGTGATGCATCCGGGGCGAGCGCGCACGTGACTGCGAAGCCCTCCATCTGCGGTTGGGGTGCATTTTGTCCCACGGGGACTTCCGCTGGTCGTAAATCCGGCGTCTACGCGGTGAAGGTAACGGGTCTTACCCCGCGGAGATCTGCCGGGCTGTTGGCGCTTGCCAGCGTCGTTCTGACAGTCGTGTGAATTGGTCAGGATGAACGCGGTGTATTTTCTTCGTCGATCTTGTTCGATGATTTCTATCTCAACCCGTAGCGCAAGCAGCCCTCCTTTGCGCCACGAATTCCAAACCGGCCAATTCACACGAAATTCACACCAAGGCTGACACTTGAGCGCATGCAGCCGCTCGAAGTCGAATCCCTAGCCTTGTTCAGCGCGCAGGTAATAGTAGCACTCTACGGTGTCGTGACCGTGAAGGAGCAGCTTAAATCCGGGTGAATTCACAACTAGTCCCAAGGCGGTCGCCATGGACTGCATATTGCGGAAAAAAGTGGTTCTGTT
>JAVHPP010000113.1:0-10104 GCA_036170655.1 Candidatus Zixiibacteriota bacterium | reverse complement strand
TCCGTTACTGGTTTTCAGGCCCTGTCCGGGAAAGGGATCGAAGGCGTGATCGATGGCGCACATTGGCGTATTGGCTCATCCGTGTGGATGGCGGAGTCGGGTGTCTCCCTCGAACGGGTTTCGCCCCTGCTGTCCCAGTGGACGGCGTCGGGGCACACCGTCGGCCTCGTGGCAAAGGGTGACCAGTTGGCGGGAGCGCTCGCCATCGGTGACCGGCTGAAAGAAGGAGCCAGCGTCACAATCGCCCGCTTGAAGGCGCACGGCTGGCGAACAGTCCTCCTCTCGGGTGACCGGCGTGCCGCTGTCGAAGCCGTGGGACGTGAACTGGGGGTTGACGAGAGCATCGCCGAGGTCCGTCCTGAGGACAAACTGCGCATCGTCAAGGAACGTCAGCAGAAACATCACAAGGTGGCGATGGTCGGGGATGGGATCAACGACGCCCCGGCTTTGGCCGCCGCCGACTTGGGAATCGCCATGGGCACGGGCACCGATGTCGCCAAGGAAGCCGCCGACATCACGGTACTGGGCACACGTGCTTCCGCCATTGCCGATGGTGTCGACTTGGGCAAGCGCACTCTGGCGACCATCCGTGGGAATCTTTTCTGGGCCTTCTTCTACAATGTTGCGGCTATTCCCATCGCGGCCGGCGCTCTCTATCCGGCGTTTGGATTTCAGCTCTCGCCGATGATCGCGGCCGCTACGATGGCATTCTCGTCCGTGTTCGTGCTGACCAACTCGCTGCGCTTGCGGCGTTTTCGGCCATCGTCCCGATGAGCATCAGGTCGACCTACTTGCATTGACGCGGCTGACCTGTATCTTATCCCCCGTGAATCAGACAGAATCTTCTCCCGCAGAATCTCTCGTTCGAGATCCCTCGTCTTCAGGGCTTCCCCGCATGGGGGAGATCGCCGAACTGACTATCGATGATTGGGGCGACAAGGGCTGCGGCATCGCCCGCGTCGGCCGGATGGTCGTGCTAACCGATCGCGGATTGCCAGGTGATGTGGTTCGCGCCCGCATCACCGGACGTCGTAAGCGGCACATGATGGCCGATCTATTGGCGGTCGTCACGCCATCACCGCACCGCATCGAGCCGGCCTGCCGGCATTTCGGGCTGTGCGGCGGGTGCCGTCTGCAGGACTTGGAGTATCACCAGCAGCTGGCGGACAAGGTTCGGCATCTGCGCGAGCAGATCCGCCGGATCGGCAAGATCGATGACCCGCCCCCCATCGAGGCGCTCGCCTGCGATCCTCCTTTCCGCTATCGCAACAAAATGGAGTTCTCGTTCGGCGGCGGTCTTGGCGATGCGCTGCATCTGGGCCTGCATCCGCGTGAGAACTTCATGGATGCATTCAATCTGGAGGAATGCTGGCTGACCGACGAACGCGTCGGCGGAGTCGTCAGTTCAGTTCGAAATTTCTTTGCACAGAGTGATGAGGCGCCGTATCACCCGGCCCGGCACACCGGCTTCTTGCGATTCTGTGTGGTACGGCTTGGAGTGAACACGGGAGAAATGCTCGTCAACCTCATAACAGCCGACTGCCCTTGGCCGCGTGCCGAAGAATTTCGCGAGCATCTCTTGAAGACCTGTCCCGAAGTCACGACCGCACTCTGGACGATCAATTCCGGACGCGCGAATGTTGCTGGCGGTGAGATTCACACGGTGTTCTATGGCCGGGGCGACCTGAGAGAGCGGTTGGGGCCATTTGAGTTCGAGATTGCCCCGATGGGTTTCTTTCAGGTCAATACACGTCAGGCGGAGCGGTTGTTCCACCAGGTCGTGGAGTTTGCCTCGGGCGCTGTTTCCTCAGGCATTGCGCCATCGGAGGACGAGATTCTCGACTTGTACTCCGGCGCAGGCGCGATATCGCTTTTTCTGTCGAAGCGATTCTCCCACGTGACGGCCGTCGAGGTCCACCCGGAGTCGACAGAAGCCGGTGTCCACAACGCACGGTGCAACGGTATCACCAATTGTGAATTCGTCGTGGCGGATGTGCTTGAATACCTGCGGCATCGAGCCGGAACGGGGGAACCATTTCCTCCCGTTGTGATCGATCCTCCGCGTGCGGGGTTGCATCCCAAAGCCGTCAAGACCCTGATCCAGGTCAAGCCTCCTCGCATTGTTTATGTGTCGTGTAATCCGGCCGCACTTGCGCGCGATCTCGAGATGATGAAGACTGCCTACCGGCTGGCAGCGCTCTCCGCTGTCGATATGTTTCCCCATACACCCCATGTGGAGGCCGTGGCCCTGCTAGAAAGACACGGCGCGGGAAACTGATGCGAGAGGACAGGGCGACAGTCTATATTCCCGGTGCGGTACGAGCCATGCGGTCGGCCAGCCACACTCACCTGTGAGGTGAAATGACGGATTTCCTGTATGCCCCCTGGCGCGAGGAGTTCATTCTCGGCCCGAAAGAACAAGGATGTATATTCTGTGCCTCCGAGACGCACCGTGCCATCCGTGACTTGATCCTGTATCGCGGAAAACGTGCGTTTGTCGTGCTGAATCGCTATCCCTACAACTCGGGCCATCTGATGATCGTCCCCAATCGTCATGTTGCCAATCTGGAGGATCTGTCCGGATCTGAGCGCAACGAAATCATGGCCCTGATCGCACTTTCCTCTCGTGTCCTGAATGAGACACTCAAACCCGAGGGAATGAACTTGGGGATGAATCTGGGCCGTGCCGGCGGGGCCGGAATCGCCGGTCATCTCCATGTTCATCTTGTACCGCGATGGGTCGGTGATACCAACTTCATGCCTGCGCTCTTCAAGACGCGCGTTGTGTCAGTCAGCCTCCCCAATGTTTGCCGAAAGCTGAAGGCCGCCTTTCGGCGACCATTGCGTCCGCGAAAATCCGGCCCGTCATCGGCGGGCCGATCTGGTTGATACAATTGGAGATCGGTCGATTGTCGGCCTTGCTATGACCATTCCCATAAGCGGCTGGGTCACAGGATCTTTGCACTGCGGGAAATCTTCTTTCTCTCTCTTCTGAGCGTTGAATTCCGTTCTGTGTTGCTGTAGATTTACAGAAAGCGATGACGAATGAGAGACTTGGGCTGGTGCCCGGGTTTGCATCGTCCCACTACCAGATCATACATGAAAGTTCCGCGGAAAATCGAACTGGAGCATCTCCAGTCTCTCTATAAGACCGATGCCCGTATCGCTGAGGCGCTCGATGTCCCTGAGTATCTTGTTGCGTACTGGCGTCGCAAGAAGGGGATTCCGCGTTTCAGCGCCCCGAAGTTCACTCAAGAGCAGGTTGCGGAGCTTTGGGCACGCTACGGTGATGACTTCCGTTGTGGGCGGGAATTGAACATCTCCAAGGCGGCGTTCTACAGTTGGCGTCGCAAGTATGAAATCACGGACCGCCCTTCGTTCCTCAAACTCGAGCAACTGGAGTTGCGCCTGCCGGGAGAGGGCACAGAGTTCGAGTCCCCTGCAACCACACCAAACCTGACAGCTACGAAGAAGATTTGGCACCGGTGCCAGGCTGAATGGCCCGGTGCCGAAGTTGCCGCTGACTGGCGGTTTGCTGTGCCAACTGACAAGTCGGGAATGGCCGTCGCGTTGATTCCCGGCCCTACGGTCGAGTGGCCCCGGTCGGCGCCCCAGCCCGAAGCACTGTCGGCCGGAGAGATTCGAGTTCCGGTCTGGATCTCCCCCGACTTCGGTTCGTTTGCTTGGCAGATTGTCGAGTCCCGCGCGGTGCTCCCTGGGTGCCTGCTGGTGGGGCCGTCCGGGACCGCCCCGGGCGTGGGCGGGATCGCGTGTCTGGCGCTCCCGGTGGAGTCCGCCCGCCAAGCCCCGCGAACCATCAAGATCGAAATCACCCGCAAGATTCCGTCACGATGCGACGTCGAAGACATCATCATTGCGATCCTGGCGCGTCAGATTGACCGGGATTGGGGCAACTCCGTTGTCGAGTTCCTCGGTGGTCCAATCGAACACCTGTCACTGGATCGGAAGGTCAAGCTGTCCTCGCTGGCAGTCGCATTTGGTGCTCAGTCTGCGCTCTGTCCCTTCGATGACGTCATCCGCCGCCATTTTGTCGGATTGCTGAAGGGCCATTTCCCGCAATGCCACCCTGACCGTGTAGCCATCTACGATGGAGAGCATTTCATCGAGGGCCGGGGGATCGAGCCCCGTGTCCTGTTGAGGTGGGGTGACGGAAGGGATGAGATCGTCCCCTCACACGATCTCCAACCAGGTGGCGCACTGATTGGCCCGGACGCCTTGCCCTATGAGATCCAAGCGGTGGCAGAGATGCTGCGGGGACGAAGGATCGCCCCGGAGTGGCCCTTGCTGGTCGTCCCCGCGACGCCGTCCATCTACCGGCTGGCGCAGCGTCGGGGATGGCTGGAGACAATTGTCAACGCCGGTGGTTCGGTGCTCGATATGGCGCTGGCACGCCGGCTCGGTCCGTCCGGATTGCTCGGCATTGTCGCCGCAGGTGGTGATTGGGCGTATTGCACGTCACCGATGGGAATACCGCCGGGTGTCAGGCTGCAAGTGCTGGGGGTCGGCAGCGTCCTAACCGTGATCGATCAACTGGGTATCTCGTTCTAAGGGAGAGCTGTGGGCTGGGGATTGGGATTCCAAGATCGCAAATGGAACTCCCCGTCCACGAGCTCGACATAGTTGAACTTCTCGAAAAACTCTCCCGTGTTCACCGACCAGCCTTCTCCCAGCCGTTTCACCCACGCCTGGTGGATGTGGCCCATGATGACGGCTGAGCAGCCGCCCTCGATTTGATCCCTGGCCACGCAGTCATATTCGAGAAGGAACTTGGGTGGCCGCGAAGCGGTCAACTGCCGGGACCGGCCGGAGAAGAAACGTGCGAGGGCATACGCCCAGTCGGCGGGAAGCAGCCGGTACAGCGCGATGTTGGGACCGAACCGCAGGATTTGCTTCAACACGCGGTATCCGCGATCAGACCGCGCTTGGCCGTCGCCATGGGATATCCCAATGCGCAATCCTTGACGGGCAATCGTGATGTCCTCACGATGGACATGTGCTCCCAGCTGGTCAGAAAAATAGGTGGCCGCCCAGATGTCGTGGTTGCCCAAGAGCATGTGCAGTTCCCCGCCCGATTGAGTAAAGCGGTGAATCGATGCCAGGACGCGCATCGAAACCTTTGGCATCCAGTGGTGATACTCGAACCAGAAATCGAACAGGTCGCCCAGAAAGTACACTTCGGCGTGGATACGGCTGGCATGTTCAAGAAACGTCTCGAAACGCCTTTCTTTCTCCCTCTCTTGTGCTGGCTCGTGAGCGCCGAAATGTGCATCGGAGAAGAAGAGGATCGTCCCGCTGTCGGTCATCGCCTTGAGTGCCACGGGGCGAATATATATCTGGCAAGGAGGAGAACACGACCATGAAATCCCAGCCGCCAGAGGAATCCCGTCTTGACAGAATCCACGGGCGGGTGTGTATTGGTTTCACCGGCAGGGAGATGGTCTGTCGCTGAGATTATTGGCCAACTGAGGAATTACCTTGGATAAATACGTGATTCAGGGCGGCAGGCGGCTTTCGGGCTCGGTGGTGATCGCTCCGTCGAAAAACGCCACATTACCGATCATCGCTGCTGCGCTTCTCGCCGATTCCGGCCGGACTGTTCTTACAGACATTCCTGACCTCATGGACATTCGCACCGCGGTAGCGGTCGTTAATCACCTCGGCGGAAAGGCCGCATACGATCCGAAATCGCGCGTTCTGACCATCGACGCCACGGGAGTCAAATCGCACGATGTCCCCTATGATCTCATGCGCCGCATGCGGGCCTCGTTTCTGTTTCTTGGCGCTCTTCTGGGGCGCATGCGGGCGGCACGTGTCTCGCTGCCGGGCGGCTGCGCTTTTGGACCGCGTCCCGTAGACCTTCACCTGAAGGGGTTCCAGGCCTGCGGTGTCCAGTTTGAGGACGATCACGGCTACATCAAGTGTGACGGCTCGCGGATGAAGGCCACCACATTTGTATTCGATCGGCCCACCCACACCGGAACGGAGAACCTGATGATCGGGCTGGCGATGGTCCCGGGTGATACGGCCCTCGTGAACGCGGCCTGTGACCCTGAGATTGCCGATGTCGCCGATTTTCTGAACAAGATGGGCGCCAAGGTCTCTGGAGCTGGGACATCGACGATTCGGATCAGTGGCGTCAAGAAACTTCGTGGCGCCGAACATCAGCCAATTCCCGATCGGCTCGAGGCCGGGACATTTATGATGGCCGCTGCCATGACCAAGGGAACGATTGAGTTGCGCGGGGTCGAACCGACGCACTTGGAGGCCGTGACCGCCAAGCTCGAGGAGATGGGCGTCCAGATCACAGTGACCAAGAAGCGGATGACAGTCAAGGGGCCATCCCATCTCTGGCCGGCGCAGATCGTCACCTTTCCCTACCCCGGTTTTCCGACCGACCTTCAACCGGCTGCGCTGGCGCTGATGACCGTGGCCGATGGTGCGTCCTTGATGACCGAAACAGTATTTCCCAATCGTTTCTCCCACGCCATGGAGTTTGTCCGTATGGGGGCTGACGTGCGTGTGACCGGAAATGAGGCGCGTGTGTCCGGTGTCCCGCGCCTGCGGGGCGCAACCGTTATGGCGGCGGATATTCGTGCCGGAGCCGGTCTCGTCGAGGTGGCGTTGGCGGCGGAAGGAACGTCGGAGATACTCCGTATTTATCATATCGATCGCGGCTACGAGCGCTTGGAAGAGAAACTCGGCCGCTTGGGAGCTGATATCAAGCGGCAAAAGGATGAATAGCAGACCGCACTCGGTAACTGCCACTGGAACAATTTTGTCCGGCCGGGGTTGAAATCTCAGGTTGCGGCCTCCCTGTTGGTCAGTCACCGGCTCAGTCGCGACGATACGACTGGCAGGGTCCAGTCGACCTTGCAATACGCACATGACGACCCCAAATCCAAGAGTACTTGCCGTGGCCATGCTGTCGGCCGTGATTCTCCTGCTGTTCCCGAGGTCCGCGTCCGGACAGGGGGAAGTATTCGGCCAGAACAAAGTTCAGTACCAGCAGTTCCACTGGAACGTCATCGCCTCGGACCACTTCGACATCTATTTCTACGACGAGGGCTACGACCTTGCCGTGTTTGCGGCGACGACTCTGGAATCCTCTTATGTGACGGTCTCCACGCAGCTCAATCATCGTCTCAACAAGCGCGTGCCCGTTATCCTCTACCAGTCGCACAATGAGTTTCAGCAGACGAACGTCACGGGCGGGCTGCTCGAAGAAGGAGTCGGTGGGTTCACCGAATCGTTCAAGAACCGTATGGTCATGCCCTTCACCGGATCCTACGAGGATTTTCGCCACGTCCTCCACCATGAGCTGACCCACGCGGTTGTCTTTGACATGCTCTACGGCGGCGGGATTGGACAGATGCTATCGCGACGGGCCCTGTTCCAACTCCCCTTGTGGTATGCGGAGGGATTCGCTGAGTATTCATCGCGCCACGGCTGGGACACGTTCGCCGATATGGTTCTGCGCGACGCGACCGTCCATGGGTATCTCGTGCCGCTCGAATACGTGGGCGGATACCTGGCCTACAAAGAGGGCCAGTCGGCTATCCTTTATCTCGCGGAACGGTACGGCGAGGAAAAGATCCCCGAGGTGATCTCCAAGGGCCGCTTTGAATCCAGCCTTGATAACTCGCTCAAGAAGGCGATCGGGATGGGGCTGAAGGATTTCACTGAGGAGTGGCAGAAACGGCTGAAGAAAGAGTACTGGCCCGAAATTTCCCAGCGTCAAGAGCCAAAGGATTTTGCGAAGCAACTGACCGACCACGAGAAAGACGGCTCCTACTTCAATGACAAGCCCGTCTTTTCACCGCGCGGCGACCGGCTGGCCATCTTCAGCGAACGCGCCGATTACACCGAGGTCAAGATCATCTCCGCGATCGACGGGAAGAAGTTGAGGCGTGTACTGAAAGGCGGCAGCACGGACCGGTTCGAATCGCTCCATTCCTTCATATCCGGGATGAGCTTCTCACCGGATGGCGCGACATTGGCCTTGGTGGCCAAATCCAAAGGCACGGATGCGCTGTTCCTGGTCGATGTTGACCGTCAGGGACACGACCGCACACTCCGGCTCGGGTTTTCTTCGATGAGTTCCCCCGCCTTCTCCCCAGATGGCAAGTCCATCGTCGTGGCCGCACGACGGGACGACCGTAGTGATCTCTATCTGGTCGACATGGCCTCTGGTGTGGCGACACGCCTGACCGATGACCGTTGGGATGAACAGGATCCGAGATTCGATCCCAGCGGCACACGCATCGTCTTCGCCTGCGACCGTCCATCGGACAAGCCGACACCGCTCCTGATGACCGAACCTCAGGACCCGGCTAAATTCCCGTACGGCCGCTACAATATCTTCGCCGCTGACCTGAACTCCCGCACCGTGTATCCGCTGACCGACGATGATGCCGAGGACAAGACGCCGGCGTTCGCGCCGGATGGGCGGAAGATCTGCTATGTCTCGAACAAGAATGGGATCTACAACCTGTATGTAATCGACTCGGCTGGCGGACGGCCATATCCCATCACGGACGCGCTGTCCGGGTGTTTCTCGCCGTCCTGGTCTCCCGATGGCAAATCAATCGCCTTTACGGCCTTCTTCAAGGGTGGCTTTGACGTGTTCCTCATCAAGGACATTCGTCCCCAGATCGGGGATGGGAAAGACCTGGCGCCGACCGCTTTTGTCAGACGGCTGAGTGGACAGGACAGCGCCAGCTTTGTCCTCAAGCATGAAATTGAGCTGGAGGAACGGGCGCCCAAGATCCTCGACGAGGATCTGGAGTTCACCTCCTATGTGCGCAAGGCGGAATCACCGCTTCAGCGCCGTCCGCTGCTGTCCGACAGCGCCGATGTGGCCGACACGAGTCATGCGCAAGCGTTGCATCCCGATTCGTCGTTGCCGGCGATGACGTCTGAGGGGGACGATACGACGAAGGCCATTTCCTCCGGAGCTAAATCACCCCCAGGAAGTGTCCCGGCCGCAGCACATCCGTCACATCCTGACAGCCTGACGTTTGCCGCTGCCGATACCGCGAAGGCAAAAAAATACCCGGTGCAGAAGTACAAACTGAAATTCTCACCCGACTTGGTGACCGGCGGACTGGGTTACAGTTCGTTTTTTGGCGTGCAGGGCCAGTCCTTCTTCGTGATCTCCGATTATCTCGGTGACCACCAGATCTTCATCGCCACCGATCTGGTCAACACCATCGATCAATCGAACATCCAGGTGTACTACATGTACACGCCCAAACGCATCGACTACGGCGCGGGGATCTTCCACTCGAAGTACTATTACATCGATTTCGAGAACCGGCTCTTTTCCGACCGGACCTACGGATTCCTCGCGAATGTGTCGCGTCCGTTCTCGAAGTTTACGCGGCTCGAGCTCAACGGCATGATGCTGTTCATTGACCGGCGCTACATCGACCGCGTTCCCGGTGCAAATGACGAGAGTGATCGCGTTGGCTTGGGGACGCTCTCGCTCGTCCATGATGTCGCATCTTGGGGGATGACCGGTCCGGTCAACGGAAGCCGTTATCGCGTGTCACTCGAATACGCTCCCAGCGGACTGTCCGATGGCATCTCCTACCGCGCGTTGACGGCCGACTACCGGCAGTATGCCCGGATCGCGGGACGTTACAGTTTCGCGATGCGCCTTTCCGGCGGGATGTCCGGTGGAGCAAACCCCAAGCGGTTCTACTTGGGCGGGGTCGACAACTGGATCGGTTCAACGATCGCGCGGACCAATGTCAACGATGTCAACGGTGTCTATGGAGTTGGGGGACTTTACTTCTCGCAGGTGATCACGCCCTTCCACGGATACAACTACTACGAACTGGCGGGGACCAAGTACGCGCTGCTCAACGCCGAATTCCGTTTCCCGTTTGTGGATTATCTGGCTCTGCGATTCCCGTTGCCGCTGGCGTTGTCACAGGTTGCTGGCGCCCTGTTTGCCGATATGGGTTCTGCATGGACTGACAGTCGTAGATTCCGTGGGACCTCGGCCGAGAACGGCTTCCGTCTCCAGGACATTCGTGCCGCCTTCGGCTACGGACTGCGCGCCAATCTCGGCATCGCCGT
>JAVHPP010000112.1:0-2125 GCA_036170655.1 Candidatus Zixiibacteriota bacterium | reverse complement strand
GCAGGTCGGGGCAGTCCTCCTTGAAGGTGAGGCCGAGGACGGTGACGGTGGCGCCCTTGATGGTGTGGCCGCCGCCGATGAGTTCCTTGACGGCGCGCTGGGCCACGAACGCGCCCATGCCGTCGTTGATGCGCCGGCCTGCCAGGATGACCTGCGGGATGTAGCCGGTCTTCTCGGCCTTGTAGGTCAGGTAGTACGGGTCCACTCCGATGCAGTGGCCGCCCACCAGGCCGGGCGTGAAGCGGAGGAAGTTCCACTTGGTGCCCGCGGCGTTCAGCACATCGGTCGTCGCGATGCCCATCCTGTCAAAAATGAGCGCCAGCTCGTTCATCAGGGCGATGTTCAGGTCGCGCTGGGTGTTCTCGATGACCTTGGCCGCCTCGGCGACCTTGATGCTGGGGGCCCGGTGGACCCCCGCCGTGACGACGGAACCGTAGACCGCGGCCACGATGTCGCAGGTCCGTTTGTCCTGGCCTGAGACGACCTTTTTGATCTTGGTGAAAGTGTGCTCCTTGTCGCCGGGGTTGATGCGCTCGGGGCTGTAGCCGACGGTGAAGTCTTTGCCGCAGGTGAGGCCGGAGAATTTCTCGAGGATGGGAACGCATTCTTCCTCGGTGGCGCCGGGGTAGACGGTGGATTCGTAAACCACGATGGCGCCCTTCTTCAGGGCCTTGCCGACCGATTCGGAGGCGCGGAACACGGGGGTCAGGTCGGGTTGGTGCGCCTCGTCCACGGGAGTGGGGACGGCCACGATGTGGAAGTCCGCCTGCTTGAGGTCGGCTATTTTGTCCGTATAAAGGATGGTCGCCGATTTCAATTCTTGAGAGGATATCTCACCCGTTCGATCATGGCCCTTCTTCAGCTCCGCGATGCGGCGCGTGTTCACATCGAAACCGATGACGCGCGAGCGCTTGCCGAAGGCCACGGCCACGGGCAGGCCCACATAACCCAGGCCGACGACGGAGATGGCGCGAGGGGGAGAGGAGAAAAATTTCGGATTGCGAATTTCGGATTGCGACTTCAAAGGATCAGAACCGGTGGGGGGGACGGGCATGGGGGCCTCGGGGGAATTTCGGATTTCGGATTTCGAATTTCGAATTTAAAAGAGAGTGAATGATGGCCTTCGAAGAATCGCGACCTGAAGGTCGCTCCCACAATGGGGGTTTGTAGCGGCCGATGGCATCGGCCGAGGGGTGATCGTGCCGGCACTACCACGGGCGGCCGCGGTGGGCCGCCCCTACGGGTTTTGTCGCGGCCGATTGTGTCGGCCGAGGGGTGATCGTGCCGGCACCACCACGGGCGACCGATGGGATCGGGCGCTACCTAGGAGACCATTTGGTAGATGGCGGGACGGTAACGCGGCTGCGGCACTTGCTTACCGGCGGCTTCTGCAGCCTCAAGCCATGCGGCCTTGGCGATTTGGACCTCCCGCAGCGCCTCCTCGGGCGTGACCCCGAACGCAGAGCACGCTTCCAGGTCGGGCACATCGGCGATGTACCCGCGATCTTCCTCGGAGTAAAAGATGTTGATATGGTAGTCCTTCACGAACCACCTCCGATCAATAAGTTATAGCGCTCGGCGAGGCGCAGCAACTGCCTCACCTGATAGGCCTTCGCATTCCCTGACACATCTTGCAGATTGACCAATTCTTGCAAGGCTGGATGGATGTATATGCGGTGACTCCCGTTGGTGCGTGCCCAAGTAAACCCGAAGGCCTCCGCCAGCACACACAGCTCCTCGAATCGCAGGCCTGCAGGATTTCGCAGCGCTTTGACGAGCAACTTGTGAGGATTCATAGGAAGTTAGAAGCCATCCGTCAAAAGGTCATTCTCTTTAACCGCGTTTTCAAGGAAGTTTTGTAGCGGCCGATGGCATCGGCCGAGGGGTGATCGTGCCGTGGGGCGGGTGTTCGGCCGATGGAATCGGCCGCTACGCTCGCGACTCGAGGCGGGAGACGCGTGCGGCGATGCTTGTTATGGTGGATTCGAGGTGCGAGACGCGCCGGTCGAGCTCGGCGTAGGAGAACTTGATGGCCGCGCGCACTTCGTCGAAGTTGGTACGGGTTTCGACGGCGAAGTTCTCCACCTGCGTTTCCAGGCGGTCCATGCGTGTGTCCAGGCGGTCA
>JAVHPP010000111.1:0-2159 GCA_036170655.1 Candidatus Zixiibacteriota bacterium | reverse complement strand
GACTTAACCCCGGGATTCTGTGCCCCGCGCTTTCCACGGAACTAGCCATAGCTAAAGCTTTGCACTGACTCGGTACTACGGAGACTCTGACTCCTTGCCCCCTCACCTGGGAACAAGGTCTCCTCGCTTATCTCACACCCACTTCCCAACGTTCCGCCTCCAACCACAAAGGTGACCCGAACATCGTTTCTTGCGCCATCTCAACGTGTTCGATGATTTTCAGGCTTCGCCTTCTCCCAGCCAGCTCGCCGTCACTCCCCGCCGAATCGAGTTCGTCATCCTGCGGACCGCCAGTTCGTCTCCGGTTGCTCTCCACCCCGCCTCACGACGACGCAGTTACCTTCAACTACAGGGTCTTGGCTTACCCTGGTCCGGACTTCCACCAGACTGTGTGTGTGCCTTTGCGAGCGCACTGGGAGGGGCGCTTGCGTCCCGATGGTCCCTTCGATAGCCAGATCGCGACGCAAGCAGCGCTCCCACATCTTCGTTTTTTTGTGGGAGGGCCGCTTGCGCCCCGATTTTCCCTTCGATCGCCAGATCGCGACGCTTGTCGGCGCTCCCACAACAGCAATGCAGCGGTGCCGCTTGTTGATAGGGGTAGGGAAGACTCGCGTCTCCCCTCCCTCCGAACCGTACGTGCAGTTCTCCCGCATACGGCTCTCCGGTGGGTGGTTTCCTCATCGGGATTGGCTCGCCAGTCGCTGGGCTTCGGTCATGGTGAAAAGCCCAGCAGCAGCGAAGTAAGCATTCGGCCAGCGACGGTGGTCGTCCCAACAGCGGCCCTGGCCGGGCCGTTTCTCCTGCTTGCGCAGGATCGCCCGCAGGCGCCGTCGGATAAAGCCATCCAGCGTCGGAAAGGTTGTTCGATAGGCGTGGCAGAAGTATAGGTACCATCCGCGCAGCATCGGGTTGAGGTCGGCTACGATCCGTTGCAGGCTGTCCCCGCGTGTGCGCGGCGTGCGTAGTCGAATCTTGTCCTTCAGTGCGTTGAGGCTCTTCTTGCGCACCCAGCGTTTGCCCGCTTCAAATCGGTATCCGAGGAACGAAAAGCCTTGGCCGCGTTCCCGGCAATCCCCTATCTGGGTCTTGTCTGGGTGCAGTTGCAGACCATTGGCTTGCACCCACGCCGTGATCTCGGCCAGCGCCCGTTGTGCGTCTTCGGCACTCCGGCACAGCACCACAAAATCATCGGCGTAGCGCACCATGGCGTACCCTTGTTGCGCCATCCGTTCGTCCAGGGGATGCAGGTACAGGTTCGCCAACAACGGGCTGATAACCGCACCTTGGGGGGTGCCGCCCTCTGGCGTCCAACGCGCCGCCTCCTGAACAATGTCCTGACGTAACCAGTCCGCCAATAGCGCCAACAGGCGTCCATCGCTGATCTGTTCCCGAATCCGTGTTTCCAGTCGGTCCCGCGGGATGCTGTCGAAGTAACTTTGCAGATCGGCATCCACCACATGGGTGTAGCCAAGCCGCAATAGCCGGTTTACTTCGCGCAGTGCATCCTTGCAGCCGCGTCCAGGCCGAAAGCCGTAGCTCGTCGGCAGAAAGATCTTCTCGAAGATCGGTTCGATTACCCGCTTCACCGCCGTCTGGACGATCCGGTCCTTGACGGTCGGTATGCCCAGTGGTCGCCGCTTGCCCTCACCCTTGGCAATCTCCACGCGACGCACCGGCGATGCCCGGTACCGATCCCTTCGTAGCTCCTCCGCCAACTCGCTCAAGTAGCATTCGGCGTTGACCGCAAAATGGTCAATGCTCTGGCCGTCTATCCCCGCCGCTCCCCGGTTGCCACGGACTTGCGCCCAGGCCGCCGCCAGCGTCTGCGGTCGATAGACCTTGTCGATCAAACTAAACCACTTGCTTCCTCTGACGCCGTTATCCAGCGCCGCCAACATGCGTTCGGTCCAGATCGTGCGGTCCACCCATGCCCAATCGCGGGCAGCAGCAGACGAGGCTGGTCTAGCCACAACCGGCACTGACACCTCTTCCCTCTCGGTCTCGCTCATTCTCTCCTCCACGCTTCCACCTTCCTGCCTCCCTTCCCTCCGCCCGGTTTGTGTTGCTCCGGGCCTCTCGCAGTGCCGCCTTAACCTTAAGCAGGGACTTAACCCCGGGATTCTGTGCCCCGCGCTTTCCACGGAACTAGCCATAGCTAA
>JAVHPP010000110.1:34136-36884 GCA_036170655.1 Candidatus Zixiibacteriota bacterium | reverse complement strand
CTTCGTCAGAACCGGCGATGGCGCGCGCCAGACGGCGCATCTCGTCCTTGGTCGCCGTGACCTTGGACGAGGCCATGAATGTGCCCGCCACCGGAATGGCCACAGCCGCCATGATTCCCAGCACGAGGATCACGACGACGAGTTCGATCAGCGTGAATCCACGGCGCGATCCGGGCCAGACACCCATTTCCATCATATCGCTCGCCGGCCTGTGACGGAGACAACGTTGGCATCCGTCGGGAAAAATGCCCCGCTTCCGGGCCGGTGGACCTACCAGTTGTTTTCTCCGACGGAGCTCGTGTTCGGCCAGATCTCACCGGTGGATGCCTTGTACGCCCAGCCACCGCGGGCCCCCACGATGGTTCCCTTGGTGACTCCGGTCACGATCGAATCCGACGCGTTGGCTTCCGGCTGATAGGGGTTCTTCGGCATGCTCTGCGCCATGACCACACCGACTGTGCGCACAGAGTCAATCGGCGGCCAGGTCGCGGTGTTGGTTGTCAGCGCCGTGTTGGCATAGTAGATCGAGACGGCTGACCGCAGCCCGCCGAGAGCGCCCTTGGTCGCAGATTTCCGGGCTTCAGAAACCATGTCGACATACTTTGGGATCGCGACGGCCGAAATGATCCCCAGGATCACGATGATGATGACCAGTTCGATCAGCGTGAAACCACGCTGGTCACGACGGAACACTTTGTTAGGCACTGTCACTTCCTCCCTTCACGAACAGAAACAAACTGCTGTTGACATCTGTCTTAATTATCGGCCCGCGGCCCAATTCCTTGCGCCACCGGCCTGCCAGTTTATGCAGATCGCGCTATTCTTGTTGAAGACGGATGAAGAGCTAACTTATTGGCGCAGAACGGCTGCCAGATTCCACATCGGCAGCATGACGGCCAAAGCCAGGAAGAGAACGCCCGAGGCAATCACGACAAGCAGGATCGGTTCGAGCCGGTCGGTCAGGCGGCGCACATCATATTCCACCTCTTGATCGAAGTGACGCGCCACCTCAGCCATCATCCGCTCGACATCTCCTGACTCGAATCCGATGCCAAGCATCTGGTAGACGAGGAGCGGCATCACGGCGTTGCCGGGAGGCGCCGCGATCGGCGCTCCCACAGAAAGCCGTTCGCGCATTGCCTGTACTTCGTCCTTCACGGTCAGATTGCCGACTCCGGCAGCGACGGTTTCCAGCGCCGTGGCCGCCGGGATACCGGCACTGTAAAGGATCCCGAACAGGCGCGCGAATCGTATCACGAGCACTTTGAGGAGTAAGGCACCAGCCAGAGGGATACGCAGCAACCATTGGTCACGACGACGCCGTCCCGCTTCCGTTTTCATCCAACTGCGCCAGGCCAGCCCGGCCATGACGCCGACAATGGGAAACATCCACCAGAAACGCTGAACCAGATGCGAAATTGCCAGGAGCAACCGCGTCGGCGCCGGCAGTGACGCGTTGAAGTGCCCGTAGAAATCTGCGAACTTGGGCACGACTACGCCGACTACAACACCCCCGGCAATGATCAGCGCCACGACAACCATGATGGGATAACGGACGGTCTTCTTGACCAGCCGGACAGTGACCATTTCCCGCTCTAAGAAGTCGGCCGTCTGCTCGAGCACCGTGTCCAAGCGCCCAGTGGCTTCGCCGGTGCGCAAAGCCCCGAGGTACACTTCGTCGAAGAGGCCGGGAAATGCCGCCATGGCATCCGAGAGCGTCGTTCCACCGGAAACCAGCTCGGCAATCCGGTGGATCGCCCCGGCGATCTGCGGCTCCCGCGTCTGACCAGCAACCATCTCCAAGACACTCAGAAGCGGAATTCCTGCCTTCAAAAGAGAGCTGAACTTGCGTGTGAACAGAATCTTGTCTTCGATTTTCCAGTGCAGGCTCCCCGGGTGCGCCTGCCAGCGGTTGCCCCCGGTGTGCGCCGGCTTCAGATGGATCGGAATCAGACCCCGCCGATCCAGATCCTCGGCAACCGCCTCCACAGAATCGGCCGTCACCTGTCCTTTGACAGACACGCCATTTTGATCGCAGGCTGTATAGCGAAATTCCATGGAGTCAGTCCCCGGAGGATTCTCTCGCGCGCCGGGCGAGCGGTCATGCCACCAGTTCCCAGGCCTCTGACTGACGCGGAATTGCGCGCAGGATTTCCTCTGCGGTCGTGATGCCGGACGCCATGAGGACGCGCCCCTGCTCTTGCAGATTGGAGAATCCCGTCTCGCGCAGGTGGTCGCGCAAACGTGCCGCGTTGTGCCCTTCGGCGATGAGGGCGCGGATCGGATCGGTCACTCCAAACATCTCGTAGACCCCGATCTGACCCGCGTAGCCGGTGCCACGACAGTGACGGCAGCCGACCGCGCGTTTCCAAGCACCCGCTTCCGCCAACACATCGAAGCCCAATTGTTCCAGAATGGCGCTTGTCGGTTCGACCGAAACCGCACACTCCTTGCACACCCGGCGCACCAGCCGCTGTGCCACAACCGCCCGCAACGCCGTTGCCACAAGAAACTGTTCCGTTCCCATGTTGACGAGGCGGTGGGCCGCGGCGGCGGCATCAATCGTATGGATCGTCGAAAGGACCAGATGTCCTGTCATTGCCGCCCGTACGGCAATCTGTGCTGTTGTTCCGTCACGCACCTCGCCGACCATAATGATGTCGGGGTTCTGGCGCATCAGGGCACGGAGACAGATCGGAAACGTCAGCCCCGCCTTCTCGTTGACCTGAACCTGATTCACCGCGGGGA
>JAVHPP010000110.1:0-34036 GCA_036170655.1 Candidatus Zixiibacteriota bacterium | reverse complement strand
CTTCTCGCCGTGAACCGTCGGCAGGGTCGAGACACGCAGGTCCACACTGCGACCGGCGGCCTCCATGCTGAACCGCCCATCCTGCGGGAGGCGCTTTTCCGAAACGTCCATGCCCGCAAGGACCTTGATACGCGCCACCACCGGCACGTGCATGTGCGCCGGGGGCTGGGCTTCCTCCCGCAAAATTCCGTCGACGCGAAAGCGCACACGCAGAAGATTCAGGTCCGGCTCGATGTGGAGATCGGATGCCTTCTGTTTAATGGCCTCGGTCAGGAGGACCTCAACCAGACGCACAACGGGTGCTTCCTCACCGGTGGATGCCACGGTGGCTCCCTGCGGCGTTGCCGGGATGTTGCCAACGACTTGTTCAACGTTGTCGGCGACGTTGTAGAATTGAGCAATGGCGGCTTCAATGTCCTCCGGTGTGGCGATGACCCGGTTGATCATCAGGCCGGTCTTGAAGCGCACTTCATCGAAGGCCACCATGTCCAGCGGGTCGGCCATCGCCACGACCAGCCGGTCATGAATGCGAAGGAGCGCGATCAGCTTGTGTTTCCTGGCGATCGGGAGCGGGATGATGTTGACGATTTCCGGATCGGCGACGATCCCCTTGATCGTCATCTTGGGAATCCCCAACCGTTCACTGAGGGCATCGACGAGATCGGCTGGTGTGATCTTCCCCGCCGCCACCAAGATTTCGCCAAGGCGGCGCCCCGTGGTTTTCTGCTCTTTCATCGCGGCCCGCAGCTCATCTGTCGTGATCAGGCCGCGCGCTAGGATCAGGTCGCCAATTCGTGGGTGGGGCGTCTGGGTCATAGCAATCCGCACTCGACTCGTCGTGCTCAAGCGAGCCGCGTCTCTCGTAATACCTTCTCATATCATATCGACGCTTTGGGCCATTTCCTTTGCCTACAGTCCGCCTGGGCGATCCCCGGACGGTCAAGCGCCACGCCGGAATCGGTGTGCATGCCCTTGTAGCGTGGGGTCGCCTTTCTACGCACCGGCAGCGCGAACCTGCTATGGTGCCACCTGACAGCGTGAGAAGAAGGCGACCTACCGGCTCGCCCCTGCAAATCCTGACATGCGGAATTAGCCGACCCCGCGCCTCGCGCGGCAGTGGTCAATAGGCAGGCACTGCCTCAAGCGGCTCCAGCACACGCCCTTCGACCGGACGATGCGGGTGTTTGTCCAGGAGATTCAGCAGTGTGGGGTACATATCCGCCGTACGCGTCCTGCCGTCTTCGACGGGAACGCTGAGCGCAAAGGGCACATGCATGTGCTCACGGTGGAGCGATCCATGCGAGCCTTTGTGCTCCGGCCACTCGTGCTTGAGCCGCAGGTCGTATCCCGGATCGGTGGAGATCACAAGATCCCCGGAGCGCGGTGACGCCAGAAGCTTGTGAAGCTGATTGACGGCATCCGGGTACATATCATCGAAGGTCTTATCGAGCAGATCACACGCAGTCCATGTTCCCGTCGGATGCCCCGTCAAAACGCCGGTGCCGGATACTTCGATGGCGTATGTCCCATTCTCCGCCCGCGAGTGTATGGCTCCTTGTGAATCAGCCAGCATAACGCTGTTTGTATCTGTCCGGCACCCGATGAACGACACTCCGGGACATTCTTTCAGGCGGCAGATCAACTCGGAAACGGCCCCGTCGCGAATCATCTCGCCGTAGGTCCAGTGATCACCCCAACAGCCGTCCCGGCGGAAGTAGATATGCGCCATGGCATTGCCGCTCTCCATGACCGCCGAACCAATGTTGCGTCTCCAGGTTTTGGGATAGTAAAGCGGCCTCAAGCCGCCATCCTCGACCAGTTGAGCCAGCGGGATGTGCACCTGTGTGGGAGTCAAACCGTGATCCGAAACGACCGCGAGCACGGTCTCATCGTAGATACTCAGACGGTGCAACACCTCCGCAATTCGTCCGATTGCCCGGTCGAACGCCTTGTAAGCGAGAACGGTTTCCTCGCTGAATGGGCTGACAAGATGCGAATACTCGTCAACTCCTAAGAAAGTGGCAACAATGCAGTCGCTGCCTGCATTAAGACGGTGGAGAATGGTCCGTTCCACGAGATCATCAACGGGACGCCAGTTGTGCGTGTAATGGGCGCGGATCGTGTAAAACATGCGCCGCCAGACCAGACGGTACAGCCGGGACTCACGGCAGAGATCAACCGGTTCAAAAATGCTGGTGGGATTCCGGAAATGCTCGAAGAGTGTCCCGACAACCTCCGGATCGAGATCCCGCGCGAACCGGATACCCGACGGCCCGTTGTAGGAACGGTGCCGACCGTCGCCCGCTGGTCCTGCATCACACGCGGTGCGCGAGAGCCATCGATATCCCGGCACGTTGGCTGTGCCGGGATGAAGACCCGTGATGAATGGGATATGCGCCGGCCCGGTCGTGCTGGGGAACACACTGAGTGCGGTCCGGAAACACCCGCGGTCAACAATGTGCTTCTTGAACTGCGGCAACTCACCGGCGTCAAGCAGCCGCTTCATGACGTCCGGACGGGCGCCGTCGCTGATCAGCACAATGCACCGGCTGTACATCTCAGGTTCCGTTAGTCCCCGCTGCCGGCCGCGCAGCCACACGGGCTTCAGCACAAAGTACGAATACTACGGCTGTGAACTCGTCGCGCACTCGCAAGGGGCCGCGCACCCCGGCGCCGGTTGAGGCGGAATGACTGCCTTCTCCTGAAACCGGAAACGATCCAGAGCCGACGCCCGGCGGACGCAGGAGATGGTGCACTGCGGCTCACAACCCTTCCGTTCGACAAAGTATCGTTGCGTCTCCGTCCGGCCGTATTCAAGCAAGGGAATGCCGGGCTCGCCGCGCCGCTGACTACAATAAGAAACAATACCATTTTCATCAACATAAAGATACCGCGCGCCGGCCCGGCATTTCCAGTCGCTGCGGCCGGTTCGGATCATCTCATACTCCCACCCCTCGCCAAAACGATGGGTGAACGAGCGCCGGCGGTGGCTCTGAATCTCCGAGAACAGGGCCTTCAGGTCCTGTTGTTCGAGCAGTCCGCGATTCAGCAATCCACCATCGTCATGCAACAGGTTGACAGTCATAAAGAATCCCAGTGATTGGATTTCCTTCACCAGTGTTCTTGTTTGGTCCGGCGCGACGGAACCAAGCACCGCATTGATATTGATCTTGAAGCGGGCGTGTTGTTTGAGCAACAGGAGCTTTTTCTTCAGCAGGTTGAAGGATTTCTGTGATGTCTCATCGGGGTCGAGATTGTCGATGGAAACCTGAAGCAGCTCCAGCCCGGACCGATTCATCTTTTCAATCCAGTCTGCTGAGAGAAGAAAGCCATTGGTGATCGATGTGCATACTATGTGTTGCGAGACCACGTACGCGATGATCTCGTCGAGGTCGGGATGGAGAAGCGTTTCGCCACCCGTGAAAGTGATGATACCCGTCCCCAAGCCCGCGAGGTGGTCGATGTATCGCTTCAGGAGCGCTGTCTCGACCGGAGTGGAGACCTTATCGTACTCGTTGCAGTACCCGCAACTGAGGTTGCACCGGCGAGTGACCACAATCTGCGCCAGCACGGGCCGGTAAGGATCCCGCAACGTCCAGAGCATGCGTGCGATGGTGCGGAGTTTCATCGGGATCGGCCCTGAATCTCTCTCACGTAAGCAATACGCTGATGCTCCTCGTGCGGAGCGGCGCGCTTCCGGAAGCCGGACTCACGCTGTGGGATCATTCATCTCCAACCCGCGCCAACACAAAGGCTGGAGAACCAGCACGTGGTTTCCAGCCTTGATCGCAGACCGCGTGACAACAAATGGCCGGCTACTTTCCCTTGTCTTTCTTGCCTTTGTCTTTCTTGTCCTTGTCTTTGTCTTTCTTGTCTTTGTCTTTCTTGTCCTTGTCTTTGTCCTTGTCCTTCTTGCCCTTCTTTTCGTCGGCGCCTTCGGCTTCTTCCTCGGTTTCCTTCTTCTCCGTGATGACTTCCGGCGCTCCCGCAGCGCTTTCGACCACGGCCGCCGCCTCTGCGACCGGCACGACTTCTTTGATCACGGTGGGCGGAACAACGGACGCGATCGTGCGGTCGGATGGCGTCAGCACGGTAATACGATCGAGCTGGACGTCGCGGACATGGATGCTGTCGCTGATGCCGATGCCCGAAACATCGACATCAATCAGATCCGGGATATCTGCCGGCACCGATTCGATTTCGAGCACGCGGGTAATGTGCTGCAGGATACCGCCAAAGTTTTTCACGCCGTCAGGGATTCCCCTGAGACGCACGGGCACGGTGACGCGGATCTTGCGGACCGGCGAGATGTGCAGAAAGTCGACATGCAGGATGGCTTCGGTGATCGGATCGTGCTGGACGTCACGGACCAGCGCCATCATCGTCCCGCCGCCGTTGTCGGCGATGTTCAAGTCGATGAGAATGTGCTCGGAGGTCGACTTCTGCAGAATCGTCGTGATTTCATGCTGATTCAAACGCAGAGGAACCGGCGGCTCATGCTCACCATAGAGTACCCCGGGAATGGTGCCTGTGGCGCGCAACTTGCGGGCCGCCCCTTTCCCGGTCTCCTCGCGTTTGTAGACAGTGAGCGGTACAGCTTTCATGAGGTCTTTCTCCTTCTGTCGTCAGGGCAGCGGGTCCTCCGGGGTCGCGATTCTTCCCCAGACAGTTCCCGATCACGCCCCGCGGTGGGTCCTGTCGCTCCGGTCCGTTTCCAGCAGACGTTCGGACACGTCGGGGGTCTCTTCGGCCGGGCCGGGGAGCGAATCGAACAATTCCGAAATTGATTCCTCGTGCGTGATGCGCCCGATGGCTTCCGCAAACAGGGGCGCTGTTGTCACGACCTCGACCTTGTCGGGCAGATCGCGCGCGCTCAAATCGATCGTGTCGGCGACCACCAGACGTTTGATCGGCGAATGGGCGATGCGCTCAAGCGCCCTCCCCGAAAGCACGGGATGAGTGCAGCACGCGTACACACAAAGCGCCCCGCCATCCTTCACCGCCTGGGCTGCCTCTGTCAGCGTGCCGCCCGTATCAACCATGTCATCCCGGAGAATGACCGTCTTGCCTTCTACGGAGCCGATGATGTTGAGAACCTCCGCGCGGTTTGGCTGCGGGCGCCGTTTGTCGATGATCGCGAGTCCGCAGGACAGGGTCTTGGCGAACGCCCGCGCCATCTTGATCGATCCCACATCCGGGGTCACGACCACAGGGTTTTTTACCCCCAACTTCAGAAAAAATTCGTTGAAAACGATGGACGAATACAAATGATCGGAGGGGATATCAAAGAATCCCTGAATCTGCGAGGCGTGAAGATCCATGGTCAGCACACGATCCGCGCCCGCTGTCGTGATCAGGTTTGCGATCAGACGGGCGGTGATGGAGACACGCGGCTGATCCTTGCGATCCGCCCGGGCATAACCATAGTAGGGAATTACGGCCGTGATGCGCCGCGCCGATGCGCGGCGGGCGGCCTCGATCATCATCAGAAGCTCGACGATGTTCTCCGCTGGTGTATTCGTGGACTGGATGATGAACAGGTCCGATCCGCGCACATTCTCGTCGATCTGAACAAAAACCTCGCCATCGGAAAACTGCCTCACGGTGCAAGCGGCCAAGGGCCGCCCCAAGTGGTTGGCGATCTTCTGCGCCAGCGGACGGTTGGCATTGCCAGAAATGATCTTGAGATGATTACTCATAGTTGTTCTTGTCCGCCGGTCCGAACCGTGATCTGATCCTGGCTGGGGCGCCAGGATTCGAACCTGGGAATGCGGGCTCCAAAGGCCCGTGTCTTACCGCTTGACGACGCCCCAGTCGAAAGCGCCTCGCTGATTCGACAATCGATGATTGATGCTCCCGCTCATTTGCCCTGGTCTTGTCTCAGTCCGTCTGCCATCCCTACGACATCCGCTCTCTAACAAGCGTCAGTTTTCGCCATGGGGAACACGTGGAACCCCGTTCTCGTGCCTGGGGAATCCCCCCGCCAACCTGCGGGGTTAGCCCGACGTCGGGGATGGCGAGGCAGTCGTCTCGCTCGTGCTGGATTCCTTCGTCTCGTTCTGGTCGGACGCGGCACTGCCTCCGGGCAACCCACGGTCCCCTGCCGGACGACTCGCGGCCGCTTTTAGTTCACTCTCATACGCGGAGAGCACCGCATCTTCGATCCTTTGGCGCATACGGTTATTGATCGGATGGGCGATATCCTGATGTGTGCCGTCGTTGCGCTTCCTTGAGGGCATCGAGACGAAATATCCGCTGTTTCCATTAATGACCTTCAACCCCCGAATGACAAACTCACCATCGAACGTGACATTGGCGAACGCCTTCAACTTGTCTTCGTTCCGCAGCGTGATCCGCACTTCAGTGATTTCCACTGGCCGCTCCTCCCGATCGACGACACTGCCATCATGAGCCAACTGTCCGTTTCGCGGTGACGACCTATAGAACCACCAGCGCAGTGGGAGTGTCGACGGGGCGAGCCATGATAACCTGCGACAACATTCCCGCTTTGCGCAACAATTGTACAGCCCCCTCGGTCGGCCTGTTCAAGAACACGCCAAAAGCCGTTGGGCCGCTCCCAGATACAAAGACATTCTCCGCGCCAATTTTTCGCAACCTGTCCCGCCACTGTTGTACTTCTGGTATCCGGCGAATCACCACTGATTCCAGATCATTGTGGGCTCGGCGGAGGGCGGCAAGGAAGCTACCCCTGTCGCGGCAACCACTAAAATCAGCCGCCCCAGCTCCGTAAGTCAAGTCCAATCCCTCGTAGACATCCTTGGCAGACAAAAAAATGCGGGGGGTGACCATGAGGACCCACCAGTCCCGAAAAAGCCGGATCGGCCGCAACTTTTCACCCCGTCCCCGTCCCTCCGCTGCCCATGAATTCAAGAAAAACGGCACGTCCGACCCCAAACGGACAGCCCAGTCTGCCAACTTCCGCTCGGACACCGGCAGGTCGTAGAGGTGCTTCAGCCCGAGAAGGGTTGCTGCAGCATCAGACGATCCCCCGCCCAGCCCGGCGGCAATTGGTATTTGTTTCCGCACGGAAATCAAAAGGTCGGCATGCAGCTCCGTTTCCCGTTCGACCAGCCTCACAGCGCGCATGATGAGGTTGTCTTCGCCGATGGGGAAGCCTTGCGTCCCCCCCCGGTCACGATCCGGATTCACGGCTTCAAGCGATACACCGCCCGCTATGCGACGAGTGAAAATGAGGTGATCGTAGAGGTTGATGGCGACGAATGTCGTCAGAATATCGTGGTACCCGTCCGGACGCCGGCCAATGACCTGCAACCCAAGGTTGATCTTGGCCGGGGCCATGACCTCGCAACAGACACGCCCCATGTCACACCCCAAATGTCTTCCACATAAGGGCGACAAATCGCAGTTGCAGGAAGCCCCCCTGCTGATCAACGCCTCTTTGATTCCCAATGTTGGTGCGATGCTCGTACCCTGCCAGCACATCGAACACAAGGTTACCGCCTGCCTGAAAGCGGCCTCCGACGCCGATTGTCAGGTGGCGATCAACGACACCCGACGGGAACTGTAAGCCCTTGGGGACAGCAACTTCTTGCACAGAGTCGATCTGATTCACTCCATGCCGGACATATTCCAGCGCCGCTCTCAGATCGAGTAGTCGCGACTGGTGCCAGAGAGGCCGTACCGTCAGACGGTCCGCATCAGTCCCCAAGTTCGAGCCAATGCCGATGGGTCTGTTGTTCAGATCGTAGTCGTGGAAGTAACGATTGTAAGGGAGCGCCTGACCATAGACGAACGTGTTGATGCGTTCGTATTCCGCATTGACCGACAACCGTCCCCCCGGTCCCCCGGACCAGACGACACCGGCCAGCACGCCAATCTGCTGCGGCTCACTGGCAAAATCGATCTGGAAATCGTCAATCATCCATTCGCCGTACAACTCCAGCCAGCGGCGCGGCCTCCAGGAGATCTCAAGGTTCCAGAGCGGATTGTCGTTGGTGTGTGGACCGTTCAACTGCTCCCAGTAATAGGGCAGGACCGGGTTCAGGTAGATCCATCCCCACGGCCGGCCGACACCGCCATAGACGATGACTTCCGATACCGCCAGTTCCAGATTGTGTCGCGGTCGCCAATCAAAACGATGCCCGACCAGATAACGATTCGCGCTGCCCGAGACGACGCGCATCGAATCCAGCATAGTGGCATAGAAAGAGAATGCCCAAGTTGGCGCCCGATAGGCAACACGGAGCCCGTCAAACGGTGGTGCGTGGTCGGATATGAGCATGGCGTCATTCGGCGACCTCCCCCAGCGCCAATACTCCCGGCCAAATGCGACGCGGACGCGACGGTAGCGTAAGGTCATCACGGCTTGCTCGACCCAGGCGGTGAACTTCTGTTTCCAGTACTCCCCGTGGAACTGGGTGTCCTGCCGACCATCGGTATCGAAACGCACACGCATGCGGGCAGCGAACGTCCTGCCAACTCCAAAGCTCCCAATCGCGTCAAGGCCGGCACGATTCTTGGCGTAGACATGCCGACTCTGGTCACTGCGCGCCGTGGGCCCTCCCCCCAACCGGACATACTGACTCGTGTCGCTTCTCAAACCTTTTTCGAGGGACAGCTCTTCAGCAAACTCCCGACGCAGCTTCTCCACGAGAATCCACTCACCGGTTGTCAGCACTGAATCACGGGTCACGATGGCGCGCAGGCCATCGGCAACATCCCCGCGTGAATAGGGGCGCGTGTGCAGCAGCAGATCGCCGAACGCCCCCCTCGACGACAATTCAAACACGGCGTTGTAAACCCACGAATCCGTTGGCACATCTTCGTTATAGCTGCCCCCAGCCAGAGCAATGGTTGCAATGAAGAGAAAGACGACCGCGAGGGCATTCTTTACGAGCCGGCATCTCATCGCATGGCAGAGTAGTCTGCCATCTGACACAGAGCAATGCCAAATCCGCCGACAACACAGTGGAAACATCACGAGTATGGCGCCGATCCCATACTATCCGCGCCCCCGGATCCACCGTCGGCTCCGTGCCCATCTGTCAATCCGTAAGATCTTGGACAGCAGCACCTTTCAGGGCACATCACAAGTTTGAATCGAGCGCCATCGGGAACGGCATTTGCGTATGGATTCCCCATCCACAGGTGTTTGGGGCGGGGGTCATGCACATAGCGGATGCCATCTATACTCTGTCTGCCATCCGGCAGACTGGATCTCGAAGCGGTTCGTCAAGTCGCCACAGGCCGGTGTTGCCAAACCCGGAGAGCAGTGCCCCAAGCGACCATTTGTCCGAAAACCTCACTCCGAATACCGCGCCCACTTCAGCCGGCAAACTGGACACACTCTCCGAGATGCTAACAGAACACTTCGCTGAGGAGGTAAGGCAGCGGGATCGGGACGGCGACGGCCAACTCACGCAGTCCGAGTTTGGCGGACCGGCCGAGGTCTTTGCCGCGCTCGATCGCGATGGCAATGGCAGGATACGGGCTTCCGATTTGATCCATGCTGCATTACAGAAGAATCCGGAGCTGGAGGATATGGTCACAGGACCCCGGGCGCCAATCTACAACGCCATTCTCAATGCCAACTCCGATGATCCCGCGATTCTTGAAGTCGCCGTCCGCAATGGCGCCGCCGAGACCGCGCAACAGATGCGCTTGCAGGTGCGCCAGTCGAATGGCGAAGAAACTGGCAATCCGGACGCCTCGGCGATTCCATCTCCTACGCGACAAGCGTACGAAGAACAGGTACGAGTCGGGGCTGTCATGGACGAGTTTCTAAACCATCACGATGACCTCGCCCTCCTACGCGACCGTCTCAACCAGTTGGCCGACCGGCTTGGCCGCGCACGGCGATACCATCCGGTGAACAAAGTGGCATAACCGGGTGGGTCATCGACCACCCTCTCATCGCCGATACAAGTCAATAACGGCATGACAGAGAAGAATTTCATCGACTTCGACACGACGCCGCAGCCGAAGAATGCGGCCACGGGCGATCCATGCATGGCATCCGTGGTCGAGTTCTGTTCCACTTGGGAGCGCGCGGTGAAAACCGTGTGCCTGTATCCGCCAACCAATCCCCGGCCGGCCGAATTCCGCCAGAAGTTCTTCGATGCTTTGTCGAAGCACTTAGACGCGAACGGACGCTTCGTCCTGGTCACGACCGACAAGGGATTTACCTATGATGGCAACCCGGCCTGCGAACGCCAGAACACCGAAGACAACCTGGCCTACATCCTCTTTCGTGATGGAATTCGTGAGATCGCTTTCGAGCCGGGCGTAGACCGGGACGAGACCGATCGTTTCCTGACAGTGATGGCCGAGGCGTTTTCGGCCGCGGGCGTGGCGGTCGACGTGGCCAACCGCCTGTGGGAGGCCGGGCTTTCCCATATCCGGCACTATACGATCGACCGTGTTGTCAACGGAACCTACATCAACGCGGCCAGTGAAGCACAACTCGAGTCACGACACCGCAGCTTTGTCATCAACGCCAAGAAGACACCGGGTGAAGCAGACACCGGTGATGAGAGTCAGCTGCTGCAGGGGCCGTACGGCGGCAAACAGGGCGAACGGTTCGCCTACGTCCTGAACGTGTTCGGCGACGTTGTCGGATTGTCGCAGGCGGAGCAGGCCGAGATTGCTTCATACGCCGAACCGGAGCCGGAGAGCGCCGCCGAACAACTCGGGCTCGGCATTCTCTTCGAGATCATCCGTGGGACCGGCGATGCCTTGATCCAGAATGATGCCATCAACATGACCGAGCGACAGTTCGAACACGCCGTCAGGGTCGACGCGTGGGACATGGCACGATGGATCATGGCCGGATGGCAGTCGTCGCCCTCTGACATTTCCCCGAATCTCCAGCAGCGACTGCAGTCGGCCATCATCTCTGCCGGCGATCCGCATCATTTCGAGCGGCTGACGCAATACCTGAATGCCAATCCACAGATGGATTTGACCGAGATGAAGCAGTTCCTCGAATCGTTCGGCGCAACGGCGCTCAAGCCGATCACTGCGATGCTCTCCACGCTGGAGCACCGGGCGGCACGCAAGATGGTCTGCGATGTGCTGGCAACCAACGGACGCGAAGGCGTCGACCTGATCGGCGCGTTTGTCTACGACAAGCGCTGGTATGTTGTCCGCAATGTCGCCATCGTTTTGGGTGAGATTGGCGGCGAGCGCGTGATCAATTACCTCCGTAAGTCGGCCAGCCACCATGACAAACGGGTCCGCCTCGGGACATTGAAAGCGCTCAAGAAGATCACAAGCCCCGATGCCGGGCGGATCATGCTGCAATTCCTGAAAGACTCCGACCGCGATCTGCGCCTCAAGGCGTTGAAATCCATTGGCGGCGATCACGATGGTCACGCCACCAGCGAACTCCAGTCGCTGATTGATCAGCCCGATCTGACGGACAACGACCCCGAGGAACTGCGGGAACTGCTCCAGGCTTACGCCCGCGCGGGCGGAGCAAAAGCCGCCGGCAAGTTGCTGGCAC
Organism: Candidatus Zixiibacteriota bacterium; assembly: GCA_036170655.1. GTDB lineage: Bacteria > Zixibacteria > MSB-5A5 > WJJR01 > WJJR01 > JACRMA01. Next base: position 22,551 of record JAVHPP010000110.1, on the reverse strand, counting down.
TGGCCAAACGGTCGCCGTGGTTTGGCCGACGCCGCTGGCTGCCGGTCCGGCTAGCCGCGATCCAGGCCCTCGGCTGGTGCCGCAGCGGCCCTGTGGCGGCGGAGTTGGGAATCTTGGGGCGACACCACAACCGTCAGATCGCGCAGGCCGCGCAACAAGCGCTCCGCTTCAAATCCGTCCCGGCGGACCAAACGTCCGTACCCGTCCAGACAAACGGTGACACGCGCGAGGAAGGTGACACATGATGCGTCTTGTAGTGAGCCATGTCGAACCACCGGCCATTCCCCCGGCAACGTCTACGTCCGCGGAGCCATCCATCCTCGCGCTGCCCGTGCTCAAAGCGCTCTTCGCCGCATGGCGTGCGGCCGGGGTTTACGACGAGAACAATAACGCGTACAAGTCGCGCCGCCAGGAACTGACCGCTGCGCTCGCCGCTGTCTTTGCCACCGGCGCCGACTGTGTTATCACGTATCAGAACGACTATTTTTTCTTTAACGGCCAGCGTCTGAACTACGACCGCGAGTTCTCCTTCGGGCGGTCGCTGGCCGGCCGATTCACCAACCTGCAACTGGGAGGCATAACAATTAGCGTTAACCCCCCGCCGGGCGACCTCGATCAGGCGCTTCTGGCTCTGGCGAGTTGCGACGTCCGCGCCGAGAGACCGTATGAATTGCTGGCCGAAACCTGGACGAAACTGGGATTAACTGGCGTCACCATTACCCCGCTGGCTCCCAAGACCAGTGAACGGCTGGCCATGGAACAGCCCGGCGACACCGATCCGATCGTGCTGCGAAAACGTCGCGCCCATGCGCTCTTCCACCGGACGGAATCCGTCGTGCAGGAATACTGGGAACATGTCCGTGATCGAAACTCCTTCGACGCATCGGCCACACGACGGATCGTCCACCAGTTGATCGATACGATCGCCAACGACGAAGAGATGCTCCTTGAGTTCACCACGCTGAAGGAATTCGACGACTATACCTACTACCACTCGGTCAATGTTGCCATCTATTCCATCGCCGTCGGCATGCGGCTGGGGCTGGGCCGTGTGCGGCTGACCCAGCTTGGGATGGCGGCGTTGTTCCATGACATCGGCAAAGTCAAACTGCCGCAGGAATTGATCCGCAAACCGGAGGAATTCGACGAGAACGACTGGGCCCAGATCAAACGCCACCCCACGCTCGGCGCGCTGACCCTCGCCAGCATGCGTCACATCGACGCGCAGATCGGCACCGCCATGGCGGGCGCCTTCGAGCACCACCTGCGAATGGACGGCAGCGGGTACCCCACGCTCAGCCGGCCCCGTGAACTGCACCTCTACTCGCGCATCATCATGTTGTGTGATGTCTTCGATGCCATGACAGCCGGCCGTGTCTACCAGAAAGTCCCGACCCCCCCAGACGAGGCCATGAAGCGCATCGTCTACAAGGGACGCCAGTGGTACGATCCTCTGATCCTGAAAGCGTTCATCAATGTCCTCGGGTTATTCCCGGTCGGCACCCTGGCGCGATTGTCCGACGGGGCTGTGGCGGTTGTCACCCACAATGTTCCTGACGATCCCTTTGCCCCCGAAGTCCTCATCATCCGCGACCGCGATGGCAACCCAATCCGCTCCCACCTCCGTCTGAAGGCCCGGGAAACAACAGCAGCAGAAGAGACCATCCACATCGCTGAAATCCTCGACCCGAAAGTTGAAGGCATCAACATTCACGACTATATCGCCGTCAACTACCGCTCCGAAGACAGGCAGGATCAGACAACGATCTCCTGACACGTTGCTGATCGCGTATCACTCCCCGATCTTCAGCACCGCGAAGAACGCTTCGGGGGGGATATCGACATGCCCGATGCGCTTCATCTTTTTCTTGCCGACCTTCTGCTTCTCGAGGAGCTTGCGTTTGCGCGTGATGTCGCCGCCATACAGTTTGGCGGTCACGTCTTTGCGCAACGGCTTGATCGACTCGCGTGCGATCGGCTTGCCGCCGCCGATGGCGGCTTGGATGATCACCTCGAATTGCTGACGGGGAATCAGTTCCTTCAGCGCCTCACACAGTTTCTTGCCGATGCGGAAGGCGGAATCGCGCGGGACAATCAGGGAGAGCGCATCGACGGTCTCCCCGCTCAAACGGACCTCGAGTTTTTCGAGAGAACTCTGGCGAAATTCGAGGAAGTCGTAGTCGAGCGAACCGTAACCTCGCGTCACCGACTTCAACCGGTCATAGTAATCGAAGATGACCTCGGCCAGCGGCATATCAAAAACCAGACGGGCCCGGCCACCCGCCACATACTCAGTATTGAGATACAGCCCCCGCTTGCCGGTCGAGAGCGTCATCACTGCGCCCACCCACGAAGCAGGACAGACAACGTGCATGCGTACATACGGTTCCGCGATGGATTCGTACTGCCCGTGCGGGGGCATGTCGGCGGGATTGTCGATGGCCTGCGTGGACCCTCCGTTCATGGTCACCTGGTACTCGACATTCGGCACCGTGGCGACAATCGCCTGGTCAAACTCGCGCGCCAGACGTTCCCGCACGATCTCCAGATGCAGAAGCCCCAAGAATCCGCAACGGAAACCGAATCCCAGCGCCAACGACCGCTCCGGGACAAATGACAACGACGCATCGTTGAGCCGCAGCTTTTCCAGCGCCGTCCGCAGATCGCCAAACCGCTCAGAATCGGCCGGATACAGCCCGGAGAAGACCATGGGCTGGACCACGCGGAATCCCGGCAACGGCGCGGCGGCGGGGCAGGTCACGGTCGTGATCGTATCGCCCACGCGGGCCTCGTGCACATCGCGGATGTGCGCGGTGACATAACCGACTTCCCCGGCCGCGAGCGTGCCCGTCAGCACATGCCGTAACTGCATCACGCCGATTTCATCGGTCTCGTGCTCGCCCGGATGCGCGAAAAAGCGAACCCGTTCGCCCGTTGTAAGCGTCCCGTCGACCACACGGACGTACGCCACGGCTCCGTGGTAAACATCATACGCCGAATCGAAGACCAGCGCCCGAAACGGGGCGGCGGGATCGCCCGACGGCGGCGGAATGCGGCGGATGATCTCCTCCAGCAGTTGCCCGGTGTTCAGACCCGACTTGGCTGACACGCGCAGCACATCCTTGGGCTCGCACGACAGCAGATCAGCGACTTCGGCGGCGTGCCGCTCCGGGTCGGCTGACGGCAGATCGATCTTGTTCAGCACGGGAATGATCGTCAGCCCCGCCTCGATGGCGAGGTAGGCATTGGCCACCGTCTGCGCCTGGATTCCCTGCGCGGCATCGACAACGAGAATCGCTCCCTCGCAGGCAGCCAGCGAACGCGAGACCTCGTAGTTGAAGTCCACGTGCCCCGGTGTGTCGATCAGATTGAGCACGTAATCCGAGCCATCCGTTGCCCTGTAGTTCATCCGAATGGCGTGGGCCTTGATCGTGATGCCGCGTTCCCGCTCCAAGTCCATGTCGTCCAGGACCTGCGCGCGCATTTTCCGCGAATCGATCGTACCCGTCAGTTCGAGCAGCCGGTCCGCGAGTGTGGACTTGCCGTGATCGATGTGGGCGATGATCGAGAAGTTTCGGATGAAGCGTTGATCCATGCGGTTCTGCGCCCTCACATCACCTTCACTGGCAGTCAGGTCGCCGGGAAGGTCTCATCCCGAACATCGACCAAGAACCGCTTATGGTACGGCCCCCCTGGTCATTAACACAAGGCCGCCTTGGTGGATTCAGTCCGGGCCGAAGTGTCGTGCCTGTCTTCAAAACAATGGGGTTCTCCGAAGAGAACCCCATGAGCGTTCGGCGCTGGGTGCGGGGCGTCGATTACTTGTTGGTGACGGTCTGCGTGGCTGATCCGCCGAGGCTGGATGTCACGGTGACCGACGTGGGACCAGGGCTCACAGTCTTACTGAGTTCGTAGTACCCCTTGGTGCCCTTCCATGTCATCGTGCCGTATCCCGTGACCGTCAGCGTCGGTGTCGGCTGCAGGCTCGATGTGGCGCGCACGGTGAGCTTCTTCTTGGACACCTGGTATTGCGCCCGCGTAATCGTCACAACATCCGATCCGCCGCCGCCGCTGATGGTGGCGGTCGTCGAATTGGAGCCGGTCGCGCCCAGATTGTCGGTCACGGTCAGAGACACGTTGTAGGTGCCTGCCGCGGCGTAAGTGTGCGTCGGGTTGGCCGCTGTGCTGGTCCCGCCGTCGCCGAAGTTCCACGAGTAGCTGGCGATAGAACCATCGGGATCGCTCGATCCGACCGAAGAGAATGACACCGCTGTTCCGGCCGTGCCACTGTATGGGCCGTTCGCGTTGGCCACAGGCGGCTGATTGGCGCCGCTACTGATGGTCGCGGTCGTCGAATTGGAGCCGGTCGCGCCCAGATTGTCGGTCACGGTCAGAGACACGCTGTAGGTGCCTGCCGCGGCGTAAGTGTGCGTCGGGTTGGCCACTGTGCTGGTCCCACCGTCGCCAAACGTCCACGCGTAGCTGGCAATTGTACCATCCGGATCACTCGAGCCCGCCGATGAAAACGACACCGCTGTTCCGGCCGTGCCACTGTATGGGCCGTTCGCGTTGGCAACCGGCGGCTGATTGCCACCGCCGCCACCTGCGGTCGCAGCATCAGCATTGATCAGGCCATTGCCGAAGCTGTTGTCGAATCCGGCCGAGCCAATGTCGGTACATGTGCTGGTCAGGCGCGTACGAACTGCTGAAGCAGTTGTGTAACTGCCGGTTGACCAGATCAGCGCGCAGACACCGGTCGCGTGCGGAGTCGCCATGCTTGTGCCGTCCATCGTGGCATAGCTGCTCCCCGGATAGGTTGAGTAGACTGACACACCGGGGGCGGCAACATCCATCTGCGAACCGATGTTTGAGAATGACGCCCGATTGTTGTTCTGATCAGTGGCGGCAACCGCAATGCATGACAAGTACGCCGCAGGATAGGACACCGGGGCGCCATATCCGTTGCCCGCGGCCGCACAGATCACAACTCCAGCCGCCAAAGCGTTGTCGCACGCAGTTTGGAGCGCAGTCGTTCCGGACGATGCGCCAAGGCTCATGTTAGCAACCTGCATGCCGTTCGCGGCGCACCAGTCGATGCCCGAAATCACGTCGGCAAATGTGCCACTGCCGGATGCATCAAGAACTTTGACACCGTACAGTCGGCACGAAGGAGCCACACCGATAACTCCAACAGTGTTATCGATGGCCGCAACCGTGCCCGAAACATGGGTGCCGTGGCCATTATCGTCCATCGGGTTATTATCACCGTTGACATAGTCAATGCCGCCAGCGTAGTTGGCCGCCAGATCGGGATGGTTGTAGTCGATACCGGTATCAATAATACCAACCTTCACAGTCGCACCTCGCACACCACGTGCGTGCGCCAGCGGGGCGTTGACTTTGGTGATTCCCCACGGCACTGTCTGGGCCATCATGTGGATGGTCCGGTTGGGCTCGATGTAATCAACCGCCGGGTTCGTCAGGAGCGCCTGGTACTGGGCGTCCGTGAGTTTGCCCGAAAACCCGTTAAGAACCGTGCTGTAGACATTGCGCGGCTTCGCGCCAGCAGAGGCCGCCACACTGAGGGCATCGGCCACTGCACGTTTGCCAAGTCCCTGGGACTGGCCCGACTTGAGGACGACGATGTACTCGCCCGGAATTACCGCCCCATCATCATTAAGGGGTGCCACGCCAGGTGTGGACACCGTGTCTCCCGATTGCAGCGGGGACTGCTGCGAACAGCCGAACAGGACCATCGCGCTGACCATTCCTATGGCCAGCAAACCCCACAGAGTGCTTTTCCGCATCTGCGCTCCTCCAGCGATGTTAAGGTTCATTCTTCTTGATCACAGCGACAGTGAAACGGATAGCCAAGCCTTGCACCCAGACGCCGGAACACCGTTCTGTGATCGGTTGACGTCCCAGCCGAGAAATCCGGCCGGGTTTGTCATAATGGTACATCATCGGCAGAAATTGTCAAGGCCGAAGATGGATACATTAAGCAGGGAATGCTTGTGAACAGAGGACCGAGACGGGAGAACTTCCAGGGCCACCGACGCCTTTGAGGCTTCGCCAATAATTGCGAATATGTGCCCCTGGTTGCTCAGATCCTCCCCGGCGACCTGAATTTGCCGAATTCCATCGGCCGTCTCCATCGCCGCATTGAAGGTTCCTGCCGTCAGACACGCGGATCGGGGCTTGTGCATAGAAGCCCTTCGGCATCGCGGCCTTGAATTCACCCAGCTCTCCGAGGGACAGAGATGTGTGGATCTTCAACACCCGATTTCCAATCCTCACAAGAAGCTGTATACGACCGGTGAACGCGCCCACAATTTTCTTCTTCTTTCTTCTTGACAGAATTCCCCGATTGTTGTCATTATCTGTATGAGAACCGGTCTCCCCTCACTTATGGGGGGGCTACACAGCAACTTAACCGTTCCACAGTAGGAGGGAATGAATGACGCGCTCATTCATCAATCCGCACCACCGGGGGTTAATTCTCGCCGGTGCCGCGCTTGCTTTAGTGATCGGAATCTGGGGATGCTCTGGGACAGACAACGCGCCTTTGGCGCCCTCGCAAAACGGGCAGACCTCGGATGAACTCCAAGGCCGGCTGAGTCCCAAGATTCAGTCTGTGATGACCATTCAGGATCGTAACACCCCACGCCTCATGGCCAAGCGGGATGTGATCGGCACCGCCACGACGCTCGACGAGAATGGCGAGCCAGCCATCATGCTCCTCGTGACCTCCAAAGAGGCCATGGACGCGGCGCCCCTGAGTATCGAAGGTGTTGCGGTAAAGGTCGTCCTGACCGACAAGATTGTTGCCATGAGGGGTAGCGGCGTCAGTCACAAGGCCAAACAGACTCCGCCGATTCAATTAGGTACATCCGGCGGCTGGCGTAAAGATCTCGCCAACGGCTACTGCTGTGGCGGCACGCTGGGCTCATTGATTCAAGTGGGCACAAGCAAGCGGATTCTCAGCAACTATCACGTGTTCGAGGCCGATATCGTTTCCGGTGGTAACGGCACCGTGGCTACGACAGGCGACTACATCACCCAGCCAGGACTGATCGACGTGGGCTGCAACGCCGCCAATGCCCAAAACGTCGCGACGCTGGTCAAGACCAGCTCGCTGCCGGGCAGCAACGTCGATTGTTCGAGCGCCAACGTGATCAGCGGCATGGTCAGCACGACGGGATCGATCCTTGAAGTCGGCGTGCTGAAGTCTGGTACGGGGGTAGCTGCCTCCGTCGGTCAGAAGGTCAAGAAGAGCGGCCGGACGACTGGGCTCACGCGTAGCTCGGTCAGCGGCTTGAATGCTACCATCAGCGTCGCGTATGACAACGAGTGCGCGGGCGGAGCGGCCTTCACCAAGACGTTCACCGGTCAGATCCTGGTTGCCAATAGCGGCAGCAAGTTCCTCGCGGGCGGCGACTCGGGATCGTTGATGGTCCAAGACGTCACCACTAACCCGAATGCTGTCGGCTTGCTCTTTGCGGGCAGCAGTTCCATCGCGGTGGCAAATCCGATTGGTCCGGTCCTGTCGTTCTTCGGCGCCACAATGGTCGGGAACTAATCGATTATCTGTTCAGTAACTTTCGTCAGACAGAACATGACAAAGCCCGTCCCTGACCTTGCGTCGGGGACGGGCTTCTTTATGCGAATTCAGCTTGGAAAAAGGCTATCGTCGACGCACTTTGTCAGGAGAGTGGATACATTCACGATTGATGACATGCCCTATGGAAAAGCGATCGCCGCCGCGATCCTGGTCGCGATACTTTTCAGCACGAGTGCCTGTGGACCTCCGAACAAGCGTGGGGACACGATGCCAAAACGCGATATCAACATTGTGATGGAGGCTCACGTCAGCGAACTGATGGCGATCCCCGGTGTGGCAGGTGTAGCTGTCGGTGCGCTCGATGACGGAACACCATGCATCCTCGTGCTGGTCATCAAGGCATCGGACGAGCTGGGCCGCAAGATCCCCAAGACGCTGGAGGGGCACCCGGTTCAAATCTTTGAGAGTGGCGAAATCAAGCCGATGGATGGCAAGTAGCTACCAGGCAATCCCCTGCTTGTCGAACATCGCGTGGAATCCTTTTCTTGCTTCAAAGCCCGTGCGTTCGGTCCAGATGTCGATTGGGTTGAGGTCGTCCGTGAGCACAGGCACCCCAGTAAGGTCCTCTTCAAATCGGTTATCCCAGGCATGGGCCCGATCATATTCCGGAGAGAAGCGATCCGACGGAACGGTCGGCTCGATCTTGAGGTCCAACGCCCGATTCGCGGCCAGAAGCACCAGATTCCCAAACTGGTCTGGCGGTTCGGCAATGGGCAGCACTTTGAGGTGGTCAAAGTGCTGATGCGCCGTCGCCGCCAGCGAGCGGGCAATCGGATCGTGCCAGCCCACAGCTTCGACATTCATGGCGAGAATCCCCCCCGGCAGGAGGTGGGATCGGATCAGGCCGAGTGCTTCGGCGGTCACCAAATGGAAGGGGATGGAGCTGCTTCCGTAGGCATCCATCACAATCAAATCGTATTTCTTGTCATTGGTGATCAGAAACTGCCGTCCATCCATCTCATAGACAAGTGCTTCTGCGGGCTGTAGCCCGAAATACTTCCGAGCGATCTTCGCGACGGCCGGATCGATCTCAACAGCGTCTACGCGCCAGCCGCTACGCTGGAATGACTTGACGACAGAGCCTCCACCGAGCCCGATGAGGAGCATCTCGCCTGGCCTGTCGAAGAATCCCTTGGTGATATCCAGCACGTGGATATACGGAAAGCAGGATTCCCAGGTGTCGCGATCAATACCGGTGTGCGTACCTCCGTCGATGAGCAAGTACCGCGTGTCTTCAAGGTCGACAACGCGGATTTCTCCGTATGCACTTTGTTCGACTGCGATCAGACCGTTGTCCGGGTCGGACATCTCGGCCGGCGCCACACGATACGCCAGCATGCCTGAAGCCGCCAATACGAGCAGTACCGCTGGCCCGGATTTTGGCTTGCGCTGGATCGCGAACCCAAGAACCGCGGTCGCGGCGAGCACGAACCCGACCAGAAAGACGAGGCGGCTGACACCCATGTTGGGGATCAAGAAAAAGCCGGTGGCAATGGCGGCGGCAACACTCGCGACAGTGGACACCGAATAGAGGTTTCCCGCAGTCCGCCCTACCACACCCAGACTCGACGCCATAAGACGGATCGCATACGGGCTCACGATCCCCAGAAGCGCGAGCGGCGGGAAGAACAGAATCGTAGCCGTGATGAGCACCGCAGCCCGCAGTCCCGCTGTTTCGGAGAGCGCCAGCACTGGCATCCGCAGCCACGGGATGACCATGACCCACAGTCCCGCTATTCCGATGATGAGAGAAAAACGGCTGAGTTTGGGGCCCCTATCGGCCCAGCGGCCGCCGATCGCATAACCGGCGCTGAGGGCCGCAAGCGTGACCGAGATCAGCGCGGACCAGAGATAGAGACCAGCCCCATAGAAGGGGGCGATGATTCGAGTGCCCAGCAACTCAATCGCGAGAACCGATGCGCCGCAGACAATGACGGCCAGGTAGACATAGAAGTTGATCACGACTGTGCGCCTCCTCGATTCGTCCGCAACAACGACTAACCTACACAGACATGTTTACACTACCTGGCAGACCGGACGAGGTGTGCCTGATCTGCGCGGCCGGGATCACGGCAGAGGTCCACCAATCCGAGAAAGTCACGCGGGGGATCGGCACTGAAACTCAAAGCCTCCTCCGTTAAGGGATGGATCAAAGCCAGTGTGCGCGCGTGCAGGGCAGTGCGCCCAATGGTCTCGATCATCCGCCGACCCAGGAGACGAAGGTGGGCATCGACGCCCTTCACGTGCGGCTCCCCACCCGCGTATAGTGTGTCCGCTACGACCGGATGTCCGGCGTGAGAGAGGTGCACACGGATCTGATGCGTCCGTCCGCTGTCCAGCGTCACCTCGATCAAGTCGGCCAGATCGAACCGCTCAAGAACTCGTGCCGTCGACTTGGCGGAACGCCCGGATGCCGAGACGGCCATCCGTTTTCGGTCCGTGACCGAGCGACCGATCGCACCTTCGAAAACGGTTATCTCGGATCGGAAATGTCCCCAACTGACAGCCCAGTAGGACCGCTTCAGAGTCCGGTTCCTGAGCTGCTCGGCAAGGCGGCGGTGCGCCAACTCGGTTCGAGCAACGATCAGCAGCCCCGACGTATCCTTGTCCAGACGATGGACGATGCCGGGACGCTGGGTTGGTCCGAACGATCCATCGACAGCGCCGCGACCCAGCAGGGCGTTGACCAGTGTGCCCGACCAGTGTCCGACCGCCGGATGGACAACCATCCCCGCTGGCTTGTTGACGACGACGATGGCATCGTCCTCGTACACAATGTCCAGACTGATTGCCTCGGCCTTGGGAACGCCAGGATCTTCGGGCCGGACGAGTTGAAGATCGACTGCATCTCCCTCGCGGATCTTGTACCCAACTTTGGCGGGAGCACCATTGACACGGAGCGCACCGGCAGCCGCAGCGCGTTGCACTTGGGCGCGCGATGAATCTGTCAGATGGCGTGCCAGATAGACATCGACACGCGTTCCGGCTTCAGACTCATCCACGGTGAACTGATAATGGTCGGGATTACCAATCATGAGCAGCCCCGACAGGCGCGCGGAGCGAAGCGCACAGTCGAGGGATTATTCATCCCCAGTCTCAGCGATTTCTTCTGCCGGTGTTTCCCGATCTTGGGGCAACATCTGTTGTGATTGCCCGCCCGGGCGGACGGCGCCGATGACCGGATCGTGCCAGAGCGTCACCAACAACGCCAGCACCCCAACGGTGACCGCTGAATCGGCCACATTGAAGGTCGGCCAGCGATCCATGACATATCCGGGATGATGGATCACGCCAAAATCAAATGCCGGTATCCGCATGTCGAAGAACTCGACATCGATGAAGTCGATCACCTGCCCCAGGATCAAGCGGTCGATGAGATTGCCGACAGCTCCTCCCAAAATCAAGGCCAGCGCCAAATGGGACAAATGCTGTTCGTGTCCATGCCGCCACAGGTGCCAGACAATCCAGCCGATCACGATCGCGGCGGCAATGAAATAGGTGACCGGGTGCTCCCATTGCACCCCAAAGGCGCCACCGGGATTGAGCACATAGGTCAGGCACATCCAATCACCCAGCACGTGAACAGTCTGGTGAATCTCCATGAATGTCGCGACCATCCACTTGGTGGTCTGGTCCAAGACGACAATGAGAGCCGGCACCAGCCAGATGATCAAAGCCTGCCGACTCGGCAGGGGGGCGCCGGATACAGAGTCGCCGGAAGCGGAAGCTAAGATTGACGTGGGCAATGAAACTCAGTGATCGGTGTTGGATCGAATCTTCTCCTGCTCTTCTTTTTCCTTGCAGGAGATGCACATACGTGCATGCGGGACCGCTTCCAGGCGGGCCACCGAGATATCCTGGCCGCAGGTGACACACTTGCCGTAGGTTCCTTCGGTGATGCGGCGGAGCGCTTCGTCGATGTGGTAGAGGAAACGGCCCGATTTCGAGGCGAAATAGAATGACTTCTCACGCTCTTCGGCGTCCGTCCCCTGATCGGCCATGTGGTAACTGTGCGTCGACAGGTCACCCGACGCCTCGGTGAGCGTGGTGTTCATCGAGGCCTTCTTAATGGAGTCGATTTCTCCCACAATCTCAGCCCGTCTGGCCAAGAGCAACTCTTCAAATTTCTTCAGGTCGCGTTTGTTCACGGCCTCTCTCCTCAGGGTCTGACGTTTGGCCTCTATACGGGCGACCGCTCGATGATGATGGTCGCTTCCTGCCCATTAAGATCGACACTCTGTCCGGTCAATCCATTCACTTTTTCGTCCCTCAGGCCGAATTCCACGGCCAGCGTATCATCCTTGATGCGCCCGGCGTGTTCGCGCAAAGCGGCCAGCACCGGGGGGGTCGAGTGTACCGCCAGACGTATCCGGTCGGTGACCTCCAAACCCATTGCCTTGCGGGCACGCTGAACACGGTTGACCAATTCCCGTGCCAGTCCTTCCGCACGTAGTGTATCCGTCAGGCGCGCATCAATCGCCACAATCAGGCGCCCGTCAGACTCGACAAAATACCCATCCGGCCCGGCCGTGTCCACCACCAAATCGCCCGGCCCAAGCTCGACCGATCCCCCAGCCAGCGCGACCGTCGCGGCCTGCTGTCGTCGGTAATTGTCGATCGCCGACCGGTCCCAGCGGCTGAGAGATTTCTGCAACTCCCGGACCTGTGCGCCGAGACGCGATCCCAGAGCCGCGAAGTTCGGCTTGATAGAAAACGCGACAAACTGGTCCGCGTCGGTTCTGACGGTCACCGCCTTGACATTGAGTTCACCGGCCACCAGATCGGCCATCCCGTCGAGGGTCCCCGCCTTCCAGTCACCCGGCGGAAAGATCACCGCCTCCGTCAACGGCTGCCGAACCTTCTGCCGCGCCTTGGCCCGAGCCGCCCGCCCTAACGACACCACCCGCTGGGCTGCCGACATCCGCGACTCCAAATCGGGATCGATGGCGCTCGCATCCGGCATGGGGAAATCGGTCAGATGGACGCTGACGGGCCATCCGACCACTCCCTGATCCCCCAAGAGACGGCGGTAGACATGTTCGGCGAAGAATGGCGCGGCTGGCGCCGCCAATTGGCTGACGGTCAAGAGCGCCCGCGCCAGCGTGGCAAAGGCATCGAGCTTGTCCTCTGTCTGACCCGATCCCCAGAAACGGCGGCGATTCAACCGCACGTACCAGTTGGAGACATCATCAACGGTGAAGTCGGCGATCTGACGCACGGCGCCAGTCAGATCATACGCTTCATACCGCTGATCCACGGATGCGGTCACACTTGCCAGCCGCGATCTCAGCCAGCGGTCGAATTCATTCGCAGATGGCGGACGCTCCAGCAGCAACGGGACCTCTATCCGGTCGATACTGGCATAGAGTTCATAGAACGCCAGCGTGTTCTTCCACGTGTCGAAAAAGCGGTTCCGGGTCTCTGTCACCGCATCGGCGTCGAACCGTGTCGGTATCCACGGTTGCGACACCGACAACAGATACCACCGCAGTGCGTCGGCGCCATCGCTGGCGATCACCGTCCACGGATCAACGGCGTTCCCGCGTGACTTCGACATCTTGCGTCCTTTCTTATCGACCACAAACTCCATCACGAGGCAGTTCTTGAACGCTGGTTTATCCTCGAGCATCGCGGCGATCGCATGCAGCGAATAGAACCACCCGCGCGTCTGATCAACCGCCTCGCTGATGAAATCCGCGGGAAAGCGCGACGCCAGCGACTCTTTGCCCGCGAACGGGTAATGGCATTGCGCGAACGGCATCGAGCCTGAGTCAAACCAGACGTCGATCACCTCTGGAACACGGTGCATCAAGCCGCCGCAGTTCTCACAGGTCAGTGTCACCCCGTCAACATGCGGCTTGTGCAGATCCAGCGGTTCCGGCAGATGCGATCCGCGCGTCTTCAGATCGGCGACCGATTCCACCGCCGTCTGGCGCCCGCACGCCCCGCACACCCAGATCGGCAAAGGCGTCCCCCAAAACCGCTCACGCGACAGGGCCCAGTCGACGTTGTTCTCCAGCCATTCGCCGAAACGCTTCTCGCCAATTTCCGGCGGATACCAGTTGATCTGGCGGTTCAATTCGAGGAGACGGTCACGGAACTGCGACGTCTTGATGTACCATGAGCGGCGCGCATAGTACAGAAGCGGCGTGTCGCAACGCCAGCAGAACGGGTAGGTGTGCTCAATCTGGCCGGCGTCGAACAGACGCCCTGCCGCTCGCAGATCCTTGATGATCTGCTTGTCGGCATCTTTGACAAACTGGCCGGCGTAGGGTGTAATCTTCGCATCAAAAGTGCCGTCCGGGAGCACGGGCTGGATGATCGGCAAATTATTGAGACGGCCGACCTCGTAGTCGTCGGCGCCGAAGGCCGGCGCCATGTGCACGATGCCGGTCCCATCCTCCGTGGAAACAAAATCTGCTTCCAGAACGGTGAATGTCTTATCCCCCGGTGCGTCCGCGAAAAACGGGAAGATCGGCTGGTAACGCTTCCCGAGCAGATCGGCCCCGGTGAAACGTTGCTCAACAGTGATTGTGTCGCCCAGGACCGCGTGGGCACGCGTTTCTGCCAGGATGTAGCGATGTCCATCTTTCACGGCCAGGATGTAGTCGATGTCGCGTCCGACGGCCAACGCGGTGTTGGAGATCAAGGTCCAGGGAGTTGTGGTCCAGACCAAAAACGCGGTCGCCGGGTCGTCCGCCAGGGGCATGGTGACCGTGACAGATGGATCCACGACCGACTGGTAACCCTGCGCCACCTCATGGCTGGAGAGTCCCGTACCACAGCGAGGACAGTAGGGGACGATTTTGTGCCCCTCATACAGGAGACCGCGCTGGAAGAACTGCGCCAGAATCCACCAGACCGACTCGATGTAATCGTTGGTGAGCGTGACGTACGGATGCTCGAGATCGAGCCAGTACCCGATCCGCCGTGTCAGGCGGTCCCATTCATCTTTGTACCTGAAGACCGACTCGCGGCACTTGGCATTGAACTTGTCGATGCCGTATTCAATGATCTTGGCCTTCGATGCGAGGCCGAGTTCTTTTTCAACTTCGATCTCAACCGGCAGTCCATGCGTGTCCCAGCCGGCCTTGCGCTCGACTTTGAAACCCTTCATCGTCTTGTAGCGGCAGACCAAGTCCTTGATAGTCCGGGAAATTACATGGTGAATCCCCGGCTTCCCATTGGCTGTCGGCGGGCCCTCAAAAAAGACAAAGGACGGCGCCCCATCACGTTGACGAATGGACACCGGGAACACTTGGTTCTGTTCCCAGAACTTGAGGACTTGCTCTTCGAGCTCGGCATACGAAGGCCCCTTCGATGGGGCTTTCACCTCGAGTTCAGGGTCAATGGATTGCGGTTCAGTGTTCATTGGCTCGTCTTTCATGTGTGGCCTGCCCCGAAGCGAGGGTTTTTGACAGAGACGCGTCACTGGCCCGGCCAAACGTGTGTATTTAATTCATCATCCCGACGCAGTCACGAAGTATCTGGCGCCTCCATAAACGAAACGACGCCGGCCGGTCGCCGACGTCTTCTGAGTGCACCGCTCCGCCGCGACCACCACCAGCTATGGGCCAATAATTCGTCTGATTATCTGAGCGGTTGTCATAATTGCACCAGGTTGCTCTGAGACCACTGCAGTATATCCCGCGAAGCTTCCGGCCAGCAAGATCAAACCGTCCTCTGCACTCAAGGCTGCCCGACAGCGAGCATCAGTCCTTCAATCCGGTACCCGTGCAGCAGATCGTGCAATGCAATATGACGCGCCATGATCCGAATGGAGTACTTGTTGTATCCCGGATGCGGGACCGGCTTCTCCCATGTGGCAAGATCCAGTCCGCGCATCACCCCAACCAGTTCTGCGCGTTGCCATTGGTACTTCGTCAGAACATCTTCCCAATCGGCGCCGGCCAGAGACTGCGGATCATGGTCCGGATCGTAGGGCACGACCGCCGCGCCCGGATTCTCCAGCATCTGCTGCAACCGAGCATTGAAGACGGATTCCACCTGCGCCAAGTGCGCGACATGCTCCAGGGCCGACCACTTTCCCGGCACGATGCGGAGACTCCGGCCACTGGCCGGAAACTCGTCCGCCAAATCAGCAATGATTGACGGATTCAACTCCAAGGCATTGATGATGGCGCTGTATGCAGACACATGACCTCCAGTTGAAATCTGACCTGACCCGTGGGATGCTCCTTGAATCGTAATACGTTTATCGGCCCCGCCCGGCGGAGGAGAAAGGGGAAATTTACCAGTTTCGACCCCCGGTCAGATGACAGCGGCTTCGCCCGAACGACGGCCACCATTCCCTTTGTGTTGACTTCAACGGCTCCTTACCGATCATTGCCACGGTGCATTACTGAACCATGACCTCTCTCCCACCCGCTTTTTCCGATACTTTCCGCACGGTCGCAGAACCATGCAGCGATTCGATGCTCGTCTCCGGTTCGAAGTTCATCGCCTGGATGGCCGCCTTGGGTTCGGTGGATGGTGCGGAGGGCCGTCTCACGGAGAGGAAGCGACGCTACCCGGATGCCACCCATCATTGTTGGGCCTTGCGTGCGGGGCGTCCCGGCTTGCTCGTGGAACGATCATCCGACGCCGGTGAGCCATCCGGTACCGCGGGGAGACCGATCGCTGACGCGCTGCGCCATGCCGGGCTGGAGAACATCATCTGCGTGGTGACCCGCTACTTTGGGGGCACCAAACTTGGCACTGGCGGGCTGGCCCGGGCGTATGCCGATGCCACGGCCGGGGCGATTGCCGCCGCGCACATTGTCACAAGAACCGTGGTTCAGGAGATTGCCATCGACTTTGACCACGAACGCACTGGCACGCTTTTCCGTGTGCTGGATGAATTTGGAGTGCATCTTCTCCCGGGCGCCTATGATACACGCGGGCATGGAATCGTTCGCATCCCGGCGTCAAAGGGTGACGCGTTCCGGGTGCGCCTGCACGAACTGGCCCGCACCGGCGTTGACCTGACACCCAACGTGCTGCTGATCCAATGAGAGATTCTCGAAGCGGGAAGGATACCACCGGATGGAGAGCCTGATAAACTTCGATACTTGGCTGCTTCTCAAGCTCAATGTCGGCGTCGCCAACGGGTTCTTCGACTGGCTGATGCCGATCGTCACCAACATCAAGAACTTCCGTATACCGGTAGCGGCCGGTCTCGTGGCGCTCGCATTCTTCGGGGGCGGCAAAGGACGCGGCGCCATTCTTCTCGCCATCGTGACATTGGCCATCACCGACCAGATGGCATCCCATGTGATCAAGCCCTGGATCGGACGCCTCCGGCCTTGTCACGTAGTGGAAGGCGTGCGTGTGATCGCTGGATGCGGCAACACGTTATCATTCCCGTCCGGGCACGCGACCTCGTCGATGGCCGCCGCCATCCTCTTTGGCCGTCTCTATCGACGGTGGCTCTGGCCGGCGCTCGGGCTCTCGCTTCTGATTTCGTACTCCCGTATCTACATCGGTGTCCATTATCCCGCCGACATCGTGGCTGGCTGGCTCCTCGGTGGATCAATCGCCTGGGGCATGGTCAGGTTCTACAACAAGGCGCTCCAGAAGTACCTGGAACGTTGGCGTCTCTTCCGCCTCGCAGGATTTGCCGAGCCTCCCTCGCGAGCATGACTGGTCTGCCTCCTCCGCGGGTTGTCAATGGCCTGGAAAAATATCAGGTTCGATCGCAACGAGATCTCCGGTGCTTTCGGTGACATCGGGACCGACCTGCCCCTGATCGCGGGGATGATTCTGACTTGCCGCCTGGACACTGCCAGCGTCCTGATCGCCTTTGGCGCACTCCAGATCCTGACCGGAGGTGTGCTCTACGGCCTGCCGATGCCCGTGCAACCCCTGAAGGCGATGGCCATTCTAATGATCTCGCAGGGGCTGACGGGCAACATCCTGTATGGTGCGGGGCTGGCTATCGGAGTGATCATGCTCGTCTTCAGTCTGACAGGGCTGCTCCAATGGGTTGCCAAGGTCATTCCCGAAAGCGTGGTCCGCGGCATCCAACTGGGGCTTGGGCTGTCGCTCTGCCGCCTGGCGCTGGAGAAGTATGTTCCGTCCGGTGGCCCCGGCGGCTGGGCCATTGCCGGGGCGGGCTTTGTCCTGACTTTGCTGCTTTGGGGCAACAGGACGTACCCACCGGCCCTGTTTGTCATCGCGCTGGGCGCCGCGTACGCGGCCATCTTCAATCTCCGGCTCGACACATTGTCTGCTGGCGTGGGGATCGCTCACATAAAGGTGTGGACGCCACAACTGACGGATATCTGGCAGGGATTTCTGCTGTTGACGCTCCCTCAACTCGCGTTGTCGATTTCAAACTCCGTCATCGCCACACAGAAAACGGTCAAAGACCTCTTTCCCCAAGCAACCGTGGGTGTCCGGAAAATCGGACTGACGTACTCGCTGATGAATCTGGTGGCGCCCTGGTTCAGCGGCATCCCCTGCTGCCACGGCGCCGGAGGGCTGGTCGGCCATTATACATTTGGCGCCCGAACCGGCGGCTCCGTCGTGATCTATGGGGCCATGTACCTGCTGGCAGGCCTCTTCTTCAGCGGCAGCTTCGATGAGGTGTTGAAGATCTTTCCTTTGCCCATCTTGGGAGTGGTGCTGCTCTTTGAGGGACTGGCCCTGATGTCATTCGTGGGAAAAGTTGCTCTGTCCAAGACCGATTTATTCGTTTCATTGCTCGTGGCCGTGATGGCAGCCAGTCTGCCGCATGGCTACCTGATCGGGACGGTCGTTGGCACACTGATCGTTTATCTGATGGGCAGAACAGGAGCTCTCGCACGCTAAGCCATCTGAGGCAGGGGTGGGGTCGAAACCGTCCGGCGAACGACCAGACCACTTCAACCTTCTGATGAGGATATGACTCAGACAGGAATCAGGACGATGGAAAAGACAGCCCCGGTTGATCACCCAATCTCAGAGATCCTCGCACGCCGCTGGTCCCCGCGTGCTTATGATCCATCCCGTCCCGTGGCGTCCTCTGACCTCCTCAGTATGCTCGAAGCCGCCCGCTGGGCGCCGTCATGCTTCAACGAGCAGCCATGGCGCTATCTCGTTTTTGACCAGTCCGATCCAGATGCATTGGCCAGGGCGCGGGATTGTCTTTCCGGGGGAAATGCCTGGGCAAAATCGGCGCCAATGCTTCTGCTGTCGGTCGCCAGACTAACATTTACACATAACAGCAAGCCCAACCGCCACGCTTCCCATGATGTCGGCGCGGCCTCTTTGAGTTTGGCCCTGCAGGCATCCGCTCTCGGTCTTTGGGCTCACCAGATGGCGGGATACGATGTGACCAAGGCACGCGCCTATTTCAATATCCCCGATGATTGCGAGCTGATGGCGATGATCGCTGTCGGATACACGCTGCCGGAAAGCGATCTCCCGTCAGATATACGGGAGAAAGAACGCGCACCCCGGCAACGACGGCCGGTCGCCGGTTTCGCCTTCCGGGGCGATTGGGAACGGCCGCTTGCATGAAGTGACGTGCCCCTATGGCCGATGAAAGAACCATGAGCGCATTGGATGGCGTACAGGCGCTGGTGACCGGCGCGGGTGGGTTCATCGGCTCGCATCTGGTGGAACAGCTTCTCGCGTGCGGCGTCAGGGTCCGCGCCTTGCTGCGCTACGATTCCCAGAATCGTCTCGGTCATTTGGCGACGCTCCCCCCGGACGTGCTGGCGCGTATCGAAATCGTCCGTGGTGATCTGAAGGATCCCGAGGCGGTGCGCGCAGCCGTCGCCGGCTGCGCGATCGTCTTTCATCTGGGTGCGTTGATCGCCATTCCCTTCTCCTACCGGAATCCAACAGATTACGTACAAACCAATATCATCGGCACGCTGCATGTGCTCAATGCCTGCCGTGATGCGGGCGTGAAGAGACTGATCCAGACCTCGACTTCGGAGGTCTACGGCACGGCGCAGACAATACCCATCACGCTCGCCCACCCGCGTCATGGACAGTCGCCCTACGCCGCCTCCAAGATCGCCGCCGACGCTCTCGCCGAATCATACGCACGATCCTTCGGCCTGCCGGTTATCATCCTGCGACCCTTCAACACATTTGGGCCGCGTCAATCCCCTCGGGCGGTGATTCCAACGATTGTCTCCCAAGCCCTGGAGGGCGATTTGATCCGCCTTGGGTCGATCTATCCCACGCGTGACTTCCTCTACGTCACCGATACGGCGCACGGATTCATCGCCGCTGCAACCGCGCCAAATCTTGCGCCCGGAACCGAAATCCAGATCGGAACCGGCGTCGAGACGTCAGTTCAAGACATTGTCGGGAGAGTTGGCAGACTCCTGGACAAGCAACTCCGCATCGTGATCGATGACCGGCGTATTCGCCCCGCCGCCTCAGAAGTCGAACGCCTCGTCTGCGATGCCGAGGATGCCAAGCGTCTCCTCAACTGGCTGCCGTCGGTCTCTCTTGATGACGGACTGCAACGCGTGATCGAATGGACGCGCCATCACGTGCCGGCAGATGCCGGCGTCTACTCTCTCTAAATTCGCTCTCCTGGACATACCGGGGTGTTCCCCGAAATGGAAACGTGGCGTAGGCACGACCCTTTCCTGATGGCTTTCCATATCCATCGTCTTCTTGGCAAGTGACGCGGTGGGCGCTGTTACAATCAACGCACGATGAAAGCGGCAATGTGGAGAAATTTTATCGCCAATTTGGCCGTTGTTGCGTATTATGCGCCATGGACGATCTCAGCACGGGATCGTCAATCGGTTGTCTTGGAACAGCATCGTCCGCAAGGACGCAACAAGATCGAGACGTAACGACGGAGGAACCATGGGAGGAACGAAGGCGGTGTTGCAGGACGCAGACGTACAAAAACTGAAGGGCAGCTTTCGCGGCGAGTTGCTGCGACCGGGTGATACGGGATACGACGAGGCCCGCACGGTCTGGAATGGCATGATCGACAAGCACCCTGCTCTGGTCGCCCGATGCACAGGGGTGACAGATGTCATCAATGCCGTGAAATTCGCGCGACAGCACAACCTGCTCGTCGCAATCCGCGGCGGGAGCCACAACGTCACAGGCGCGGCCACCTGCGACGGCGGGTTGATGATAGACCTGTCGCCAATGAAGGGTATCCGCGTCGATCCGGAGGCGCGCACGGCCCGCGCGGAAGGTGGTTGCACCTGGGGTGATTTGGATCACGCCACGCACGCCTTTGGTTTGGCGGCGCCCGGCGGAATCATCTCGACCACCGGCATCGGCGGCCTGACACTCGGCGGTGGCATTGGCCATCTCACACGCAAATGCGGGCTGTCGTGTGACAATGTGGTCTCGGCAGACGTTGTCCTGGCGGACGGCACTTTCGTCACTGCCAGCGACCGCAAGAATCCGGACCTTCTTTGGGGGCTGCGCGGCGGCGGCGGCAACTTCGGAGTGGTCACTTCATTTGAATTCAAACTGCACCCCGTGAGCACGGTCTATGCCGGGCCGCTGCTGTATCCATTGGAGAAGGCTGGGGAGGCACTGCGGAACTACCGCGATTACATGGAGAAGGCCCCCGAGGATCTGAATGCTTTCTTCGCCTTTCTGATCGTTCCCCCCGGACCGCCATTCCCGGAGCACTTACACAACAAAACACTCTGCGGCGTCGTCTGCTGCTACTCGGGTCCAATGGAGAAGGCGGAGGAAGTGATTAAACCCCTCCGGCAAGTCGGACCGCCGCTCGCCGATTTCGTAGGGCCGATGCCATACCCCGCCCTCCAGAGCATGTTCGATGGGCTCGTGCCCGCCGGATTGCAGAACTACTGGAAGGCTGACTTCATGACCGAATTGAGCGACGCTGCCATCGACGCCCACGTCAAGTATGGCCCGTCGATCCCTACTGTATCTTCAGCGATGCACATCTATCCCGTCAACGGCGCTGCCAACCGCGTGGGCAAGGATGCAACGGCGTTCTATCATCGGAGCGCCCGGTACGTGCACGTGATCGCGGCGATGTATCCCAACCCGGCCGACACGCCAAAGAATGTCGCATGGGTTCGTGACTATTGGACTGCACTGCACCCGCTGTCGGCCGGCGGTGCCTACGTCAACTTCCTCATGGAAGAGGGCGACGACCGCATCAAGGCTACCTATGGGGACAATTTCCAGCGCTTGGCCACGCTGAAGACGAAGTACGATCCTGCGAATCTTTTCCGGCTTAACCAGAACATCAAACCAATGGTATGAAACTCACCCCAAATCAACCCTTTTCAAGGAGGAACCGAGTCATGCTGAAGCGCCTTGGTATAGCAGTTCTTGTACTCGCTGTCTTGGCTGCGATGGGGCCATCAGGGGCTTTCGCCCAGGGCAAGAAGCCTCATGCCAAGTCCACATCGGCGGCCAAACATGCCGAGTCAGCGCAAGCCTCGGGTGCGACCGGCGCCACATCCGGCCCGGCCGCGAACGCAATCGCCATCTGTGGCTGCGGGAAGATCTTCGTTCCTGACGCCAGCACGCCCTATCTGGAATCCGGTGGGAAGAAATACGCCTGCTGCTCGGAAGGGTGCCACAAGATGGCCATGAGCGACCCGGCCCTGGCGGGGAAGATGGCTGACGAGAACACGGCGAAGGCCATGTCACAACTCAATCCCCCAAAGCCCAATTGATGACATTGCATCCCCATGGGCCACTGGGAGAGAAGCCCCGCTTCGGCGGGGCTTTCGTTTGACCCGCTATTCGAGACATGACATGCGCCACTCCATCAGATGAAGGACTGAGAAAGGCCGTGCAGCGCTACTTATCCATTATCGACTTCTCGGAGTCGAAGTGCTCTGGCCTTGCAGTTATGACTAGCAATCCTTAGCTTTTGGTTCCGGTACAAGCTGGAAAGGCAGCGACATGATCGGCCAGACAGTCCTGCACTACAAGATCACTTCCAAGCTGGGCGCGGGCGGCATGGG
>JAVHPP010000109.1:0-10728 GCA_036170655.1 Candidatus Zixiibacteriota bacterium | reverse complement strand
GCCGAGCCTTTTTCCGCCTTCCGCCCGAGAGGCTCGGCAGGAGCCTCGCCCTCCCGAAAAGAGCTCACGTCTGCTTCGTTGTCTTCCGCGTGCGGGGCTTTTTCAACACGCCCGAAAAGTGGAAAGAGCCGTTTGTGCTGAACCGTTTATTTGTACTGGTCTTGCACGTTGAACCGCTGGAATTGCTGCGTGGGTCATAACATTGCGATTGACGACGGATTCTGACGCGCTTTCTTACCCGAAGGGACGTACCAGCGGGAGAATGATGCCTGAGAAGACATGGACCAGGACAATCGCAATCGGGGAGCGCGTCGTGTGGCGGGCCGCCGTCAATGGCCGCCCTGTTGAAGTCGTGACGACCAGTGATCGCTCGTTGCTGGACGTCCTGCGAGACGACCTGGGCCTGACCGGCGCCAAGCGCGGCTGCGATATCGGCACGTGTGGCTCCTGCACGGTCATTCTCAACGGGCGCGCGGAGATGTCCTGTATCGTGCCAATTGCGCGCGCGCAAGGTGCAACCATCGAGACCGTGGAAGGACTCAGCCGCGACGGCCGGCTCCATCCTTTGCAGCAGGGGTTCATCGACGGGCATGGTTTTCAATGCGGGATTTGCACGTCTGGATTCCTCATGTCGGCCAAAGCGCTTCTCGACAAGTATCCGAATCCGACCGACAGGCAGATTGAACAGGCCATCCACAAGAACATCTGCCGTTGCACCGGTTACAATCAGTTGGTGGAATCGATCAAACTCGCGGCGGGTCAGATAGTGCCGGACGATCTCGACCGCTCCACGTACCGCACGGCCAGAATTGTGGCGGCCATGGCGGGCACACCGGACATGCCGGTGCGTGAACTGCATGTTGTCGGCAAGCCGCAGGCACGCATCGAATCGCGCAGCCGTGTTGACGGTTCGGCATTATACACTGCCGACATCAAAATCCCGGGCACCTTGCATGCCGTCACGGTGCGGGCCGATCGTGCATCCGCTGACATCGTTTCGATGGACATCGGACCGGCGCTGGACGCCGAGGGCGTCGTGCGCGTTCTGACGCACCATGACATCGCCGGCGAGAATGCTTATGGCAAGGTCATCCGCGATCAGCAGGTCTTCGCTGTCAACCGTGTGCGCTACTATGGCGAACCGGTCGCGCTCGTGATTGCAGAATCCGCAATGGCCGCACGGCGGGCCGCCGCGATGGTTCGCATCGTGTACCGTGACCGCCCCGGGGTCTTCGATCCCGAAGACGCGATGGCTCCGGACGCGCCGAAGGTCCATGACAAGGGAAACGTCCTGTCGCACTATCACATCGAGAAGGGCGACGTCGAATCCGCGTGGGCCCGGTGCGCGCACATCATCGAACGGCGCTATACGACACAACCGCAAGACCATGCGCCGATCGAGCCGGAAGCGGCCATTTCCTACTGGGACGATACCGATGGCAAGCTGACCGTCATTTCGCCCGGTCAGTCGGTTTTCTTTGACCGGCTGAACATCTGCCGTGCCTTGGGGATTCCCAAAGATGACGTCAAGTGCATCCAGCCGGCGATTGGCGCCGCGTACGGCAAGCGCGAGGACATCTACGCGCAGATTCATGTGGCCCTCGGCGCGCTGGTCACCGGCCGCCCCGTCCGCATCGAGTACACGCGCGAAGAGACGATGTATGTCACGACCAAGCGCACGCAATTGCGGACGACGATCAAAGCCGGATGCGACGCGTCCGGGAAGTTGATCGCGCTTCAGGCGCGCGTCGTCGGAGATGCGGGCGCTTATGCGTCCTGGTCGGTGAACATCATGCGCAAGGCGGGCGTGCTCGTTTCGGGGCCATACAACATCCCGAACGTCCGGGTCGATTCGTACGCGGTGTACACGAATAATCCGATGACCGGCGCCACACGTGGTTTCGGCGCGGCCGAGACCGCCTTTTGCGCTGAGTCGTTCATGGACGAGCTGGCCCACGAGGCAGGTATCGATCCGGTCGCGTTCCGTCGCCTCAATGTCCTGCGTCCGGGCATGCGGAGCGCGACCGACTTCCAACTCCCGGGACCGCTCCCTGTTCTGGAAACGATCAACGAAGCCGTGAAGGATGGAGAATGGGGACAACCCTGTACGCCACACCCGTCTGATCCATTGCGCTTCCGGCGCGGACGGGGCGTCGCCACGATCTGGTACGGGATCGGCTTCGGTTCAGGAATCACCGACACGCCCGGCTGCATCGCCGAGTTGCATGATGACGGCGCTTGCACGATCCGTGTGGGGACTGTCGATTACGGCAACGGATCGAACACGACATTCTGCATGCTGGCGGCCGAGACATTGGGCAGCACGGTCGATGCCATCCATGTGATCAATGCCGATTCGTCGCAGACCCCGAATTGCGGATCAACCGTTGCCACCAAGCAGACATATACGACCGGAAATGCGGTTGTTGTCGCGTGCGCCAAGTTGCGCGCCGACGCCGATGCCATTGCCGCCAAACTCTTGGGTGTGACACCCGACTGCATCGCCGCCGAAAGTGGATATTACCACGCCACTGGCAACGGCGACCATCGTCTGAGTCTGGCGGAGATTGCCCGTCATTTCCGTGAGTTCGGAAAGCCGAAACGCCGGGAGGGGTTCTTTGCGGCAGGGAAGATGACGATGCCGCTCGACCCCAAGACCGGGCTGGGCAAAGCTTGGTTCCCCATGGCCTATGGCACCCAGATCGCCGATGTGACGGTGGACACGAAGACGGGGAAGATCACCGTCGATCGCATCGTTGCCGCGCACTATGTGGGACGCGCGATCAATCCCCGTGCTGTGCGCGGCCAGGTCGTGGGTGGGGTCTCGTTCGGCATTGGCTACGCGCTGACAGAGGACGTGAAGTATGTCAATGGCATCTGCCAGAACGTCAACTTTGACAAGTACAAACTTATGCGCGTCACCGAGGCGCCGCTCGTGAAAGTCATCGCTGTGGAACAGGACGAGACGACCGGTCCCTATGGCGCCATCGGTGTCGGTGAGCCGCCGACCCTTGGCCCTGCGCCGGCCATCGCCAATGCGGTCTTCGACGCCGTCGGCATACGGATCCGCGATCTGCCGCTGACACCGGACAAGGTTAAGGCCGCGCTGGCGGCCAAGTGAGGACGTTTGGTCAGGGCGACATCACACTATCCCGCCGCACGATCTGACTATTACCTCCTCGTAGGGGCGCAGGGTGTGCGCCCTTTGCTTAGCGGCACATTGTGCAGATCCGATGCAGTTAATTCGATGATCGTCCTCCGGGGCAGACCCCGGCATCCGAAATGATTCCCGTAATCAATTGGTGTGGCGTCACATCAAACGCGGGGGAGAAGACCTTCGCTCCGGCAGGCGCGATTTGCCGCCCGCCGATCTCGGTAACTTCCGTGGGGGAGCGCTCCTCGATGTTGATCTCGGCGCCGGTGGCGATGTTCCGGTCGAAAGTGGACTGCGGTGCCGCCACATAGAATGGCACGCCATAGTGCGCCGCCAGGATGGCGACATTCAATGTGCCAATCTTGTTGGCGACGTCTCCGTTGCGGGCAATGCGGTCAGCCCCGGTGATCACCGCGTCAATCTGACCCGAGGCAAATAAGGTAGCGGCGGTATTATCGGTAATGAGCGTCGCGTCAATACCCGACTGCATCAGTTCCCACATGGTGAGACGCGCGCCCTGCAGCACGGGGCGTGTCTCATCCACAAACACGCGAATTCTCTTGCCTTGGGCGTGCGCGCTCGTGATCACGCCCAGTGCCGTGCCGATGCCGGCGGTGGCGAGGGCGCCGGCGTTGCAGTGCGTGAGGATAGTCATCCCGTCCGCGAGAAGCGCCGCACCATGCTCGCCGATCTTTTGGCACATCGCCGCGTCCTCGTCGTGGATCGCGATGGCTTCATTCTCCAATTGAATCTGGAGTTTGTCCCGCGTCTCGTACCCAGCGTCGCCTGCGATTTTGAGCATGCGGTCGATGGCCCATGCAAGGTTGACCGCCGTGGGGCGGGATGCTTTGAGCACATCGGCGGCGCTCTGAAGCGCTATCATGCAGGCCGAGAACGAATCTCCGGCGGTCCGAAGCGCCAGCGCCATGCCGTAGGCAGCAGCCACCCCGATGGCCGGCGCGCCGCGCACGGTCAGATTGTGAATAGCCACAGCCACGTCGTCGGCCGATTGGCAGGTGACTGTCTCGACGCGTAAAGGCAGAGCCCGCTGGTCCAGCAAATGGAGGCATCCTTCGCGCCATTCGACGGTTCGGAAGTTCATCGGTGTAAGAGAGCGCCGGCCTCGGCCTTAACGCCAGCAGAAAAAAGCTCGGCGTCTGTGCCCCGAAAAACGTTCTGGTGAAGAACTCGCTACCGCGACGCTTTGCAATAGTCGCGGTTCATTTCCGCAATGAAGCGCACGGGGATTTCCTTGGGGCAGACCGCCTCGCACTCGTACTGGTTGGTGCAGTTGCCGAATCCTTCGGCGTCCATGGCGGTGATCATGTTCCGCACGCGACTCATGCGCTCCGGCTGTCCCTGCGGCAGGTGCGCGAACTGCGCGATCTTGGCGGAGACAAAAAGCATCGCAGAGGCGTTCTTGCACGAGGCCACGCAGGCGCCGCAGCCAATGCAGGCGGCCGCATCCATCGCCAGTTCCGCTTCGGGTTTGGGAATCGGCAGCGCGTTCGCGTCCGGGCCGCCGCCGGTGTTCACGGAGACAAATCCGCCCGCTTGCATGATCCGGTCCAGCGCCGCGCGATCGACGATCAGATCCCGGAGCACCGGGAAGGGCTTGGCCCGCCACGGCTCGATGGTAATTTCCTGCCCGTCTTTGAAATGACGCATGTGCAATTGACAGACGGTCGTTCCCCGTTCTGCGCCGTGAGCGATGCCGTTGATGACCAGTGAGCACATCCCGCAGATTCCTTCGCGGCAGTCGTGGTCAAAAGCGATCGGCTCCTCTCCACTGAGGATTAGCCGCTCGTTGACGACATCCAGCATTTCGAGGAAGGACATATTGGGGCTGATGTCTCTCGCATCGTACGTGGCCATGCGGCCCCGGTCTTTGGCGTTCTTCTGCCGCCAGACATGGAGTGTGAGGTTCATTATTTGTAGCTCCTCTGTGCCAATTGGACCGTCTCGAACTCCAGGGGCTCTTTATGCATCACCGGTTTCTGTCCGGCGCCAGTGAACTCCCAAGCGCTGACATGGCAGAAATGTTCGTCGTCGCGCCGGGCTTCGCCATCGGGTGTCCGGCTTTCTTCGCGGAAATGCGAACCGCAGGACTCGGCCCGGCCCAAGGCATCGTGGCAGAGCAACTCGGCGAATTCGAGGTAATCGGCTACACGTCCGGCCTTCTCCAGCGCCATATTCAACTCTTCATTCGCGCCGGGGACGATGGTGTTCTTCCAGAATTCCTCGCGCAACTGCGGGATCAAGTCGAGCGCCTTCTTCAAACCGGCATCGTTGCGGCTCATGCCACAGTGTTCCCACATGATGTGTCCCAATTCACGGTGAATCGACAGGACCGTACGTTTCCCGTGGAGCGACAGCAGACGTTTCAGCTTGTCGGTGACCTCAGTTTCGGCCTGGCGGAATTCCGGCCGGTCGGCCGTCACTTTGGCTGGTTTCGCGGTCGCCAGATAGTTTGTTATCGTGTAGGGGAGAACAAAGTACCCATCGGCCAGTCCCTGCATCAGCGCGCTGGCGCCCAAGCGGTTGGCGCCATGGTCCGAAAAATTCGCTTCCCCAATCACGTACAGTCCCGGGATGTTGCTCATCAAATTGTAGTCAACCCAGAGTCCGCCCATGACATAATGCGCCGCCGGATAGATCCGCATTGGCGTCTGGTAGCCGTCCTCTGCCGTAATCTTGTAATACATGTCGAACAGATTGCCATACCGTTCGCGGATTGTCCCAATTCCCAAGCGCTTGATCGAGTCAGCGAAATCCAGATAGACGCCGCGGCCCGATTCGCCGACACCACGTCCCTCGTCACAGACCTCCTTGGCGTTGCGCGAGGAAATGTCGCGCGGCGCCAGATTCCCGTAACTGGGGTACTTGCGCTCAAGATAGTAGTCGCGCTCGGCCTCAGGGATGTCTCCGGGGGGGCGCTTATCGCCTGCCTTCTTGGAGACCCACACGCGCCCGTCGTTACGCAAGGATTCCGACATCAGTGTGAGCTTCGATTGGTGATCGCCGGTGACCGGGATGCACGTCGGATGAATCTGGACGTAACAGGGGTTTGCAAAGAAAGCGCCCTTCTTGTACGCGCGGTAGGCGGCTGTCACATTGCAGCCGGCCGCGTTTGTCGACAGAAAGTAAAGGTTCGCGTACCCGCCAGTTCCGAGCACCACCGCGTCGCCGGCATAACTCTGTATTGTTCCAGTGACAAGATCACGGGTGACAATGCCGCGCGCCACTCCGTCGATCAACACCAGATCGAGCATTTCGGTGCGAGTGTGCATCCGTACGGCGCCCATGGCGATCTGCCGCGAAAGGGCCGCATACGCCCCGAGAAGTAACTGCTGTCCCGTCTGGCCGCGCGCGTAGAATGTCCGTGAAACCAGCGCGCCACCGAACGATCGGTTCGCCAGCGAGCCACCATATTCACGGGCAAAGGGGACGCCCTGCGCCGCGCATTGGTCGATGATGTTGTTGCTCACTTGTGCAAGCCGGTAGACATTCGCCTCGCGTGAGCGGAAGTCGCCGCCCTTGATGGTGTCGTAGAACAGACGGTAAACACTGTCGCCATCGTTCTGATAATTCTTGGCGGCATTGATCCCGCCCTGCGCCGCGATACTGTGTGCGCGTCGCGGGCTGTCCTGATAACAGAAGCAATCGACGTTGTACCCCTGTTCACCCAGCGTTGCCGCCGCCGACGCGCCAGCCAGCCCGCTGCCAACCACGATGATGTGCAACTTCCGCTTGTTGGCCGGGCCGACCAGCTTCATCTCATTGCGATACTTGTCCCACTTCTCCGCGAGAGGGCCCGGGGGGACGTGACCGTCTAACTGACTCATGGCATACCTCCCGCGAACGGCTTGACCACCCCGAGCAGGATGAAGAATGGTATCGAAATGTTTCCCGCCACGATGATTGTCGCCAGGATTGGCCCAACACGTTCCGTCATCTTATGATACTTGGGCTGGGACACTCCCAGAGTCTGAAAGACGCTCGAACCTCCGTGACTCAGGTGGAACCACAGCAGAATCATGGCGATGATATATGTAATGGACACCGGCAGGTTGCGAAAACTGAGAACAACCATGGAATAGACATCGGGACGGCCCTTGGGGTCGAGCAACTTGGAATACTCCGGATTCGTGATCCCCCAGGTGAAGTGCATCAGGTGATAGAGCACAAACGCCAAAACCAGGAGACCGGAGTAAAGCATTGTCCGCGACGCCAGTGTGGCCTGAACGGTGTTCTTGTACACGTAGGGGAGCGACCGGGCTTGACGGTTCAGCCAGCTCAAACGCAGAGATGTTACGATATGAATCAATGTGATCACCAAGAGACTGATGCGGACAATCCACAACAGCAGGGAAATGCCGCGCAGTTTCTCAGCGTATGTGTTCAGTGCATCCTGCCCGAGGAAGATCTGGAGATTCCCCAGCATGTGCCCGATAACGAAGAGAAGCAGGATGACTCCCGTCACCGCCATCAGGAGCTTGCTCCCGATCGATGACTTGACAAATCGGACATACCCCGTCATTCGTGCTCCTTTGGTGCCGGGTGCACGGCGTTATCGTGATGGATTCGCATGATCGTTCGGTCACCAGCCGGGGCCGCGCAAGACGATGGGTGATGGCGAAAACTCATTGCAGGACGAATAACCGCTGCTCCAGTCGTGTGTCCATCGCCGGCGTCACACTTGAACGCCGCACCCATACATACTATAACCCGACGCTGCCGATACAAGGACAATTTCCGGCCGGATGACAATTTCAGCACGATGTCTGGAAGAAAAAAACGGCGTCACCCGTGGAGTGACGCCGTCCAAGATCGGAGAACGCTGATCAGCGTTTCCGGGTTCCGCTCATCAGGCCCTTGACCAGTTGCCGTTTGATCTTCTCACGGCCAACGGTGCCTCGTTTGAGAGCCAGCTTTGTGCCCATGTGATTCAGGAACGATTCCACGTCGTTCTCAATGGCGCTACGGGCCATTTCGGGGTGTGTGCTGAAAATAACCTTGTGCAACGCCGAACGGATGACGGCTGCAACTGAGGAGCCCTCTTTCAGCGCCATTTTCTTGAGGAGGTTCAGTTCATCCGGGTTGAGGATGAGGGAAAAGGGCTGCTTGGGAGTGCTCCGCGTGCCGGGAACGCGACGGTAACCTGGTCTGGGCCCTCGTCTCAGGGGTTCCCCCGCGGCCGCTGCGGTGGATTTCTTTTTTCTTGGCATAATGCTTCCTCTCTTCTCTGTGGGTTTAGTGGCTTACAGTGGCCACGTCATCATTACGGATATAATCAAGTTATGTCAACAATATTTTTCAAGATACATGACACATATTCGCGTATGGGATGCTTGATGCACAGGTGTCCCGGCTGTAATCTCTGTCGGGTATGCGCTCCCGCTGCACGGTCACCCATCGCAGGAAGTGTTGAGAAACCCAACAATTATATCCGGGACAAAGAGGGGATGTGATTGTTTCGTCGGTCGTTCCCCTTTGAATGGACGTCCGTCCTCGTAAGGACTGCTTGGATAAGCCGATCGCTGCGGAGAAGATGCAGTCGTGGCGAGTAAAGCGAAGCAATCTCCCGGCTTCAAATTACCGGATACGGACGGCCCCATGGCTGTGTCAATACGCCTCGTAGTCAAGAGACTTGCCACGGGAATGATCTTACGTCCATTCGCTGGAGGGTGAACTCTTCACCACGATTTAATGTTAGGAATTGCACTATGGTTGTCGACAAACTGGTTGCGCCCGTGCGAATTGCGGGGGGAATGGCCGAGGGCTCCGGCCTTCGCGAATGCCGAAGCGAGCTTGCCGCCGCCTCAGGTCATCCCGCCGTGGTGTGCCGGTGCGGGCTTCTTCAAGACGCCCATCAGGGATGCTGCACGACTCTTTCTTTGCAGAGTATCGAACGGTAGTCGTCGAATCTCACACCCCGGGGTTCGGCCTCCAGCGGTGGCGTCACAAACTCCGTGTGTGTTTCTTTGATCTCCTGAACGAAGGTGCGGTGTCCCTCGGCGAATTCCAGCGTGATTGGCATGAAAACACGAAACGGCGGATTTGGCTCCCGCTGGTCGATCTGGCCGCGAACCAGCCACTGCCCGTCCGTCCGTTGTTCTTTTGTCCAGTGGTACTCGAATCGGGGTATCTGAGTGCCATAGACCCACTGGTCAAAGAACCACTGCATTGGCATCCCCAGATGCTTCTCGACAATGCGGCGAAAGTCATCGGTTGTCGGATTCCGGCCCGCAAAGGTTGTGATATAGTCGCGCATCATGGCGATGAATCGGTCGTCCGATCCACGCTCGTAGTCGTAGATCTGCTGACGCAGCATGTGGAGTATGTAGGCCCCCTTTGCGTAGATCAGGTGACTGTAGGAGGCGGGTGACATAAAGGACGCAGCGCGATAGCCCAGCCAAATGGGTGCAACGCCCGGACCTTCATGCCACGATTCATGGCCGCCCTTTTCGATAATGAGCTCCCGCCATTCATCCAGAAGTCTCACAAATTCACGGTTTCCGGGATGGCGCGCCTGCAAAAACACCGCGCCCGCATACTCGGCGAATCCTTCCGACAGCCACTGATCATGGTAAGACTTCCAGCCAACGATATGGCCGAACCACTGGTGCGCCACTTCGTGCGCCCGAAAGACATCGGTCACGCCCTTCACTTCGGTATCGAAGGAAATCCAGGCCAGATGGAGCAACTGGGGGAATCCCTGTCCATGTTCGTCGGGGATCTCAGTGACGGCGAGATGCGGCCAGGGATAGGGGCCATAATACTGCGAAAAAAGGCGGATCGCCGCCTCAATCTCATCGGCGACCCGCTTCTTAAAATCGCGAGAGAGCAGCCCGCCCAAATGATTCTTGCCACGATAGATGTCCACCCGTGGGCCATCGGTCATGTTTGTGGTGAGTTTTTCGAAGCTTCCGTAGTTGAACGAGATGAAGGAGACGGTGCCGATGGTCCGCCATTCCGATTGGCGGCGGCCGGCGACGATCGTATCTGCGATCTTCTCGCCGACGGACACCACCTCGTAGTACTTCGGACACCGAAATGTTGTCTGGTAAGTGGCCCGGCGTCGTGGTGTGGTCATCGGCAGCCAGCGCGTGGTGTGATGAATTGCAAAATCGCCCCAAGAGAACTTGTCGAGCAGACGATCCCCATGATACTGCATCCGTACGGTGAGCGAATCTCCGGGACCCAAGGCCGTATCGCCCCCGGCCATCAGCCAGCCGCCGTCCTCGCTGTAGACAAAGTCGCGAATCGTGCCACCCACCCAGACCGTATCGATTTTCAAATCGGGCGCCATGCTGAATGTCAGAACACGCAGGGTGCCACGGTGGCTGGTGCAAGTCAGGGTCACATCAAGGCGCATGTCGCCGGAGCCCTCGATATCAACCATGCTCTTGTAGTTCTGGATGTCGATTCCTTCGTTCAAGATCGCCGCATGGCGCAGTGAGTCGTCACCATGCCGTGGATAATCGTATGAACACACCAGATCCACCATGCCGACGCCGGAGACGCCGCCCGGTCGGCGCCAAAGTGTGATGGCTTCCTCTGCCGTCTCGTCC
>JAVHPP010000108.1:0-2274 GCA_036170655.1 Candidatus Zixiibacteriota bacterium | reverse complement strand
TGCCGCCCCCGCCGATCCGATGGTTCCGCTCGAACGCATGGCTGTAATTGGCATCTGCCTCGGCAAAGGCGAAAAAGACTTCCCGCCGAATCCAGTGCGTCTCTATGGCAGGGCCTATTCCGACATTCAGATTGGCGTTGCCGCAGTACCGGCAGCCGGGCCGGTTCACAGTGTCATAGCCGACATTGAGCTTCCAAGACGGCGACTGGAACAAGGCATCGGCCGGAGACAGGGAAAGGATGTTCGCCAACGTGGCGCGCTCCAGCCGGGCTTGGTCTCGCTTTTCATAGTGGCGGAGACTCAGCGCCAGCAGTTCGATCTGGGCGCCTGGTGTGTAGCCGGTCTCGGGATCGAGAAGATCGTGGTAGCCGGTGCGAACGCTCAACTCTTCGAACCACTCATCCTGACGCCAGCCGCCGCCCAAGGCGACCCGCGATGTTCTGTGTCCGAGTTCCGGCCGCTGGGCGAACGGCCCGATCTCCAATTCCTCGGAGATGACTTTGAGTCCGCTACGGGCCGTGAGCACATTCCGGGTTTTCTCCTTGTAGGAAGCGACATGCGGCGCGTCCGTCGCGCTGCGATAGAGGAAGTAGTCGGAGGCGATGTCCAGAATCAGCGCGCGCCGCCAAAGGGGGAGTTGTGTAAATTTTTCCAAGCCGGCAGCAGCGGGATCGGCAATGATCCGCAGCAACCAGCGCTGCTCATCGCCCGACAGATCCTCACGCTTACGCCGGATCTGCGTGCTCCGGGAGGGGCGGTACGTGGCTGTCTCGACAAGGCCTGCTTGTCGGGTGACCAGCTTCACGGTATCGGCGGGAACCGTCCAGAAGACGAACTGATCGGTGAGATGAAGTTCAGGATCGGCGATCTCGAGCAGGGATAGGAGGTGGTAGGAACAATTCTCCTTGAAAAAGAAATAATCGAAATAGGCGTTGCCCAGCTCCCAGGCGTGCATGAGCATGCGCTCGATCTGCTCCAAGGACAGATTAAGCCGGTATTCCCAGATATCGCGATTCTCGAAATCCCGGTATTCCCGGACCTTCAGGTAGTACGGCATGGTTATGAAGTAACCCTTGAACTCTCCGGTGATGCCCCGATAGACATAAGCCATCCCGCTGGCTGACGCGGGGTCGGCCGCGTAGTTGATGGTGTAAGCCAGCAACCGCGTCTGCTCAGTCTGGCCCTTCTGGTCGATCCGAAGAAACGTATGTCCGAACATGGACGAAGGATTGTTCATAAAGGCTGCGGCAAAGATGAACGATACGGATTGCGGTTTCAGCTCGGCGTACCATGCCTTGAATCGCTCACAGGGCAGTGGGGACAGACGTTGATCGTCGATTCCCAATTCAGACTTCAGCCAATGGTAGCGCGCGATGAAGGCACACCGGGCAGGTTGTCGCGACCGCCCGACCAATTCATCGGAAAAGAACTTCGCGAGCGTGGCTCGTAATTCAGCCCTCGGATCGGTCTTGCCGTTTTGAGCCAGGAAAAAACCGGGATCATCTGCTTCGCTGGCAAAGCCCCCGCCGAGGTTTTCACGGTAATGTAGCAGGAGATGCCAGTACCGATGCTCGAAGAGCCGTGCATCATCGGCTCGGCGAACCAGTTCGACGAGGTACGCGTCGTCTCCTGCCCAGGCCGCCATGGGACCTGCAGCCGCAAGCGCGAACGCTAGGAATAGACAGGTTTTGATTCGCATGGTTACGGTTGAGCAGCAGGAGGGTTTATCCCGATGAGGGAATCCCCGAAGGTGCGAGCTTCCTGCCTCACGATCACAGTGCACTGCCCTCTGTTGGTGTCAAATCGCGGGTGCATTGCTTGCATCGTTGGGGTTCCTAATCTGTCACCCCGTCTGCCGCGAAGCCCCTCGGGGTCAGTCGCTGCGCCCTAGGGACGGCCACCCAAGGTATCATAAGGCATGTACTGCGTGGCGAGAAGACCTGCAGGCAGATCAATTATGCCGCTCAGCAATAATCACGCGGGTGCCCAGGACTTCTGGATATACCCTTTACGCTTCATTCCTCTGCTGACCGACGCCACGCTTGACAGGCCCCGACGGATGGCCTACCGTGGCGTTCATCCAACAGCAACCCTGTCAAATTCTTATCGCCCAAGGGAGGCAATCATGCCAAGGAACAAGTCGATTTTGAAAATCATCGTGTTTGCTGCGATGCTGGGGGGGTGCGCCTCGATTATGCACGGCACATCACAGGAAATGACCGGCGGTTTCAATGACCAAGTGCAAAAAGCGCAGCATGATGCTGCCTGAAATTG
>JAVHPP010000107.1:0-10917 GCA_036170655.1 Candidatus Zixiibacteriota bacterium | reverse complement strand
CGAATGTCATCAGGTCTGGTTCAAAACCGAAGCGGCCGGCCGCTCCATCGCGGCCCAGACGAAAGCCGGTAATCACTTCATCGGAGATCAAGAGCGCTCCATAACCGTGAGCCATAGCGGCCAGATCGCGGAGGAAATTCCCCTCGGGAAGAATCAATCCATTGTTGGCGGGCACCGGCTCGACGATCACGCAGGCGATGTCTTTCCCATGGCGGTCAAAATGGGCTTGGACCGAATCGAGGTCGTTGTAGCGCGCGACGAGCGTGGACTGCGCAATGGCGGACGGAACACCCGCCGATGACGGCACGCCGAACGTTGCCAGCCCCGAACCGGCCTGAACCAGCAGATGGTCGGCGTGGCCATGATAGCATCCGGCGAACTTGATGATGAGGTCACGTCCGGTGAAACCACGCGCGAGGCGGATGGCCGACATGGTCGCCTCGGTACCCGAAGAGACGAAGCGGACCTGTTCAACCGGTTTGACCCATGAGCAGACTTTCTCGGCCAGAAGGACCTCGGCTTCGGTCGGCGCGCCAAAGCTGGAGCCATTGCGCGCCGCCGCCTCGATGGCCGCCAAGACTTTGGGATGCGCGTGGCCGAGAATGAGCGGCCCCCACGACATGCAGAAGTCGATGTAGGACTGTCCGTCGGCATCGATCAACCGGCAGCCCTCTCCCCGGGCGATGAGCCGTGGGACGCCCCCGACACCGCCAAAGGCGCGCACAGGGGAATTGACACCGCCAGGGATGACTTTGAGAGCACGCGCGAATAATTCGTCAGATCTGGACATAGTCAACAACGCTGGGCGGAGCCTCGCCTACGACAGCCATTTTTCACGCAGGATGTCGCGGAGGTGGTATGTCAGGATCAC
The DNA here is from genome assembly GCA_036170655.1 of Candidatus Zixiibacteriota bacterium. Classification (GTDB taxonomy): domain Bacteria; phylum Zixibacteria; class MSB-5A5; order WJJR01; family WJJR01; genus JACRMA01. The sequence continues at coordinate 10,046 of JAVHPP010000107.1, read as the reverse complement.
GGATGCACCGGCGCGAGTGATGGCAGTCAGGTTCTCCAAAACGAGATCTCGTTCTTCGGCAAAGCCTTCTTTGACCAGCAGTTTGACCGCGGCATATTCACCGGAGACATTGTAGGCCGCGATGGGCACATCGGTGGCCGCGGCCAAATCGGCAATGACATCGAGGTAGGCCAGGGCCGGCTTGACCATGATCACATCAGCACCTTCGTCCAAATCGAGTTGTGCCTCCAGCCGCGCTTCGCGGCGATTGCGCCAGTCCATCTGGTAGGACTTGCGATCACCATGCTGGGGCGCGGATTCGGCCGCGCCACGGAACGGGCCATAGTAGGCGGAGGCGTACTTCGCCGTATAAGCGAGAATGCCGGTAGTGGTGAACCCGGCACCGTCGAGGGCCTGACGCACCGCGCCGATCCGACCGTCCATCATGTCGGATGGCGCGACCCAGTCCACGCCCGCCTGGGCCAGACGCACCGCCATCTTCGCGAGGACATCCAGCGATGCGTCATTGTCGACTTCGCCGCCACGCAACACACCGCAATGGCCGGAGTCGGTATACGCACACAGACAGACATCGGCAGAGATGAAGAGATCAGCGCCAAACTCCCGCCGTAACTGCTGTATCGCCACGACGACGGGGTTGTTGTCGGCATAGGCGGATTCGGCATTCGCGGACTTGCGATCGGTCACGCCAAAGAGCATGATGCGCCTGATCCCCAAGCGGAGATCCTGCCGAATGGTCTCCATCAGCAAGTCCGGCGATTCGCGACAAATCCCAGGCATTCCCGGAATGGGAAAGCGTTCGTCGGATTTCTGCCCCACAAAGTATGGCTGAATCATGCCCTGAGGGGAAAGAATGGTCTCCGCGACCAGTCCGCGAATCAGGGGATTGCGACGCAGGCGGCGCGGCCGTCTATTCAGGGAATAGTCCATGGATGACCTCGGCCAAGCCCTTGAGTGAACGGTCAGCCGCCTCCCACACAATCGGGAAGCCGGCGGCCAAAAGCGCATCAGTGGTCGAAGGGCCAATCGACACGACAGGGATATGCGTGGGTAAAGACCGTCGCGCCATCAAAAAGTTCACTGCACTAGCGCTGGTGAAGACGACGGCATCGGGGTCGGGCAACGCCATCAATGTCTGCCCAAGATCGGGATGCTCGATGGTATCGTAGCAGACAAAACGCTCAATCTGATATCCGTTCGCCGCGGCGAGTTCCTCCAGATCGGTTGACGCCCTGGCGCCGCAGGGAAAGAGAATCGGTCCAGCCGGGGTGGGCATGGCCGACTGAAATTCCAAAGCCAGAGACTCTGCGTCGGCAATCGGAGACACAAAGTCGAGACGCCAGCCGTGCTGTTGAATGGCACGGGCCGTCTTATTGCCGACAGCGGCGATTTTCGTCTGCGCCCCCAGCACGGCGTTGTTGGCGCGCATCAACTCAGCGAACTCGGTGACCGTGGTCTGGCTGGTGAAGAAGATCCATTCATAGGTGGACAACCGGTCCAGAATGCGTCGATGCTGATCTGAGGAACCGGCGCTGACGGCGTAGAACACCGGAACCGCGGCGATGTCGAAACGTGCGGTGTCGCAGTCATTGCAGAACTCCGCCGCGCGCGCGGGTTCGCGCGTAATCCACAGGCGGACGCACCGTTCCCGGTCAAATCCCGCGACCGCCTCCCCCTTGAGATACGCAATGGCTTTGCCCGCCAACGCGGCCCGGTCAGGTCCGGCGATGATGAAACGCCGCGGCCTTCGCAAATCGGGGCCGCCGAGATAGGTGCTCAGGCGGAAGCCGCCCGGTATGCGATCGACACATGTTCCCAACGGCAGCTGACAGCCGCCCTCGAGACGCCGCAAGATTTCGCGTTCGAGCCAGACGACATCCATCAACGCCGTGTCGGCAATCAACGCGACGGCACGCTTGGTTTGCTGATCATCGCTGCGAATCTGGACGGCCAAGGCCCCCTGCCCCGGCGCGGGAACCAGCAGACTCTCATGCAGCCGAAAGACGGCAAGCCCATCCAGTGACAGGGCCAGGCGTTCCACGCCTGCGGCCGCGACCAGGATAGCATCGTAGTGGCCTTCGCGCAGCTTCCGCAGACGCGTGGGCACGTTGCCGCGCAACGGGAGAACGTGCAGATCCGGACGCAGAAAATGCAACTGCGAGACGCGCCGCGCGGAGGTGGTTCCCACTTTGGCCGATTCGCGCAAGTGCAGCGTCAACGAATCATCCGCAGCATCAGGGCGGACGAGCAGTATGTCGCGTCGGTCCGCGCGTTCAATCAGGCCGCCGATCGCCAGTCCTGCCGGCATCTGGGTCTGGAGGTCTTTGAGAGAATGGACGGCAATATCGATGGTATGGTTCAACAACGCATCTTCGATTTCCTTGGTGAAGAATCCCTTGCCCTCCATCTTGTCGAAGGTGGCGACTTGGTCTTTGTCGCCTTGCGTCTTGATCACGACCAATTCAGCATCAATACCGGCCTTCTGGAGCAGCAAGGCCCGCACAAGGCGGGCCTGCCACAACGCCAGATCGCTCCCGCGCGTGCCCAGATTCATCGGCCCGTCCCGGTAGACTCGCCAGGCGCCGGCTCGGCAGGTTGTCCATCTAAGATACAGGGCTGTCCCTGGCGTTGCGCGCAGCGGTTGGCCAGCGGATCATCGGTCGCGAGTTCGGGAACGGCACGGGTTTGCATGCAGCCGTAGCCGGCAATCATGGAACAGTCACCGCGAGAGGTATCGGCCTGCTCCGCCAGCGCGCTGACAGGGAGTTGGTTGGTGTAGCGAACGAGTTTTTCCACCCAATAGGCGATGGCATCCCGGTCCTGCGGGGACAGGTGGTCAAGGCGTGTGGAGAACAGCTTGTCCAGGCCCGCGTGCGCATAGGCGAGACCTTCGTTCAACGTCGAGGAAAAGACGGGACGAAATTGCCGTTCGGCGTTCTCCCGGTGCGCGTGGGCGATCTCCTGCTCGACGATTTGTTCGGCCTGATCGACCGCCACGAAACGGGCGCGCCGATTCTTGTCTGCGGTCGACTGGAAGTAGGGAATGTCTCGCAACACGACATTGGACATTGTGCCAACGGCTGGCTCGATGTCGCGCGGAATGGCCAGATCGATCAGGAACAATGGCGACAACGAATCGCGTTCCCAGCGGATACGGTCGACCTTCTCCTGATCGAACAAGATGTCCGGCGACCCGGTGGAACTGAAGACGATATCAATGGACGGAGGATGTGCGAGAAACTCATCGAGTGACAGGGCACATCCCCCAAACTCCTGCGCCAGCGCTTCGGCCTTCGCGACAGTACGGTTGACAAACAGCAGTTTGAGGTTTTCGAGCTTGCCGATATGTTCGGCCAGTTTGCGTGACATGGGGCCTGCACCCACAACAGCGACCGTGACCGGTCCCCATTTGGTCATGTACTCGCCGACAGCATCAGCGACCAGCGTTGCCATGGAAACGGCATACTCACCGAGCGGTGTGTCTCGACGAATCTTCCGGGCCACACGGAAGGCATCCGCGAAGATCGCCTCGAGGCGTGGCCCCAAAAGACCCGTCTCTCGCGCCGCCGCGACCGCTTCCTTGACCTGGCCCAATATCTGGGCCTCGCCAACGACCATCGAATCGAGGGAGGCAGAGACACGGTAGAGATGCTTGAGGGCCCGGAACGCCGAGTAGGAATAGATGTCCGACGGACCAAAGGTGATCTGATTGTGACCCTTGAGGAAGAAATCGAGCAGTCGGTTGCGATAGCTGATACCGGCTGGGCCCTCGGCGACGACGTAGTAGAATTCCACGCGGTTGCAGGTAAAGACCGGCGTCAGTTCGGCAAATCCACATGCCTCCTTCAGCGCCGCAAGGGTTGCCCCGCGCTGATCCGACGGAACAGTCAATGCCTCGAGAAGCTGGATACTCCCCCCCCGCACCGACGCACCGATCACACCGAATGAGATCATCTCTTATCCTCTTATCCCCTTATCGTCCCAGTCACCCGCAAGGAATTAGGATGAATTTCGTGGTTGTCATACGGGTGTCATACGGAAGCGCTTTTGCCATGAATGATAAAGGTCATCAAGTTCTACGCGCTCCACGCCCGCGAAGTATCGCAAAATGACGACACGCAGCCAAGGGATCATAATCGATGACAATTCCGTGACGAGGACTGGAAGGATTGAGCAGAGATATTGCAAACACCGGCTTGTTTTCGGACCGCTGCGAGGACGTCTGCATAAAAGTTATCCAGCCGGACTTTTCGGCTGTGCGTCAACGTGAGAGGGACGCGATCTCTGCGGCGACCCGATTCCCCGACTGCAGCGCCCCCTGCATCCATGAGGACCACGCGGTCGTGTGATCGCCTGCGAAGTGGATTCGTCCTTCGGGACGCGCAACATGGGGAAGGATCGACGCGGCCTGGCCCGGCTTCAGCCATGCCCATCCCCCGCGTGTCCACTGCTCCTCGTCCCAGCAAACGGATGTGCCGAGTTCGTACTGCTCATGGAGGCCGGGGTAGAGCTGTTCCATATGTTCCAGCGCGAAGGATATGCGATCGGGCTCTCTCATCGCGGCCACTCTTCTCGCGGGTTCACCCGAAGAATAGGCCAGCAGAATCCCATGCGCCCCCGGAAGATTGTGACTGAGGTCCCAAGTTTCCAGAATGGGAAGATCGGTGCGGCCGAAACCCGACACGCCCTCGTCCAGCCAGAATCTCTTCTTCGTTTGCAGGTAGGTACGCGCGATTGACGTGTACCACAACTGGTCAATCGCGCGCTGCTTCTCCGGAGAAAACTTGGGACTGATTTCGATGGTTCTCAGGACGGAGAATGGAATCGCGGAGATGAGCCGAGCACCCTCGACGATCTGTTGTTTCCCCGAGTCCAAAACGGTCGCGCGAACGCCCCGATCATCCTGATCGATCCTGACGACCGGTGTGCTGTAGCGGATCTTCTTCGCCAATCGTGATGCAAATGCTTGTGGCAGCAGATCGTTTCCGCCTCTGATTTTGTACATCTGCCGCCGTTTCCGGCTTTGGGCCGAGACACGCAGCATCTGCAGCGCGGAGACTTCGTCAGCCATACCTCCGCTGTGACCCAAGGTGAGAAGTTCAATCGCTCCGGGGGATAAGCCCTGGCCGCGCAAGAAGCCGATCCATGTCATGTCATCGTACTTCTTCACCTGATCGGGGGGTACCCAGTCCGGCGATGAAACATCCCCCATGTCGCTCAGGACCGGGTTGATATACTTCTGCCGAAGCCCGGTCGGGCCGAGATCTTTCTCCTCAAGGGTCAGGTCCACGGGCCAGTCAACCGGATCACCGTGATGCGCAACGATTCGCTTTCCGTGGATGTACTGAACATCGAGAAGATCGATCGGGCGGAACTCGTCCAGCGTGAGGTCGAACAGCTTGACGTACTTCATGGTCAGATCGTGATCCTCAGGAATACGCGTCGCGCCGGCTTCGGCGTAAAGCCCGTCCGCGAATGGTTTGCGTAGCGTGTGCACGCGACCGCCGGCATACGGTCGTGCCTCGAAGATCACGACGTCGTTGCCGGCCTGGGTCAGTTCGTATCCGACCGATAATCCGGCGAGACCAGCACCGAGAATGATCACCTTTCCACCCGCGCCACCGCGTGCGGCGCGCGCATTCGTGACATCCAGAAACTCGAGTGACGAGACGGCGACCGCGGTTGTCGCCAGAATGCTGTGTCCCAGGAACTGCCGGCGGGTAATGAACTCACTCATGCGACCTGTCCTTTCGTCGGGCGTGCCTCTCTCTTTGCGTTGCCGTCGTTGAGCAGATCTTCAGTGATCCCCCGCGACTGATATCTGAACTCGCAGCGCCGCCTCGGGATCCCGAATAGCCTACATCGTTGCCGGCTGCCGTGTTCCCGCAAGGTTCGCTCCACGCCCTATGCTGAGGGCGGCGCACTCCGCCGACAGAACGCCCAATTCAGGATCGGTGGGGTCATGAGAGTTGTGAAGATCACCATGATCACGACCGCAGAGTAGACCTCGGGGGAGACTATTTTCTCTCCGGCAACCATCAGTCCGGCGCCGATGCTGACAAAAATCAAACCAACTTCACCGCGCGGAATCATGCCCAGCCCGACAATCCAATGGTTGGTATTCTTGGTCACAACTCCGAACGAAGAGAGTTGTTTGCCGAGAACGGCGGCGAGGGTCAGAACCAGTGCGAATCCCAGAACCGACACCCGGCCAAACGTGGACAAATCGACACGCATGCCCATCAGGACAAAGAAGATGGGCACGAGAAAGTCGGCGATCGGCTCCACGAGTTCCTCGACGTGATGTTGGGCAAAACTGCGGAGATCGCGATAGTAGACATCATCGAGGATCAATCCCGCCGCAAAGGCGCCAACAATAGGCGCCAACCCGGCCTTGGCCGCCAGAATGGCCAGGACAAAACAGGTCATGAGCGCCGTGATCAAAAGCATCGCATGAACTCTGAGAAAGTCAGCCACTTTGAACAGACGCGGATAGATCAAGCGGCTCAGGACAATTGAACCTCCGAGAAACAAGATGGCCTTGGCCAGAAGCCAGAGGACACCAAGAGAACTGAGCGATTGTCCACCGCCAGCAGCCGTGATGACTCCGGCAACGATGGCGAGGATCACAAGTCCCATGACATCATCGATGACCGCCGCCCCGAGGACGATCCTCGCCTCATTGGTGTGGATACGATTCAGGTCCTTGAACACGCGTGCGGTGATACCGACCGAGGTCGCCGTCAGCGTGGCACCAAGAAACATGTGCATGTAAACCGAGGCGTGCGGATAAAACCAGGCGCCGACCCCCCACCCGAGGAAGAACGGGGCGACGACACCGAGCGAGGCCACTAGCAACGACGATAGACCGACCTGCATCATTTCGCCAAGATTGGATTCAAGCCCGACCTGAAACAAAAGGATGATGACGCCGATTTCCGCAAGCAGTTCGATGGTGTGAGACTGTTTGATCAACTCGAACCAAGGGACACCGACCAGCGACAGACTACCGAGGATGACGCCTAGGATTAGTTCGCCCAAGACCGCGGGCTGACGAAACCGTGCGGCCACGCTGCCGCCGAGCTTGGCCGCCAGCATGATGACGACCAGAGCAATCAGGACGGTGACAATCGTGTCGTCAGCGGCGCCGGACGGAAGCTCGGACGCCATGGTCGGAGCCGCGCCAACCAGCAACAGAGCGGGTGTGATGACCGATGCAAATCGGATGTGCTTCATCCTACGCCGGTTCTGCCCCATGAAAAACGGTGCCAGGACCGTGGCTTTCCCCCGTGCACGCGGGAATCGCTGGTCGTGCAATTTCCTGCGGTTGGTGTTTCGTGGGAGCAACGGCTGCAACCATGCTGTCAACATCCGGCTTCACGTCTCGCTCCAGATTCAGAGAGAAAGATGCAACGCCCCAGCTCGGGAGCATAGGCCTCGCAGCGGGCGTAGTCACCGAATGGGATCACACCGTCGAACGCAAAGCAATCAAAGTCCATGTCGCGGCAGGGAACCTCCCGCTGGTCCGGCCATTGGACCACGTCGTGCCTGAGGACTGGGAGCAGAGCCGACAGCATATTCCGCTCAGAGTGGCTGGGGGAGCGGATTGGCGATCATCTGGTACTTGGCCGCGTATTCGTCCCCGAAGTACAACTCAAAAGTGTAGTAGCCCGCCAGGGGCGATCCATCCCTCGTACCATCGAAGGGGAGGGTGTACTGGCCGGGTTGCTGGTCTCCCTGATTGAATATCAGAACGATTTCACCCGCGGCGGTCATGATGCGCGCTTCAACACGACTAGTCTGATAGACCGTATAACCTAATGAGGAACCAAACCAGATGGGGTTCTCGCCAATGAGCATATAGAGATCGACCATCGGCCGCGGTCTTTGCGGCTGGACCTTGGCGGCTGTGCCAGCGGTCACACTACTCAGTGGCCCAAAACCGCCGGAGATGATCAGCGCTAACCCCAGCAACCGGCTAAGAAGACGTTGCCGCAGACTCATCCGTCTATCCCTCCGGCCTCGAAAACAGGATCGTCGGCATCCACCGGGGCTGCTTCCGTCTCTGTTACCGTACTGGTGGAAGGTCCCTTAAGACCGTATTCGTGCAGCTTGTTGCGGAGCGTGCGCGAGGAGATTCCCAATCGGTCGGCGGCGCGTGTCTGGTTGTTTCCTTCCGCATCGAGTGTTGCCAGGATCAATTGTTTCTCCATTTCGTAGATCGAGAGTCCCGCTTGTATGCCGCCCGCCACCTTGGGGCGTGGTCCGCCCGTGACCAGCTCGCGGGGGAAGTCATCGGGCGTCAGGACATCGCCACCCGCGACGACCACCGCCCGTTCGATGAAGTTTTCCAGTTCACGGACATTGCCCGGCCAATGGTATTGTTCAAAGAGTTTCAGCACGGCGTCCGACAGACGCTTGGGCTTACGTCCGTTCTCCAGACAGTACCGCTGGGTAAAGTGTTCGGCAAGGGCGGCGATGTCCGCTGGCCGTTCGCGCAGGGGCGGCAGATCGATGTTCACCACGTTGATGCGGTAAAACAAGTCCTCACGGAAATTGCCGGCAGCGATCTCCGTGGGAATGTGGCGGTTGGTCGTGGCAATTACACGGAGGTCCACCTCCACCTTCTTGTCGGAACCCAGACGCTGGATCTCCCGCTCCTGAAGAACACGCAGGAGCTTGGCCTGCAATGTTGGCGGAATCTCGGATATCTCATCGAGCAGCAGAGTGCCGCCGGAGGCTGCCTCAAAAAGCCCCCGACGCTGGCGAATGGCATTGGTGAATGCCCCCTTCTCATGGCCAAAGAGCTCGCTCTCGAAGAGCGATTCGGGGAGGGCCGCACAGTTGATCGCCTCGAACGGCCCTTGACGGCGCACGCCGCGGAAATGGATGGCGCGCGCGACCAATTCCTTGCCAGTGCCGGATTCACCGGTGATGAGCACGGTCGCGCGTGAGTTGGTGACCGCATCGATCAGCGAGAAGACTTTCTTCATGTTCTCGGATTGGCCGATCAATTGCTCAGAGGAGAAACGCTTTCCGACGGCCTCGCGGAGCATGCGGTTTTCCACTTTCAGGCGTCGGTACTCAAGCGCGCGGGCGACCACCGCATCGGTGGCGTCAGCGCCGACGGGTTTGACCAGATATTCGAAGGCGCCCGCCTTCATCGCGCGGACGGCATCGGCAATCTGCCCAAACGCCGTCATGATGATCACCACCGTATCCGGAGCGGAGTTGTGCACGCGATCCAGCAGTTCGAGACCGTCGATTCCCTCCATTTTCACGTCGGAAATGATCAGATCGAATTCGCGTTCGTCCACCTTTTCGAGGGCATCGCTTCCCGAATAGGCGCGCTCGACGGCGAAGTTCGCCTCGCTTAGCATGGTCACGAGGAAGTCATTGACCAACGGATCATCGTCGACAACGAGAATTGAAGCTGGCATGTGTTTTTTCCCCCGTCTTTATTCGCGGTCAGGGAGTTCGATAGTGACTGTGGCACCGGCGCCGGGCTGACTTTCGATGCGAATGGCGCCACCGTGCGCCTCGACAAACTTTCTGGATGTGGCCAGCCCCAGGCCAGTTCCCTTTTGCTTGGTTGTGACGAACGGCGAGAAGATCCGGTCAGCAATCTTGGGATCCACGCCGTTCCCGTTGTCCGAGATGCGACAACGGATACCGCCGCCGGGCATGGGCTCTGCAGCGATTTCGACTCTCCCCTGACCGTCGGTGGCCTGTTCCGCATTTTCGAGAATGTTCCAGATGGCCTGACGCAGACATAAACCGTCGGCACGGCCAGTGGGCAGATTCTCGGGCCAGTTGCGCACAAGTGTCAGGCGCGCGCCACGCCGTTTCGCATTCTCCTCGTACTGGTCAACGGTCGCGTGGAAAAAACGGTCCCATTGCAAAGGACGGCGATCGAGGCGCGGTTCTCGGGCAAACTCGAGCAGCCGCTCGACCAGACTGTTCAGGTGGTGCGCACCGGTGAGGATTTTCTCCACCATCTCACGCTGCTGGGGATTGCCGTCTGTCCTCCGTGCCAGAAGTTCAGC
>JAVHPP010000106.1:0-11156 GCA_036170655.1 Candidatus Zixiibacteriota bacterium | reverse complement strand
GCCATCGCGATGACCATCTCGCTTGCGGAAATGCGATTGCAGCTCGAGGCGATCACCCGCTGGGAGTCGCTGATCTTCGCGCTGGTCTTGATCATTGGGATTGCCGGCACGCTCCTCTACAAACAGAGAGGCATCGTCCGTTCACTCCGGCAATTGTCGGGCGCGGCACGGCGGGTGGCCAAAGGCGATTACTCGCCGGTCGGCATGAGAACGAAACGGGACGAGATTGGGGATCTCGCGGCATCGTTCGACTCGATGATTCAGGAGTTGCAGAAGTCGCGTCGGTACATGCAGGAGTACAATCACACGCTGATGCAGATGGTCGCCGCCGAAGGCAGCCGCGATGAACTGGACCGGCTGATCGGGTCCATTTCGTATGCGCTGATCGGGCTGGATATCACGGGAACAATCACGCGATGGAACGTTGCGGCGGAGGCGATCCTGGCGGTATCGGCGGAGACGGCGATTGGACGCCGGTTCGACAAAGCGGGCATCCCCTGGGATAACGAGCGCACGAGACGTTTGCTCGGACAATGCGAGACCATCGGCTCGCCGGTACACGACGACGGCGTGGACTACCGCCGAATGGACGGATCGTCCGGACGGTTGTCCTTGACGGTCACGCCGGTCGAGTCGCCGGGCAATGACGGCGTCAAGCATCTCTCCGGATATGTTTTGCTCGGGACCGACATCACCGAACGGAAGCGCGCCGAAGCGATGCAGGCGCGACTGGCCACGGCCGTCGAGCAGGCGGTCGATTCCATCGTCATCACGGACGCACAGGGAATCATCCAATATGTCAACCCCGCCTTCACACGGGTGTCGGGGTATTCCTCCGAAGAAGCCGTAGGCCAGCGTCCGAGCATCGTCAACAGCGGCCGGCACGATCAGGCGTTCTTCCATGAACTGTGGGAGACCATCAAGCGCGGCGATGTCTGGCACGGGCAATTGATCAACAAGCGCAAGGACGGAACTCTCCTCCATGAGAAGGCGACGATCTCGCCGGTGCGCGACGCCTCGGGGCGCATCGTGAACTACGTGGGCGTCAAACACGACATCACGCAAGAGATGGCCCTCGAAATGCAGTTGCGGCAATCGCAGAAACTGGAGGCGGTCGGCTCGCTCGCCGCCGGGATCGCGCACGAAATCAACACCCCCATCCAGTTTGTGGGCGACAATGTGCGCTTCCTGTCCGACTCGTTTGCCGATCTGCTGACGCTGACAGAACGGAGCAGCCAGTTGATCGCCGAACTGGGGCTGCACCCCGAATTCGCCGGCAGAATCCGGGAGTTTACTGAAGCGAATCAGAGTATTGATATCGAGTTCCTGCGCCAGGAAACACCGAAGGCGATCGAGGAAACACTGGACGGTGTCGCGCGTGTGGCGTCGATTGTGCGCGCAATGAAAGAGTTCTCGCATCCCGACCATGGCCGGAAAGCTCCAGCCGATCTCAACAAGGCAATTCAGAGCACGCTGACGGTCACGCACAACGAACTCAAATATGTTGCCGACGTGGTCACGGATTTCGACGATAACCTGCCGCCAGTGTGGTGCCATCTTGGCGACATCAATCAGGTCGTCCTCAATCTTCTCGTCAACGCCGCGCATGCCATCGGCGACGTGCCGGGCAAGGGGGAGAACAACAAGGGGACGATCACGGTCTCGACGCGGCTGATACGCGCGTCTGACGCGGCCTTTGATGCGAAAGCGCTCGCCCTCGAGGGCGACCTTGTCCATATCGCCATCTCCGACACCGGCACGGGGATTCCCGAGGCGATCCGCGGCCGTATCTTTGAACACTTCTTTACGACCAAGGGAGTCGGCCGTGGCACCGGTCAGGGGCTGACGATCGCCCGGTCCATCATCGCCGAGAAACACGGCGGCCAGATCACCTTCGACACCGAAGTGGGCAAGGGCACAACCTTCCACATCTACCTGCCGGTGGGCGCTGAAGAAAATGTGGCGGCGGCCGTGTGATGGCACCCGGCCGACATGACGCAATTGACATTCTGTCCTATTCCTTGATTTCCGTTCCCTTGGTCTCAGGCAGAATCCAAACCCACGCCCCCGTGAAGAGCGCGAAAAAGGCGCCGATGGAGATTCCCGCACCCAGGCCGTGGCCTTGGGCCAACGGGAGGGTCGTGACCCATGTGATAATGAGCGGCGTGAAAAACTGCACACCCCGAGCTAAGTTGAAGGCGGTCCCCATGGCGCTCGACCGGATGCGCGTGGGGAAAAGCTCCGAGAAGATGGGCCCGTAACCCGAGAAATTTCCCGTCCCCAAACCGACCAGGACCATAAAGACAAGAGGTAGCCAGGGAAGTTGGTCCATCGCGCCCCAGAACCAAGTGATGCCAACAAGTCCTAAAGCCCAGGTCATTGAAAAGAGTGAGTACGCCCACCGGCGTCCCTTCCAGTCAGCCACAAACCCATAGGAGAGGTAACCCGCGAGGCCCGCCATCTGGGTCACGATCATCCACCAGCCGGACTTGACCAGGGAAAACCCGAGCTGGTCGTAGAGGTATTTCGGCATCCACGTGTAAGTGAACCAGTAAGCCGACATGTCCGCCAAAGCCAGCACCAGTCCGTAGAGGAAGAACTTCCGCAGAGTCTTGTTGGAACGCAGTTCGGTGAGCAGAGCGATCGCGACCGGGGAGCGTTTCTGGCCCTTCCACACATCGGATTCGGGCATGTATCTTCTTATGAACACAACCAGAATTGCGGGCAGGACAGACACGAAAAAGCAGGCTCTCCAGCCCCAGCTCGGTCCCCAGTGAGAAGCAAAAACGGGTTCGAGGAAGGAGCCCACCACGGAGGCCAGGAGGACACCCATGGGCGCCCCTGTCTGCATCACGGCGGCGAAGCGCGCGCGCATCCTCGCGGGGAAGGTCTCGCCGATGAGGGTCTGCCCTGTCGCCCACTCTCCGCCCACGCCGAGTCCGGTGACGATCCGAAAAAGGAGGAATATCCAGAACGCGTGCGACATGCCGCAGAAAAAGGTGCCGATCGAATAGGTGAGCAGAGTCCAAGTCAGGACCTTCTTGCGCCCGAACCGGTCCGCGAGGCCCCCGAAAATGATGCCCCCAAAGGCCGTGGCCGCCAGGGTTGTCCCCAGCAGAAAGGAGAGTTCCCAGTTCCCCAGACCCAGATCCCGCTTGATGGGCATCAAGAGGAAAGAAAGGAGCATGAGGTCGTAGAAATCGAAGAGCCACCCGGCCCACGCCATCGCGAGGATGACGAAGTGCCGCCTCGTAGGATTCTTGCTCTCGTTTAGAAGCGGTGCCCTCTCTGAATCGGCCATGGATCCCCCCACTTTCCCCATGATACCGTCTGGATGCGATGCGCGACTGGGTGGCCGCAATCTCTGGGGTGAATTGAAAAAGCCACCCGTCGCGCAATGCACAGAACCGTCGTTACCTCTTCGGTGGTGTGGGAGCAGTCAGCGACGGTTGTGGTTCTTTGAGCTCGACGATGATCACATGCGTGTCCGTCTTGCCGATGTTTTCCCCGACGTGCGTCTGGGCCTTCATGAACACCACATCGCCCGTCTTGAACTCGCGGGTCACCGACTTGCCATCGGGAAACGTAAGTCTCCGCTGAAAGTCGCTCAGCGCGTAAAGGACGAAATCCGGGTGGCTGTGTTGCGTAGTCTTGTCGCCGGGGTGGTCGCGATAGTCAAGCACACGCACCCGCTCGTTCTCCATAACGACCGTGTACTTGCCTGGGTTCGTCTTGGCTGCGTCTTGTGCCATAACGGCAGAGGAGAGCAGCAGCGAAACTAAGGCCACGAAGAGCTTGCGTACCATGGTTCATCTCCTTTTGGAAAGATTGGCGTTCAACGTATTTTCAGTGCTCCGTCTAACGGTCCGCGCCATGTTCAAATCCCCCGGCGCCAGGTCTCGAAGAGATCGTGTGTGACCGTGTACGGATCAGCGTGGCCCGCCAGGATATCTTCCACCGCCCGGTCGAGTTGCTTCGATTCAAAGAGCGAATCTGCGAGTTGGTCGCGCGCGAGTTCCGTCAGCGAGAGAATCAGATCCGAACGGGTGCGCGTGCGCCGGTACCCGAGAGGGTCCTTGTGACTGCGGAATTCCCGGTGGCGCGTCACGGCATCCCAGAGTTCCGAGATTCCGGTGTCACGAATCGCAACCGTTTGTATTACGGGTGGCTCCCAGGGAGGCGAAGCGAGACTGGGCATGACGCGCCGCACCTGTCGTTGCACATCGAGGATAGACTCCAGCCCCGCCTTGAGACGGTCGGCTCCGGGGCGATCAGACTTGTTGAGGCAGAAGATATCGGCGATTTCCATCAGCCCCGATTTCATCGCTTGAATCGCGTCACCCGACTCGGGAACGAAGACGACAACAACGGTGTCGCAAACCGAGGCGACATCCAGTTCGATCTGACCCACGCCGACTGTCTCGACCAAGATCAAATCGAACCCGAATCCTTCCAGCACAACGCAGACGTCTTTCGTGGCCGCAGCCAGTCCGCCGCCGGAACCGCGTGTGGCCATGCTGCGCACAAAGACATTCGGCCGCCCGGAGAGCGATTGCATGCGCACGCGATCTCCTAAGAGCGCACCGCCGGAAAACGGGCTGGTCGGATCGACGGCGATGATGCCCACGCGCAGTCCCTGATCAGCCAGAATCCCGGCCAGGCGGTTCACGAGCGACGACTTGCCCGCGCCCGGTGGTCCTGTCAGACCAACCCGGTAAGCGTCCTTGCGGCCGGAAAAGATGCGTGCCAGTACCTTATGGTAGCCATCCCCGCGATCCTCCACATAGGAGATGACCTTGGCCAGGGCGACCGGGTCACCCGCCGCGAACCGATCGAGGACGCTCATCGAATGGGACAGGTGCAGACCATGACAATTGAGAGTTATCAGACAGGGACAAAGTCTTTGATTCGCAGTTGCAACCGTTCCGCATTGTTCCAATACACGCGCTCCGGAACATAGGCCAAATCGATTGCGCCGCCGTGTTCGATCAATCCCTTGGCCCGCGCGCCCATGTTGAAACCGATGCAATCGAATATGCGGCCGCCCTTGGTCGCCTTGAACTTGAGATGGTTGTTGCCGACAATGTACGGTGATCCAGCCAGCTCGACGTTGGCCGCCATGAAAACCGGACGGGCGTTCTGGGGACCAAAGGGAGCGAACTGCTCCAGGGCATCCAGAAACTGATCGGAGATTTCGTCGAGATCGACATAGAGGTCAATCAGAAGCTTGGGGATCAGATCGTCTTCGCTCAGCCGGCGGCGTGCCACCGCCTTGAAGCGCGCAGAAAACTCCGGGATGTTCTCCCGTTTGATCGAGAGACCGGCCGCGTACTTGTGACCGCCGTAGCGCAGCATCAGATCCTCGCACTCACGCAACGCCTCATACAGATGGAACGTCGAAATCGACCGCGCGGAACCCTTGCCCTCGTCGCCATCGATCGCGATCATCACCGTCGGCAGGTGGAAACGTTCGACCAGTCGCGACGCCACGATGCCAATGACACCCTGGTGCCACCCCGCAGATGACAGGACGAGGGCGCGATCCTCGGACAGATCAACGGTCTTCTCGATTTGCTCCAGCGCTTCACGCAGTGTGGCTTCGTCGAGCGTCTTCCGGGTGCGATTTTCACGATCGAGCTGGCGGGCAATCTCCGCGGCGAGACGATCGTCGCGTGTGGACAAGAGCTTGATCGCCATGTCGGCGCTCCCGAGCCGCCCCACCGCATTGATGCGCGGCGCGAGGATAAAGACAATCTGGCCGGTGCTGATCGACCGTCCCATCAGGTCGGAAACAAAACAGAGCGACTTGATCCCCGGTTTGTTGGTCCGCTCAATCTGACTGATGCCGTATTTGGTAAGCGTGCGATTCTCGTTCACGAGCGGGGCGATGTCGGCGGTCGTTCCCAGCGCAACCAGATCGAGATGCTCTTCCAGTTCCGTCTCGTTCTGGCCAAGCGCGCGGTAGAGGGCCTGGGAAAACTTGTAAGCGACGCCGACTCCGGCCAGCTCCGTGCCGGGTGTCTCCGGCGGATTGAGCTTCGGGTTGACGATGGTCACCGCATTGGGCAAATGCGACCCTGGTTCGTGATGGTCCGTAATGATGACTTCAATGCCCTTGCTGCGGGCGTACTCGACCTCTTCGACCGCCGTAATCCCGCAATCCACGGTCAGGATGATGTTGATCCCTATGGCGGCGGCATGGTCGATCCCCTCCTCGGACAGGCCATACCCTTCGATGAGACGGTTGGGCAGATAGTATTGCACTTCGGCGCCCAAGCGATTCAAGACCAGAAACATCAGCGCCGTCGAGGTGATGCCATCGACGTCGTAGTCGCCATAGACCATGATGTGTTCACGGTTCTGCAGCGCCTGCCCCACCCGTTCGACCGCTTGTCGCATCCCCACCATCAAGAAAGGATCGAACAGATCAGAGAGCTTGGGATTGATAAACTGGTCGATGCGTTCGAGTGAATCCATGCCACGGGAGAGCAGGATCTTGACAATCGGCGCGGGTAATCCCAGCGAGTCCACCAGCGCGCTCACGCGCTCGGGCGCAGGTGTCTCGGCGAATACCCATTGGACGGCGCGGCTCCGCCGTCTCGATCCGGCTTCCCCCAAATGGGGGACTTCGACTTGCCCCGCGCCAGAGCGCGGGGTCTCACCAGTGAAATTGGCCAATGATTCCTTTTCGAGGATGAAAGAACTGGCTGGCGGGCCATAAGCCGGGTTCTGTATTCCACACAAGGTGGAATGGCGGCCATTGATCTAGCCGTCCCGTCACCGGGACGATCATGCGGCCGACCCGGAAATCGAACGGGGCGAGCAGCCCCTCTTCCCTGCTTGGCCTTGCTCCGGGTGGGGTTTACACGGCCGTGCCTGTTGCCAGACACGCCGGTGGTCTCTTACACCACCTTTTCACCCTTACTCCGTCCCGCGCTGTCGCCAGAGCGGGACGGGGCGGTCATTTTCTGTTGCCCTATCCGTCGGATTACTCCGCCCTCCCGTTGGGAGGCACCCTGCTCTTCGGAGCCCGGACTTTCCTCATGACCAACGAGCATCGACCCCGAAACGAGGGTCTTCGACTTGCGCCGGATGGCGGCACAAGCCAACTCGCCTGTCACGCGGCCGCCTCACCCACCAGTCAGTTCTCCCATCTCTCCTCTTGTCAGAAAACCATTTATCTCAAACAACCAACAATTGTCAATCCATAAACCCCGCATGACTGCGGCTTGCCGTCTGCATTATACGCATCTTCTCCGCTTAGGCAACCAGTCAAAGGCAGTCGTACCGAAATATGACACCCCCCCCGAGGTCGGAACTTGGACGCGGTTGATGAACCTTGCCTGGCATTCAGCACAAGCGGATGCCGGGTATGTGTTTATATGCGCCGGAATCTGTGGCGCAGAACAATCGTGCGTGGTAACACGCACCTAAATACGGCAAAGACTTCGCTGTCATCACGGGGATGCACAGACTCAGACACGACAAATAATTCTTTACGTAAGACAACTACCTATAACACGTTACAACGTTTCATTCAAGCGATGCACGATGTCTTGGCAGAGACGTTGAAAGCGACGGCCACTATGCACGGGGGTAGTTTGGCGCTTCTTGTGTGATCGCAACATCGTGAGCGTGGCTTTCGCGCCAGCCGGCGGATGTGATCCGCACAAAACGGGATTTTGTCTTGAGCTCTGTCAGATTCTTTGTGCCGCAGATTCCCATGCCTGCCCGCAAGCCGCCAACCAGCTGGTGGACCGAATCCGGGAGTTCGCCCTTGTACGGCACACGGCCCTCGATGCCCTCGGGAACCAACTTCGCCATGTCCTGATCCGCCTGATAGTAGCGGTCCCTCGCGCCTTCCTTCATGGCACCCAGCGAACCCATGCCCCGGTAGACCTTGTAGGCCCGGCCTTCGAGAAGGATCTTTTCTCCCGGAGCCTCTTCGGTGCCGGCAAAGAGCGAGCCAATCATGACAGCATCGGCACCGGCCGCCAGCGCCTTGGTGATGTCTCCCGAGAACTTGACGCCGCCATCCGCGACGACACTGGTGTTTGTCTTGGCGGCTTCTTCGGCACAGTCGAGGACGGCTGTCAGTTGCGGAATGCCGGCCCCGGTGATCACCCGTGTGGTGCAGATCGATCCCGGCCCAATGCCAACTTTGATAGCATCGGCGCCTGCCGCGATCAGATCATGCGCACCCTCCCGCGTGGCCACATTCCCGACCAGCAAAAACACGCCCGGAAACTGCTGCTTCAATCGTTCGGTGGTTTCGATCACGGAACGGGTGTGGCCATGGGATGTATCGACACAGATACAATCGGCCCCGGCATCCACAAGCGCTCGCGCTCGCGCGATTCCCTCCTGCGACCCGACCCCAACTGCGGCGCCGACCCGCAAACGTCCCCGCGCATCCTTGCAGGCATGGGGGAATTCACGGCTCTTCATGATATCCTTGACCGTGATCATCCCGCGCAGATTCCCGCCGTCATCGACAATCAGCAGTTTTTCGATGCGGTTTTGATGCAGGATTTCTTGAGCAGAATCCAGATTGGTGCCTTCAGGCACTGTGATGAGCGGCTGTCCGGTCATAACGGCGCCGATGGAAACCGACAGATCCTTGCGGAAGCGCAGATCGCGATTGGTCAGAATCCCGACCAACTTCTTGCCTTCGGTGATGGGTATGCCGGATATCGCGAAGCGCCGCATGAGATCGACGGCATCGCGCAAGGGACGATCGGGACCAAGGGTGATGGGATCACTGATCATCCCGCTCTCGGAGCGCTTGACCTTGTCAACCTCCGCCGCCTGCCGGTCAATCGGAAAATTGCGATGAATGATCCCCATCCCCCCCTGGCGCGCCAGCGAAATGGCCAGCCGGGCCTCGGTCACGGTGTCCATCGCCGCTGACAGCAAGGGAATCGGCAGGACCAGTGACGCCAGGCGAGTCGAGACATCCACCTCATTCGGCAGGACGTCCGACCTGGCCGGAACCAGCAACACATCGTCGAAAGCCAGCGCTTCGCCGCCGATGCGTGTTGACCGAGCGAGCCCGGTCTCGGGCATGGACTGCCGAGCGCGGCGGACCGCGACTTTCGGGGATGTTGTCATCGTGCGCGGTGGTGTCATGGCCGCCTAACCTTCCTCGTCCCAGATCAGGATACGTCCGCAGGAATCACAGGTGATGATCCTTTCCGCGCGGCGGATTTCCTGGACCAATTGCGGTGGGAGCGTCTTAAAACAGCCGCTACAGGCCCGATTGCGAACGGCGACAACCGTGCCGGATCCACGGCCACGCCGGACACGCTCATAGATCGCCACCATGGGGGGATCAAGGCGCACCATGATGTTCTCACGCTCACCCTGCTTGATCTTGATCTTCGTGCCGACGGAAGCGATTTCCGACTTAATGTTGGTCAGTTGGACGCCGTTACGCTCCTCGATCTCCTTCAATTGGGCGGCTTTGGTTTCGATGTCAACACCCAGACTCTCGATCGCCTCCATGGCCGCCAAAATACCATCTTCGGCAGACGTGATCTCTTCCTTCATGTGGTCGATTTCCCGCGCCAACGCGTCGTACTCCTTGTTGGTCTTGATCAAGGCCATGTGGTTTTTCAGCCGCTCGAGTTCCACGGTGCGTTCTTTGACACGCATCTCCAGCCGTTTGTGTTCCAGCCGTGTAGCCTCCAGTTGGTCATGCGCCTCATCCACCGCGGCGCGGGCGGCCTCGATCTCGCCCTCGAGCGTGCTGATCATGTCGGGCAGATACTCCTTGGAACGTTCCAATTCGGCCAGCTGGTAATCCAGCCCCTGCAAGTTCATCAGCAGTTCAGCGGTTGTAGGCATTGAGCGTTCACTCCCCGGATGACTGGTCTGTGTCTTCATAACGGCAACAAAAAAACGCGCACCCGGCTGGTGCGCGCACTTCTCGCTCTAAGGACACCGCCCAAGCGGCGGCAGGTGTCATTGAATTTCGATCCAGAGTTGTCTTCCGTGTCTGCGCCATCAACCGTGTCGATCAGTCGTCATGGTGGGCAATACTGGACTTGAACCAGTGACCTTTCGGATGTGAACCGAACGCTCTAACCAACTGAGCTAATCGCCCGCCGACCATCCTCGTCAGCCCCCGTGCATTTTATTACGCATTCAGGTTTCGGGTTTTGGGTTGTATCACAGTGCGTGCTCCGTTCCGCGAAATACCGAAGTCTCTCGCTTCGGTGCGGTCATCACTCTAAAACTGGTGGGCCCACCAGGACTCGAACCTGGGACCTACTGATTATGAGTCAGCAGCTCTAACCGTCTGAGCTATGGGCCCGGCTTTTTGTCCCCCTGTCACGGCCCAACGGTCCCTCATCGTTCATGTCCGGGCAATCCACCCGAACCACATTAGGTCAATTTCAATCCATCGCCATCGCCAGTCAAGACTTTTTTGAGCGGCAAACAGTGGCACTTGGACACTTCGGCCCCGTCGGCATACTCTCTTGGCGGCTGCCACGAATTCCCCCGCACTTCAAGATCCCCCACGGGCGTATAAGTAATTCTGCTAAATCGCGTGTCGTTGTGCCCTTGGCAGCTCGTCGCTCTTCATCGGACTCCTCCGCCGAAAGGTCTCCCAGAAATAGAGCGACCGGAGCGGCGGCAACAGCTTATGGGGATGCTGGTATGATGAAGTTGTCGGGACGGCCGTGAAGCACAGTGACAGTGAACGGCGGTTGCCCGTATTTCCTGACGGTCATTCGATATTCAGAGGACCTCGATCACTCGGACGGGGCCATGGGCTCACCGGACGAGTAGAGGATGTCGGCATCGAAGGCAAACGGCCGCAGGCTGTCTTTCTCGCTTCGGAAATGGATACTGCGGATGCAGACTTTGACTCTCAAGCGATTCCCCACCGCAACAAGGGTCATCTGTTCTGCCGGAATGCTTCTGCCGCTGCTCTCGTCGTAGTGGCTGAGCAGAGTGTCGGCCAAAGGCTCCAGCAGCAATCGCAGTGAGTCTGCCGTGCTGTCGACGGACTTAAGAATCAACGTCAGGACATTTGTCCCGGAATCGAAACTGCAAGTCAGATTACTGCTGCTCTCTGCTTGACTCCGCTTCCCGGGATTGAACCGCCGGCCAATCAGCATGTGCTCATACCCACGAACATTCAACGCTTC
>JAVHPP010000105.1:0-38776 GCA_036170655.1 Candidatus Zixiibacteriota bacterium | reverse complement strand
CCACCGATCCCCGTCGGAATGGAATTCCGGGGTTATTCAACAAGCCGCAAGGGGCTTGTTGAAAAAGCCCCACACACGGAAGGCGACGGAGCAGATGTGAGTTTTTTTTCGGGAGGGTGAGGCTCCTGCCGAGCCTCTCGTGCGAAAGTAGAAAGAGGCTCGGCAGGAGCCTCGCCCTCCCCTTTCGAAAGCTCAGCCTCGCTTGGCGGATCGGGGGTTATTCAACAGGCCCCAAGCCGTGGGGCACCCAGCCGCGAGTTCCTTGACACGTCCCCGAGGATTGTCTTTCGAGCGTAGTGGTGGTGCCACTCTCAAGGATACCCAAATCCCGAGAATGCCCCGCGCAGGCCGCTCTCGGAACGCTCCAGCTTGATGTCCGGGAGGTCGATGACACTGATCCGGAAGTAGTAACCCTGCCCGGATCCGCTGGGCACCCACACGAACTGGGCTTCCCAACAGTGCAGATTGCGGTGCACTTCGAACCGCTGGTCGGTGATCGTGTGGAGGGCCCAGTTGATGGTTTGCTGAAACTGAACCGACCAGTTGGTGGTCGGCTTGAAATCGACCCGGATGCCGGTCCAGTGTGTCTTTGAGGTTTGGAAACTCCCCCGGGTTTCACTGTATCGATGTGAGAAACCGATGTTGAAGGGGGAGCTGGTCGCATCGAACAATGTGTCTCCGCGCCCGCTGCCCAGCCCGGTCACCGCCGAAAGTGCTGATCCGGTTCCATGCAGCGTCATGCCGGCGCTGACGTCGAATGAGAGCAGCCGGGGATTGGTCCATTGCAGCTTCAGCGTGGCCGGATCGTACAGGTCCCATGTGGCCCCGACGGCGAAGTCGAGACGGCGCGCCAGGTTGGTGCGGGCGCTCCCCTGGAGGTACGACCATTTCCGCACGGTGTTCTCAAAGTTGTATCCTGTGGAAAAACCAGCGTTGAAGAGCGATATCTTGCGTTCCTTCTCACCGTCTCCGAGTTTGGCGTCGAACACGTTGTTCAACGAGAGTGACACCGCCTGTGACTTGCGTTTCGAACCGCCACCGGTCCCGGTGAAATCGCGCAGATCATCGTGACGGGTGACCGCCGGTGTGAAGCCGTAACTAATACTCGGTGTCATTGTGTGTCTGAGCGTGGAAAGACCAAGGAGATGGGGATTGAGAAAGCCGTACAGGTTCATGCTGGTGCCGATGCCAAGAGAACCTGACAGGCGGCGTCCCGGCGTTTCCGTTGTGACTCCCTTCTCCTGCGCCAGACGCGTCCTGAACACATAGTACCACGCTTCTTGCAAAGAAGCCGAGGGCGAAATGTTGATACCTCCCAGGAATCGCTGAGGAAAGCTGATCGAAGCGTTATGAGAAACAGTCAGGTATCTACGTTCGTCCTTCTTGCCGGTGGTGTCGCCAGGGGTCCGGACGCGGTCTTGATAGTTGTTGAGTGAGGAGCCGTACGAGACATAGGCGTTGTTGTACCACCTTGGCGTGGCTCCGGAGTCCGGCGGAATCAACGCCCGCTGGAAAGAGGGGAAATCAATCCGTGGCAGATAGAGCGTGCGGCTGTCGGTATCGAGATTCTCGGTGTTCTGGACCAGGGCCGTCAGCGAAGAACGCGCAAAGCGCTTGTTGAAATTCGCCTGAGATTGCAGCGTCCGCAAGCGCCGGTCAGCTGGATCGTAGCTGTAATTCTGATAGAAGCTCTTGTCAGATATGAAATCGGCATTGCCCGACAGCGTTGCGGTGGGAGCGAGTTCCTGACGATGGGAGGCGCGAATACTCCAGCGGGTCGAACGGGTGCGACCACTGGCGTTCAGGTTGGACTCGCGCGCGTACGACCCGGAGACTGAACCGGTGAGGTGGTACCGCAGAGCATAGTTCAGGGTCGAGCGCAGCAGGATGCCCGTGGCTTCGTTAAAATCGAGCGCCGCCTCCCCATCCCAGTAGTCCGAGGCGGCCCAGTAGTATCCGGCGTTGCCGATGAACCGCTGGCCCCGCTCGAAATTGCCGAAGCGCAGCGGCAGAAATCCGGAATGGCGTCCCTTCTTGATGGGGAAAATGTAATACGGCAGGATGGCTACTGGGAGTTCGCCGATTCGCATGACGACGGGCCGTGCAATGATCTTGTCGTTGCGGATAATCTCCATGTCACGGCTCTCGAAGCGAAAATGCGGCGTGTCGCTGTCACAGGTCGTGTAAATACCGTTGGTGACAAAGAAGACAGAGTCGGTGTACTTGCGGAAATCGCCGCCCCGGTAATACGCATTCTCGAACTTGGTCGAGGAGCCGCGGATGCGCCCGCGTTGCGAGTCGATGTTGTAAGTGAGCGTGTCGCCTACCACGGTCTGCTGGCCGTCGGCCAATTGAGGACGCTGGAGCGCATTGGCCGTATCCTTGACGCCGATCAGGGGACGGGCGAGAAGATTCTTGCCCGTGGTCCAGTATGAAATACGGCCGGCATCGAGCTGGATGGTTCCGTAGCGCAAGCGGCTGTTGGCTGCGAGGTCGATCCGGTTCGAGTCGGGGATGAACACGATGCGGGCCGCTTGGTAGTTCACCGTGTCTTGTCCGCCATCGGTGCGCATCGTCTGGTAGCTTCCTTGGGCGCCCCCGTCGATCGTGACGGTTGTCAGACGGCCACGGTCGAACACGAGCCACAGGGAATCTCCCGATGCGTGGTTCCGGCCGCCGCTGGGGTCCCGAGGTTGCTGATCGGTGACCGCCTCGCCTTTCACACGGATCGCGCGCAACGAGTCGTTGGCGAGGAAAAAATCTGCCTGGCGGCCATGTAACAGATTGCGGCCGCCGTTGCTGACTGTCGTGTCCTCGTACGAACCTGATGCATGACCAAGCGCTTGCAGGCGGTTCACACTCTTGCCATGGAAGGACATGACCAGCGTATCGCCTGTGATCTCGCCGTGCAGGCCGGATGCCTTCGGCGAGCCGATCAGGACCGCCTTCTCTGAGTCTGGCCAGACTTCACCGTAATCCCCTTCGCTGTACCAATCCCCCTTGTGCACGCGAACATGTCCCCGGCCAATTCCATGTCGTCCTGTCCGAGAGTAGAGGATCGTGTCGGCCCAGATGATCGTCTGGCTGGCCGAATCGAGGAGAAAGCCCCAGCGGACAACCGGCAGCGAGTCGGCGAGCGCCGACTCATGCGCACGGTCAAACTGTGCGCGCTCACTGCGCAGTGAGAAGCTCTCGGTCGTGTCTTCGACCAGCACATGTCCCAAGGCCCTGAAGGAGCGATCGTCACGGCGGTATGTGACCTGATCCGCCTCGAGATACCGTCCGGGTTGATTGATGGCGACATGCCCGTCGAACTGGATGTGTCCTGTTTCCTGTATCCACAGAGCACGGTCACTGCGCAAGCGCGTTTCGCCTTGTGTGAACCGGACACCGCCGAACAGATGATACTCCGTGGCGCCCTCGTGCTGGATCAGTTCCGTCGAATCGGCATGGTCCAGCGCCAATGGCTGCGGACCACTCTCGGCCCGGGAGACACGGATCAAGGGGAACGCCCATAGCAGACAGGCGGCCGTGGCCAGACGAAGAGCCGGAGACAGGAATTTTGCAGGGCGAATGTCTGTGCACATGGGCCAACCCGGCGGCAACGCTTATACCATCAGACCGCGGCCAGCGCTGCATCAACGTCGGCTATCAGGTCTTCGATCGCTTCGATGCCGACCGAGATACGCACCGTTCCTTCTGTGACCCCGGCAACCGCCCGTTCGGCGGGAGTGGCCTTTGCGTGGGATGTCAGCACGGGAAGCGAGACCAAAGATTCGACACCACCGAGCGATGCGGCGTTGACGATCACCCGCAGATGGTCGACGAAGCGGGCGGCCGCATCGTAGCCATCCTTCAGATCGATGGCGACGATCCCGCCGAATCCCTTCATTTGCCGCGCGGCGATTTCGTGTCCGGGATGATCCGGCAGACCGGGATAATGCACGCGTGTGATCTTGCGGTGCCCGGACAAGCTCTCTGCGAGCGCCAGCGCATTGACGTTGTGGCGCTCCACTCGGAGCGCCAGTGTTCTCATGCCACGGCCGAGCAGAAAAGCGGCATGCGGATCCATCACTCCGCCCGTGCCGATGCGTGTCTGATTGACTGGTGTCCAGTCGATGCTCTGTGCGGCGACCAAGGCTCCGCCGATGAGGTCACCGTGGCCATTCAGGTATTTGGTGGCCGAATGCATCACCCAGTCGATACCCCAGTCGAGCGGCTTCTGGTTGATCGGTGTGGCGAATGTATTATCCACGGCGGAGAGGACATGATACTGGCGGCAGAGTCTGGCGACAGCCGGCCCATCGATGATGCGTACGGTCGGATTGGTCGGGGTTTCAAACCAGCACCCCTTCGCGCCGGGAAGCGCTTTGGCGACCCGGTCGAGATCGGTGAAATCGACACTCTCGACAATGACGCCGAATGGCCGCAGGAAGGAATTGAGGAAATATGATGTCCCGCCATAGACGCGGCTGGAGACGACAAGGCGATCACCGGGCCGGAGGAACGCGTAACACCATGCCGCCGTGGCGGCCGAGCCAGACGCGAACAGGAAAGCGCGCTCGCCGTGTTCCAAAGCCGCCAATTTTTGTTCTACGAGCTCCAGTGTCGGGTTGGCGTAACGGGTGTAGAGGTACCGGTCTGATTCACCCCGCGCGTACTCTGCCACTTGAGCGGTGCTTTCAAATCGGAACGTCGATGTCTGGTATATCGGCATACCAACCGCCCCGTAGGCGTGTTCTGCATGTCCGACAGCACAGAGGGATTCGTCGTGCAGTGGCTCGATGGGATGATTCATTGACTGCCTCTCACGGTATTCGCCAGGGTTCCTATTCCCTCAATCTCGATTTCGATGTGATCTCCTGCCGCCAGGGGGCCGACGCCGGCCGGAGTTCCCGTTGAGATCAGATCGCCCGGATGCAGGGTCATCACACCCGAAATGAACGAGATGAGTTGCGCAACCGGGAAGATCATCTGATCGGCTGAACCCTGCTGGCGGATCGTGCCGTTGAGCCGCGTTGTCAGGCCGGATCGCGAAACATCGACCCCGGTCTGTACCCATGGTCCGACCGGACAGAACGTATCAAACCCCTTCGCGCGTGTCCACTGTTTGTCTTTCTTCTGCAGATGACGGGCGGTGACATCGTTGACGATGGTCCAGCCCCAGACGTGATTCATCGCCTCGGCCGGTGAAATGAAATGTCCACCGGCGCCGATCACGATGCCCAGTTCACCTTCGTAGTCGACACGATCAACGCCGTCTGGCAGCACAATGGCGTCACCCGGGCCAACCAACGCCGTCGGCGGTTTCAGGAAGATCACGGGTTCCTCCGGAATGGTGTCAGCCGAGGCGCTTTCCGCGACATGCGGCGCATAGTTAAGTCCGACCGCGATGATCTTGCTGGGAACAACCGGTGGCAGCCAGCGAACTTCCGCGACTGGATAAGTCCGTTCGGTTACCCGCCCGCCGTCATAGGGCGGTCCACTCCAGCGCCGCACCAGATTGTCCTCGCGGGCGCCCCAATACTCTCCGCCCTGCCAGAGAAAGCGCACGAATTGACTCATCGGATCGCCAGATCCCTTCCCGCCGTCGTTCCCGGACACGCAACTCCGTCACATACCTCAGGACACGCCCGGCGAATCTTGTCCGTGAAATTACATAGATGTTTCATCGCTGTTTCCCTGATTCATCGGAGAGGATACACATCGCACGAAGGGGTGCCAAGGTCGGAATCGTGAGTGCTCACGTGCTTGTATGGGGGCAAGCGTGAATGGCAATGAAGCGGGGATCGCGGCGTCTTTTTCATATTCTACATCGCTGTACGCTTGCCCCATCGTTCCAGTGAGAACCAGGCGTACAATGCCGATCCTTTGGCAATTGTGGAGAGGGTGATGGTCCACCAGATGCCATCGACTCCCCATCCCAGACTGATGGCGAGCGCCCAGGCGACCGGGATGCGCAGCACGGCGCCCGGTATCGCGACCAACATCGGCGGCAGAGTGTCTCCTGCGCCCGAGAATGCTCCTTCGAGGACGATTTCCCATCCCATCAGAATCTGTGACAGGGCGAGGATGCGCACATAGTTTTTCCCGGCCGCCAGCACGGCCGGATCGGAAACGAAGATGCGCATGATGGAACCGGGGAAGAGCAGGAAGACGGCTGTTGTGATGGCGGTCAGCGATGTGATCAACACGATGGTCTTATGGGTCAGGTCCGCTGCCCGCTTCGGGTTCCGCGCGCCAAGATTCTGTCCCACCAGAGTTGCGACTGCCGTGGAGAAGCCAAACGAGACCAGGTAATTGATTGATTCGATGCGATTGCCGACACCGAGCGCGGCGACAGCCGGAGTACCAAACTCGGCCGTAATCCTGTTGACAAAGAGGTACACAACCGAAAACACAATCCCGGAGATCGAAATGGGGAGACCGATCATGACCAGCCGCCCAATCCGTGGCCAGTTCATCGGCCCAAACAGCGCGAAATGAAATGGGAACGGCAGCCGGTCTCGGCGCAGGAGACGGACAAAGAGGATTGTGGCAACGGCGTAGGAAATCGCCGTGGCGACGGCCGCGCCGGTTGCCCCCCAGCGCGGAAACGGACCGATGCCGAAGATGAGCAACGGGTCCAGCACAACGTTGAGGACGACGCTGGCGGACGATACCAGCAATGGCAGCCGGGTGTTGCCGGCGGCGCGGAAGAGGCCGCTGGCCCACTCAGTGAAAATGACCAGTCCGCCCGCCGCGAAGTAGACAGCCATGTATTCTTCTCCGAGCCGGGCGACCTCCGGTTCCAAATGCATCAAACTCAGCAGGTAGTGGCGCAGGAGCAACCCGGAGATCGAAACCAGCAAGGCATACAAAATGGCGAAGCGAAACGTCTGTTCCGCAATCTCATGTGCTGTGGTCATCTCGCCGGCGCCAATCGCCCGCGCGACCATGGCCACCACGCCGGTCGAAAGGACGGTTGTCAGCGAAATGAGAATCCAGACGACGAACGTCGCCGAAATCACCGCCGCAAGCGGCGTGGCGCCCATGTGCCCGACCCAGATCGCGTTGGTGACCGAAAACAGCGTGTGCAGGAGCATCGAGATGGTCGCCGGCCAGGCCAGGCGGATGATGGCACGGTACGGGTGACCGTGCAGGACGCTCTCGATGTCGCGATTTGCTGCTGGTGGCGAT
This sequence comes from Candidatus Zixiibacteriota bacterium, assembly GCA_036170655.1. Taxonomy (GTDB): domain Bacteria; phylum Zixibacteria; class MSB-5A5; order WJJR01; family WJJR01; genus JACRMA01. Next base: position 31,597 of record JAVHPP010000105.1, on the reverse strand, counting down.
GTGGTTTCCATGCGACGATGCATCCCCCGAGGAGCAGACACCACGACCCCGCTGTGGGCAGGGAGAAGTTATCACTTGGAAGAGGACGAATCGAAGGAAATGACGCCCACGGTCTCAGCCGAGCCGTGTCACCAAGTACTCCAGCGCCAGGAGATACCCCTGTGCACCCAGACCGGAGATCACGCCTTGGCAGGCCCCGGAGACGAGTGACCGGTGACGGAAGGATTCGCGGGCGAAAATGTTGGACAGGTGCACCTCGACAGTGGGAATGGGGATGGAAGCGACGGCATCGCGCAGCGCGACCGAGGAATGCGCCAGTCCGCCGGGATTGAGGATCACGGCGGCCGACGTGCCGGCCGCGGCGTGCAGACGGTCGATCAAGTCTCCTTCATGATTGGACTGATAGAATTCGACGTCCGCACCCAGTTTTCTGGCTCTGGCAGTGATTCGGTCGCCGATCTGATCGAGTGTCTCAGATCCGTAGATCTCCGGTTCACGGAGTCCCAAGCGATTGAGGTTGGGACCGTTAATGACAAGAATGGGTTTGGCCATGACTGCTCCCGGTATGTTTGTTCAGACGCCCTGATGCAACCAGGCGCACACATGTTCCACTGCCCCGCTGACTTCTTGTTCGGTCAGATCATCGCAGATCTCAACTTGCCCGATGGCGCCCGGGATGATCCAGATATTGCGACCGTCGGTGCGCTTTTTGTCCATGCGGAGGAAGGGGGTGACCTCTTCCCCTTGAATCTTTCCCAGTGGCATAGGACACAGGAGCTGGCATAAGCCGGTCAGACGGGTGAATTCATCATCCGTCCAGAGCCGTCGTTTCACCGCCATCCAGCCGGCGCCGACCATCCCTGCCGCCACCGCCTCGCCGTGGCGCAACCCCCGATAGTTTGCCCAGCGCTCCAAGGCGTGACCGATGGTATGGCCAAAGTTTAATATCCGGCGCAACCCCATATCCGTCTCATCTGCTGCGACCACGCGCAACTTAATTTTGACACATCGTTCGATGACACTGCCCGGAACCGCCTTTGTCCCGTTGATCCATTGCGGCAGATTCTTTTCGCAGAGCGCGAACAAGCGGCGGTCGGCAATGACACCGTATTTCACGATCTCGGCGAGCCCCGAACGCCGTTCCGGGACCGGCAGCGTCGTGAGTATCGATGGGTCGATGACGATGCCTTGGGACTGGTAGATGCAGCCGATGAGGTTCTTGCCCCGCCGGTGATTCACACCGACTTTCCCCCCAATCGCCGCGTCGACCTGAGCGACGATCGTGGTCGGTACCTGCCAGAGTGGCAACCCGCGCATGAATGTCGCCGCAGCGAAGCCGACCGCATCGCCGATCGTGCCGCCTCCGAGGGCGATCACTGGTGTCTGCCGGTCATACCCCAGCTCAAACCACCGTTCATGCAGGTGTGTGACAGTGCTGAGCCGCTTGATTTGCTCTCCTGCGCTCAAGACAGTCAGGTTGACGAACCAACCCGCGCTCTGCAGCGAAGCCGTGACACGATCAGAGAGTAAACCGCGGACATGGCGATCAGTCACAACCTCGATTGTCCGGCCCTTGCGGACCGGACGCAAGACTATTCCGATATGGTCCAAGAGCCCGTCGCCGAGGTACACGGGTATCCGCTTACCGCGCGTGCGACCAGTGAGTTTGGGCAGGATGGGTCCACTCATGGCAACGCCTCTCTGGTTTGCGAACGCCACCACACAACGACTTGGTCAGCGACCTCTGCGATCGACAGCGCCGATGTGTCGATGACGTGATCCGAGATTGCGCGGTAACTCTCCCAGCGCGATTGCAAGAGTGGCTGAGCATGGGCAACGAATTGCTCGAACGAGGCAGAGCTGGCGCTGGTCACTCCGGACAGCAGCGGCCGGGATCCATCGCCTTTGACCCGGTTCCAGATGACGCGCCAGTCCGCAGTGAGCAAGACTGTCTGTCCTGTTCGGCGAAGAATGCTGATGTTCGACTTGATCACCGGGGTGCCGCCACCCAGTGCGATCACGGAACCGGCGCTGCCAACCACCGCGCGCAGCGCCCTGGATTCGTGGTGACGGAATGCCGGTTCCCCCTCTGTATGAAAGATCACCCCGATCGGGCGGCCGGTCAGAGCTACAATGAGGTCATCGATGTCATAGAAGACGCGACTTAGACGCAAAGCCACGGCCGCCCCCACATGGCTCTTGCCAGTGCCCATGAAACCAGCCAGAAAGAGATGCCGCCTGTTGTGGACAATGATGCTCATGCTGCTTCCTTGATCTCTGTGGTGTTCACGGGGGCAGGTGCGGGCCAGTGCAATTTCGACAGTGCCCAGACAGCAAGCAGTGCCGTGGCAAAACGTGTCAGAACGATAACCCAACCGTTGCCGCCGAGAGCGACAAAAAGCAGTGTGTCTTCAATGATCGCGTGACACAGCCCCAAGAAGGCTGCGACGAGGAATATCTGCCGGGAGTCCAGATCCCCGGAGCGTGCCTGGGGAATCAGGACACCGGCGCCGTAGGCGATTCCAAACAGCAGTCCGATCAAGAGGGGGAAAAGCGCCTGCGGACGAAAACCCACGGGCCGGAAGACGGGATTGGTCGCCTCAATGAAGCGTGTGAACCAGCGTCGTGTCTTGGCCCACTCCAGCACGATGATCAGCGGCATGACAATGAGGAAGATCTTGAGCATCAATCCGCCCAGTCCTCCGGCGATTTCTCGGATAATCTCAGGCACGACCAAAACTCCCAGCACGCTGGTTATCGCGGGAACACCATGGCGACCAGCCAGCCCAGTGACCATCCCATGACGATACGCAGAAGCACGAGCGACGCCGCGGGCGCGCGCATCTGACGAAATATCGCGGCTTCCATGAGGTGGGAATGCGACACGCCCAAGACAATACCGGCGACCGTCACAGCCACCGGATCCCACTTGCCCGCGGCAATGACCGCGAGGGCCGCATACAGATTGACAAAATGCCCGAGCACCATGGCCAAGGCCGCCTCGCCCGGAAGACGCCAGAGCCGCATCGCGGGTTCAAAGAAGTGCGCGATCGCCGGCAGAACGGGCGTGTGGTTCAATAGCGTGACCACGATGTAAACCGGGATCATGATCCGCATCAGCATCCAGTAGGTGGACAATCCCTTCCTGGCTCCGACAATAAAGACGTTCCCCGGTGCTTGGGCGGGCGCCACGATGTTCATGCTGTGCCACTCCATGCCAGGATATCTTGGCGAACTCGGCGAGGAAAACGCCGACCTGTCCACAGTGTGAAGGCGGCTTCGGCCTGGGCGATCAGCATACCCCAACCGTCAAGTGTCGTCTGGCACCCGGCTTCTTTGGCTTGCTTCAAAAGACGGGATGGGCGCGGACGATAGACAAGGTCAAAGACGACTTTGCAACCAGACAGATCCGTGTCTGCCGGGAGCGGTGATTGTCTCTCCCTTCCCGGTCCGCCGATGGGGGTCGCATTGATCAACAATGCTGCATGTGAGAGTGCCTGGTTCAATTCGCGGCGCGCGAATGAGCACAGCCGCCAGTTGATGCGTGGGCCGGACTGTGACCGCATCTGTTGCAACAAACAAATTCCCATGGTTTGTGAACGTGCCGCGATGCTGATTTCGCGCACGTGAAAACGGTTTGCCAGAGTGAATGCGACCGCGCGGGCGGCGCCGCCGGCTCCAAGAATGACCGCACACCCGCCGTCAAGCGAGGACCTGACGGGCCGGAGCACGCAAAACACACCGTCGAGATCTGTGTTGTATCCGATCAGTTTGCTTTTCTTCACGACGACCGTGTTGACCGCGCCGACGGCGGCAGCAGACGGATCGAGATGATCCAAGTGCCGCATGATGCTCATCTTGTAAGGCTGCGTGACATTGAAGCCGGCGATGCCCGCGTCCGGCGCCGCGGCCGTGAACCGTCCGAGTTGTGATGGCGCCATGTCGAACAACCCATAGACCGCCGGCCAGCCCAGTTCAGCGAACACTCGGCGGAAAAGCATCGGCGACAAAGAGTATGCAATCTTGTGCCCCAGCACCCCGTAAATGCCAGACCGGAACAATGGCGATGGGAACCGGGTGATAATCATGATGTTCTCGGTGATCTCCGGCCGATTGGGTGAGTGGGGATCATTAGCGCACCAATGCGGTCAGCACGCCGTAGAAGTCGGGGTCGGAGATACGCACGACGCCGGCGTCCTGGATGATGCTGGGCGAGTCAGCCCACAAGGCGGCGATGGAGAAGGCCATGGCGATACGATGGTCGCCATGCGGGTCGATCATCGCGCCCTGCCAAGTTGTCGGTCCCTCAATGGCCCAGCCATCTTCCAGTTCGGCGACTTTAGCGCCCATGGCACGAAGATTCTGTGTCACGGCGGCGATGCGGTCAGATTCCTTGTGTCGCAATTCCCCGGCGCCACGAATCACCGTGATCCCTTCAGCGCGTGCCGCCGCGACGGCAAGGATGGGCAATTCATCGATGATCTGTGACGCTTCGGCTGCTCCCACATTGACCGCTTTCAGGCTCTTGGCGGCATTCACACGGATCTGGCCGACCGGCTCCCCCGCTGCATGGCTCTCGTTCGACTGCTCGAACTCTGCACCCATGCGCCGGAGAATCTTGAGCAGGCCGGTGCGTGTGGGATTGAGGCCGACCGTGGAGACGATCAGATCGGCGCGCCGCATTCCCAGGGCCGCCACCAAGAAGAATGCAGCCGCGGAAAAGTCGCCCGGCAGGTGCCAGTCCACGGGCTTGAGGACACGCCGGGGACCAAGCACAATCTTGCGGTGGAACGTCTCCACATCCGTTTGGGGGATCCCACCGGGATTGGCGAGCAGCCTCTCGCGGCGGTCGGCCGGCCGCGGCGGCGCTTCCGGACAGCAATCCACTCCGGCATGGGACAGCATGCGTTCTGTGTGATCGCGCGATGGCTGCATTTCGATTACGGTCGTGGTTCCTTCGACATCAAGTCCCGCCAGGAGAATGGCTGACTTTACTTGGGCCGAAGGAATCGGCAACTCATATTCAATGCCCCGCAGATGTGATCCCTGGAGCTGGATCGGCGCCGTGTCACCCGGCGCCAGCGTGATACGTCCTCCCATCCGGCGCAACGGGATGGCGATCCGGGCCATTGGACGGCGTGTGAGCGAATCATCGCCGATCAGCAGAGAATTGAACGGACGGCCGGCAAGGCATCCGGCCAGAAGCCGCATGGTCGTGCCCGAATTGCCGCAATCCAGCGCGCGTTCCGGAACTGCCCACCCGGCGACACCAGGACTGTCGATGGTCCACGCGTCGCGGGTGGCCTCGACTGATACGCCCAATTGACGCAGGCAGGAGACGGTTGACGCGACATCGGCCGAATGTGAGATCGGCGCGATGGTCGACCGGCCGGCCGCAAGCGCTGCGAGAATTAGCGCACGATGGGCGATTGATTTGTCAGGCAAAGGGGTGTAATGGCCGATCAGCTTGGTGGCCGGTTCAATCTTGATGTCTGTCGTTGTTGACGTGATCATTCCACATTGTCCATTCTTTGGTGTCCGTCAAGCGAGATGTTTCCCCACCACCGTGGCGATGGCGGAGACCTGCCGCACCAGCTCTTGGAACTGCGCGGGGAAAAGCGACTGCGGTCCGTCAGACAACGCGCTATCCGGGTGAGGATGCACTTCCACAATCAGCCCGTCGGCGCCCACGGCGACGGAGGCACAAGACAGAGGGATCACCTTCTCACGGCGCCCGGTCCCATGACTGGGGTCGGCGATGATCGGAAGGTGGCTGGCTCGCTGGACAAATGGTATCGCCGACAGATCCAGCGTGTTGCGCGTGTGGTCGGCGAAGGTGCGCACACCGCGCTCGCACAGGACCACATTGGGGTTCCCCTCGTTGACGATGTACTCCGCGGCCATCAACAGCTCCTCCAGTGTCGCCGCCATGCCCCGTTTGAGCAGCACCGGCTTGCCGCAATGGCCGGCGTGACGCAAGAGGGAAAAATTCTGCATGTTGCGCGCGCCGATCTGCACCATGTCTGCGTAATGGGCCACCAAATCGAGCGACTCATTGTCGATCGCCTCGGTCACGACCGGTATATGGTACCGCTGGCTAACGTCGGACAGCAGTTGGAGGCCCTTTTCGCCCAGCCCTTGGAAGCTGTACGGTGAGGTGCGTGGCTTGAATGCGCCGCCACGCAGGATATGGGCGCCGCTGTCTTTCAGGATAGCCGCGATGGTGTCGATCTGTTCTGCCGTCTCGACAGCACATGGCCCTGCCATGAGCACAAAGCGATCGCCGCCGACTTTGACACCGCTGACATCGACGATGGTATCCTGCTCATGGAATTCCCGGCTGACGAGCTTGTACGGGGCCGTCACATGAATGACCCGCACGACACCGGGCATCTGCTCCAAACGCGAGGCATCGACTGCCCCTTTGTTCCCCGTGATCCCGATCGCTGTACGTTGTGCACCCGGCATCGGGTGAGGGGTCAAACCCAACGCCTGGATCTCGGCACAGACCGCCTTCACTTCAGCGGAACCGGCGTGGGTATCCATGACAATCAGCATATCTGTTCTCCCCGGAGAGACTGGTTTGACGACACAACGGCGCCGACGTCAACCGTCGGTCGCACTGAATGGGCCAAGACGTTCTTCATATCATTATATCATTCGTTACATCCGCCGTGGCGCGTCCAAGCCCATCAGGAACAAGCCGGAGGCGATGACCTGACGCAGGCAATCTGCCAGAATGATGCGTGCGGGCGCGGCATGGGGATCGCCATCGAGGATGCGTATGTTCTGATAGAACTTGTTGTAGGCCTGCGCCATGTCCAGCAGTGACGCCGCGATGATCTGTGGCTCATACTGTCGCGCCGCCTGGTGGATGCGACGCGGCCAGTCGGCCAGGAGGAGAAGCAGTTGCCGCTCTTCGTCAGTTTGCAGCTGTGTCAGGTCGGTGCCACTGGGCTGCGGGACGGTCGTTCCCCACTTGGACAACAGCGAGCACAGCCGGGCGTGCGTGTACTGCAAATAGGGACCTGTCCGCCCGTCGAATGACAGGACGTCTTCCCAGTCGAAGTTGACATCTTTCTGGCGCTTGACTGAGAGCATCCAGAAGACCACCGCGCCCACGCCGACCGCCTCGGCGACGGCATCGGGATTCTCCAGATCGGGATTGCGTTCGGCAATGATGCGCCGGGTCAGATCGACCGCTTCCGCGAGGACATCGTCGAGCAACACGATATTGCCGCGCCGGGTTGACATCATAGTGTCGGCGAATTTTACCCAGCCGAAGTCCACGTGCACCATGCGGTCGGCCCACGCATAGCCGATCCGGCGCAGGGCGGCAAACAACTGTTTGAAATGCAGCGTCTGCGCGGTACCGACAATGTACAGGCACTGGTCGAATGCATAGGTCGTGTGGCGATACTCAGCGGCGGCCAGGTCGCGCGTCGCGTAGAGAGTCGCGCCGTCCGCCTTGCGCAGCAGGAGCGGCGGTTCATCTTGGTCGCCCACCGGGATGACGAGCGCCCCATCTTCGCCGGTCCGGGCGATGCCCAACTGTTGCAAGCGCGCGATCAGCTCTGGCAGACGGTCCTCGTAAAAGGCCTCACCGGCATCGGAATCGAAGGCCACGCCCAGCCGCCGGTAAACCCGCTCAAATTCTGTCAGCGACAGTTCGCGAAAGCGTTGCCATAGACGTCTGTTCCCGGCATCGCCGTCTTCGAGTTTCTTGAACTCCTGTCGCGCACGCGACTGAAGTTCCGGATGCTGCGCGGCCTCTGTGTGGAAACGCACGTAGAGATCGTAGAGATGACGGATCGGCTCTCGCTGGAGTGTGTCCTCATTTCCCCAGTCGTGAAAAGCGACAATCAGCTTGCCGAACTGGGTTCCCCAGTCGCCGAGGTGGTTGATGCCGACAGTCCGGTAGCCGAGTTTCTCCAGAATGCGTTTCAGCGAGTGACCGATGACGGTCGAACGCAGATGACCCACGCCAAATGGCTTGGCAATGTTGGGGTGGGAATAATCCATGCAGACTGTCTTGTCGGCGCCCTCAGTGGACGATCCGTACTCCCCTCCTTGGGCGACGATCGCTGGCATGATCGACTGTGCGAGAATGCCGGCGTCATACCAGATGTTGAAGTAGCCGCTGATTGGCTCGACACGAACGACTGCCTCCGGTCGCTGGAACATTTCCGCAAGACGTGCGGCGATCTTGGGGGGTGGCACCTTCAGTTCGCGTGCCAGCGGAAAACAGGGCAACGCCGAGTCGCCCAGTCCTTTGCGGTTGGGTGTTTCGTACAGCTCGGCGATCTGGGACGCGGTCCATGTCCCGCCCATTTGTCTCAGCGCCTCGGCCGTTGCCTTGCAGACATCCTGAAAGTATGTTGTTGTTCTCGCAGTTGGCATCATGATCCAATCAGTGATCTATTGCTGACTTGCCGCGCGCACCAGAGCCGAAATCGCCTTGCCGACATTGGTGGCGGCCCTTGTGCGCGGTGAGTCTTTCAGGATTCCCACCAGTGCCGATCCGACAACAAAACCGCCGGCCAGACCGTGAAGTGCACGGACATGCTCCGGCCGCGAGATGCCAAACCCGACAACATAGGGTTTTCTGGCCAGCCGCCTCACACGCCGCAGATATGCGCGCGTGGCGGCGGACACATCGCGGCGAACTCCAGTGACACCCGCCACCGAAACACAATATGAGAATACGGTCGAATGCCGGTCAATGACCACCACCCGCTTGTTGGTCGTCGTGGGCGCGATCAGGAAGATATTTGCCAATCCCGCCTTTTGCGACGCGTCGATCCATCCTCCGGCTTCGTCCACCGGGCAGTCGGGGATGATCGTGCCGGCAACACCAGCATTACGGGCCGCGCGTGCGAAAGTGGTGAATCCCATCTGCATGACCGGATTCAAGTACCCCATAAGGATGATGGGCACCTCGATGGTTCGGCGCAGATGGGCGGTAGTCTCCAGCACAGACGACAGCGTCATCCCGTGGGCGAGCGCCACCTGTGAGGAGTACTGAATGGCCGGACCGTCGGCCAGCGGGTCGGAGAATGGCATCCCGACTTCCACCGCTCCAGCGCCCGCATCGCACGCGGCCTTGGCGGCGTCGAGAAACACGTCGCGTGACGGGAATCCGGCGGTCAGGAACGGGATGACCGGCGGGGATCCCCGGAAAAGTTCGGCCAGCTCCGGCGGAGGCAAGACGGCCTTTTGCCCGTGGATTGTTGGCGTCTGTGTATTCATTTTCGCGGCGCCTTTACTGGTTGGGCGGCGTCTTCCCTCGCCGCGATCACCGTATCCAAGTCCTTGTCCCCACGGCCCGACAGACACAGGCCGATGATGTGCCGCTGCCTTTTGTTGGCGGGTAACTTCTTCACCGCCGCGAGCGCATGCGCCGATTCGAGCGCAGGGAGAATCCCCTCGTATTCGGCCAGTTCCGAGAAAGCCGCAAGCGCCTCGCGATCAGTCACCGACACATACTGTACCCGGCCCGAGTCCTTCAGGTAGGAGTGCTCCGGGCCGACTCCGGGATAATCGAGTCCGGCCGAGATCGAGTGGGGAACGGTGATCTGCCCGTCCTTGGTCTGCAAGAGGTATCCCATCGCGCCGTGGAGAACGCCGATGTGTCCTGCGCTTAGGGTCGCGGCGTGCCTGCCACTTCGCAGCCCGCACCCCGCGGCCTCGACACCGAGCATACGAACGCTGGAGTCTGCCATGAAGGCGGTGAAGAATCCCAAGGAGTTCGAGCCGCCCCCGACACAGGCGACCAGCAGGTCAGGCAGACGTCCCAGTTGTTTCTGGAACTGCCGGCGCGACTCCGCGCCAATCACACGCTGAAACTGGCGCACGATATAGGGATAGGGATGCGGACCGACCACTGAGCCGATCACGTAAAATGTGTCATCGACACGCGCCACCCAGTCGCGGATGGCTTCGTTGGTGGCATCTTTCAAAGTCTGCGCGCCGGATTCGACCGGGATCACGCGTGCCCCCAAGAGACGCATCCGAGCCACGTTAGGCGCCTGGCGTTCCACATCGACCTTGCCCATGTACACATCGCAGGACAGGCCGAAGCGCGCAGCGACCGTGGCCGTTGCCACGCCATGCTGGCCGGCGCCGGTCTCCGCAATCACCCGCTTCTTGCCGCTGCGCAGGGCGAGAAGAACCTGCCCAATCGTGTTGTTCAACTTGTGCGAGCCGGTGTGGTTGAGGTCCTCGCGCTTGAGATAGATTCGACCACGATGCCATTTCTGTGACAGCCGTTCCGCAGGATACAGGGGCGTGGGCCGCCCCGCAAATTCGTGCAGCAGGCGGTGATACTCTGCTTGAAAGGCCCGGTCCCTCCACGCCACCTCGAAATCACGGGCGAGATGGTCCAACGCAGGAATCAGTGTCTCCGGAACGTACCGTCCGCCGTATGGCCCGAACCGTCCCCTCTTGTCGGGGTGTTTCATATAGGGGGCGAGATTCCCAGAATCTGTTTTCCGCCGTCCGCTCATCAATCCCGCCGATCCATACAAGGGTGCGCGCCGCACGTACCCGTGGAACTATTCATTGATTTATCCATGTGTCTCCGCTTCATCCGCCGTCCGTACGGCCTGCACAAATGCCTCAATTTTCCTGCCGGACTTGATGCCGGGCGATTCCTCGACACTGCTGGAAACATCCACGGCGTAAGGACGCACGGTCCTGATGGCCTCTTGCACATTGGCGGCGTTTAGCCCCCCGGCCAGCCACACCCGCTGTGCCATCTTCTGTCCCGTGATGAGCGACCAGTCAAAGACGCGACCCGTGCCGCCGTGAAAACGGCTATCTTGCGTGTCAAAGAGGTAATCGTCGATGCCCGGTATGCGCACGGCTTCGGTGACCGGTTTGTTTCCGATACCGACGGAGCGGATCAGGCGCACCTGTGACGCCAACTCGCTCCAAGGGCCGGATGGCAGCTCACCGCAGAGTTGGGCGGCCTGCAGACCCAGCTTCCTGACTGCGGATGCCACCTCGTCAACTGTGGGGCTGACGAAGACGCCGACGGTCTCCAATGCCGGCGGCACGGATACGACGATCTCTTCTGCGTGCACCGGTGTCACGTAACGGGAACTCTTCTCCCACAGGACGAGTCCGATGGCGTCGCATCCGAGGGATGCTGCTGTCTTGGCGTCCCCCGCACGGGTGATCCCGCAGATTTTGATGCGTGTCCGCGTCATGAGTTCATTCGACTCCACGGAGACGGCGCAACGTGGCTGCTGGATCGTCGGCGCGGATCAACCTCTCACCAATGAGAAATCCCAGGAACCCGGCGCGTGATAACGTCGCGATCTGTTCGGCGGATGCCAATCCGCTTTCGGCGACGGCCAAGGTGCCCTGGGGAAGATGGGGAATCAACTCGGTGAATAAACCGGTATTCACCGTGAAATCCTTAAGGTTTCGCGCGTTGATTCCAATCATGGCCGGATGCAGAGGGCTGATCTTCTGCATATCATCGAGGTCATGGATCTCGAAGAGAACATCGAGTCCGAGTCGGTCGGCGGCTGTTTTCAATTGCCGCAGTTCGTCCGCACTCAGAATGCGTGCGATCAGCAGGATGGCGTCGGCTCCGAACGCCGCCGATTCGGTCACCTGCAGTTCATCGATAATGAAATCCTTCCGCAACACCGGCAGGCCAGTCTCCCTCTTCAACAGGGGGAGCCATGCCAGTTCGCCGAGGAAGAACTCTGGCTCGGTCACCACCGAAAGAGCCGCTGCGCCGCCGAGTCTGTACGCACGCGCCAACCGGAGGGAGTCGAACGGATCGGTGAAGATCCCTTGGGACGGCGACGCTTTTTTCACTTCCGCGATAATGGCCGGCGAGGCCTGACGCAGCGCGGCCATTAGGGATCGTTTTGGCGTGGCGGATGGCAGTTCATGCATCCGATCCTCCGGACGTGTGTGGCGCAGGTGGTCCACACGATGACGCGTCGCCTTGACGATCATTCGCAGCGTGGGAGGAATGCCCCTGCTCCTTCCTGGCGTTTCTATGGGTGGTTGTTCATTCATACTCATTCCTCGCAGGGACGCAGCCCGTCCGACGTCGCCGGGCTGCCAGCGTAGATCTCGCAACGATGGAAGTACCAGAAATAAAGCGCGCTGGAGACAACATACAGACCGCTGGCGATCAAAAGCGGCAACGCATATCCCGACCGTTCGATCAATGCTCCCCCCAGGCCCGCGGTTATGGCCCACGACAACGACCACGCCATCATCGACCAACTATTCACCATGGCGCGGTCGCTTTCGCCAACACGTTCCATCATGTAATTGTTTGTAATGGGGACACCCATATTCATCAGCGCTCCCCGCATGAGGAACGCAGCGGTGGCCACCGGCAGACTCGTGGTAAACGCGAGGGCCACCATGAATGGCAACGATGCCCATTCGGTGATCACGATGGTGCGGATCATCCCGAACCGGCGGGCCATCTCCGGCCCGATCAGCACGCCCAGAATCATCGTCGCCTGGACAAGCCCGTAGAATACGCCAATGGTCTGCGGCTCCAGGCCAAAGCGGTCTCGGAAATAGAGATTCAGAAACGGAATGATCAGTCCGGCGCCCATCCCGACCAGGAAAAAGGGGAATGTAAGTTTGAACAGGAGCCGGCCCTTGGTGTCCCAGAATTCCCGGAGAGGGATATGCGGCGCCCGCTGGCCAACGATTCCCTTTGGGATGCGGGAAAAAGCGACCGCGCCTGCCAGCGCAAAGGAGCAGCCGAGTAACAGCACGATCTGGTAGGCAGTCAGCGATGATCCTGTGATACCCACCAGCAGACGGTGGAGGAAACCGGCGGCGAAATGGGTGATCAATCCCGCCCCCAGTGTCGCCGCGAAGTTGAGCGAGAACACGTGGGCGCGTTCCGCTGGCGTGGAGTACTTCATCAGGAATGGTGCGCCGGTGACGCGCGAGAACGCCAGCATGCCACCGGTCGCGAATGAGGCGATCAGGATTGCTGCCTGGAATCCGGCGATTGTCTGGGAGGCAAAACCGAGCGCCACCGCCACACTGGACGCGATCATAATTCCCCGTGCCGATCGCCGCGACACCAGCATCCCTGCCGGGATCGCCAGGGCCACCATGCCGAATGACTGCATCGATAGCACATGACCGATCACACCCTCGGCGTATCCCCGTTCCTTCATGAACAAGTTGAATAGGAGAGAAAAAGTGGACCACGCCATACCCACCAGCGTGGTGCCGAGCAGGAACCACCGTGCCGGGATGGACACCCTCTTGAGGTTGTCCAGATATTCTCTGAACCAATGGCGGCGGCCAGTGCCGTGGGCGACGAGACCAGCCGACGGGGTGTCCTCTGCTGCAGCAGGACCGACGGGAACCGTGGGGTCTGACGATGTGATCGGCGTGAACGTCAACAGACTGTCTTTCTTCGCATAAACTCTATACCAGCCCGTGCGAGGCGGCCGCGGCGGTCTTGAGTATTCGGCGAAAGCGTCCATCCTTGATGGCCTGACGTGCCTCGGCAATGCCAGCACGGATCGAAGCAGCCCGGCCCGCAACCCAGAGAGCCGCGCCGGCGTTAAGCAGGGCCGTCTCGGTCTTTGCTCCATTGGCGCCTGCGGCCATGTCGCGAATGATGCCGGCATTGCTTTCGGGCGTCTGGCCGCCGAGTTCGCTCATCGAGACCGGTGAGATACCCAAATCGGCTGGCTGGAGTACCGACTCCCGGACCTGCTGGCCATCCCATTCAGCGAGATAGTTCTCACCGGTTGGCAACAGTTCATCTGCGCCCTCAGGACCGGAAACGACCAGCGCCCGCTGGGCCCCAAGTGCACCCAGCACTTCTGCAAGAGGAACAAGCCAGCGGCGGTCATAGACCCCGACGATCTGACGCTTCACATTGGCGGGATTGCAAAGCGGGCCAAGAAGATTGAAAACAGTGCGAACGCCGATTTCACGCCGGGGGCCGATTGCGTGTTTCATGGCCGGATGAAAACCCGGTGCGAACAAGAAAGCGAATCCAGTCTCATGCAAAGCCCGTTCCACGATCTCCGCGCCGGGATCGATCTGAAAACCCAAGGCGGCGAGCACATCTGCCGACCCGCATTGCGACGACACGGCACGGTTCCCATGCTTGGCGACCGGTACCCCACAGGCGGCAACGATCAACGCCGCGGCGGTTGAGATGTTGAAGGTCGACAGGCCGTCGCCACCAGTCCCGCACGTGTCGATTGTGCCATCGGGCACGTTGTGGAGACTGACCATCACGGCACGCATGCCGCGCGCGAACCCGATAATTTCCTCCGGCGTTTCCCCCTTTTGGCCCAAGGCGACCAGCCACGCCGCAATCTGTGCCGGCGTCGCTTCACCCCGCATAACAATCTCCATGGCCGTCTCCGCCTCGGAGCTGTTCAGATGAGTGCGTCCGACCGCCGATTTGATGAATGGCTTCAACATGTGTTCCTCACCGGTTCCCCTGGGATTTACTAGAGCCGCCCCTCGAGAAAATTCCTCAGGATCGTCTTCCCATCGCGCGTGAGGATCGACTCCGGGTGGAACTGCACCCCCACGGTCGGATGCGTCTTGTGTCTCAGACCCATGATCGTGCCGTCATCGGTTGTCGCCGTAACTTGAAGAACGTCCGGCAGCGACAGGGCATCGACAACGAGAGAATGATAGCGAGTCGCTTCGAAGGGATTGGGGACTTTGCTGAAGAGACCCGATCCGTCATGAGAGATCATCGATGTTTTGCCATGCATGAGCCGCTTGGCGCGCGTGATCGTTCCGCCGAACACTTCGCCAATGGCCTGATGCCCGAGGCAGACCCCTAGAATGGGGAGCCGTCCGGAGTATTGCCGTACGATTTCCGGTGTGACGCCGGCGTCGGCAGGCCGGCCAGGACCCGGCGACAGGACGATGGCCTCGTAACGCTTGCCGACAACGTCAAGGTCGATCACGTCATTCCGGCGTACCGTGACCGTTGCTCCCAGTTCACACAGGTACTGGTAGAGGTTGTAAGTAAAGGAATCGTAGTTGTCGACGAGGAGGATCACGGTTCTTCTCCTCGTTTCCATGCTCCGCCGAGTGATGCAAGCGGGGCCGCCGCCTTGTTCTGCGTCTCGCGGTACTCGCGCTCGGGATCACTGTCGGCGACAATGCCGGCGCCCGCCTGCGTATACGCACGGCGACGCTCTACGACAGCAGTCCGAATCGCGATCGCCGTGTCGAGATTACCCCAGAAATCGATATAGCCAACGCAACCGGCATAGATGCCGCGCCGCTGCGGTTCAATTGAGTCGATGATCTCCATGGCACGAATCTTGGGCGCCCCAGTCACGGTTCCGGCCGGGAAGGCGGCGGCCAAGACATCGAGCGCATCGGCAGACGAACGGCACGTTCCTTCCACCGTTGTCACCATGTGCATGACGTGCGAATACCGGTCGATTCGGCGGAATTCCGGGATCACCAGCGACCCGGGACGGCAGACGCGTCCGAGATCGTTGCGTCCAAGATCGACCAGCATCACGTGCTCAGCGTTTTCCTTGGGGGATGCCAGCAATTGTCGTTCCAGACGCATGTCTTCGTCATCGTTGCGGCCGCGCGGACGGGTGCCGGCAATGGGACGGGTTGTCACCTGGCGGCCGATCTTGCGCACGAGCGTCTCCGGTGAAGAACCCGCGATGCCCACGTCACCGAACTTCAGAAAATACATGTAGGGTGATGGATTCAGACGACGCAGGCGGCGATAGACGTCAAATGGTCTGGCGCGGCCCTCGATGGAAAACTGCTGGGACAGAACGCACTGGAATATGTCGCCCGCGGCGATATGCCGCTTGATTGTCCTGACGCCCTGAACGAAGTCACGTTTCGTCATGTTCGAGCGAACAGGACGGCATGGTAACGGAGGCAAACGCGGGAGTTCGTGCGGACGACGCAACATTCCGACGGTGTGTTCCAGCCGTCGCTGCGTGACCTCGTATGCCCGGCGAAGACCACCACGTGCCGCACAAGCATCATCCGTCACAGAGACACAAATTTGCGCTGTTTGGACAACGTGGTCAAACACAATGACCTGATCGTAGAGACCCAGTTGAATCCAGGGCTGTCCACTCGTGTCCGATGCACCGCCGGGCAGTCGCTCCAGTGTGCGCACCCAGTCATAGCCGAAGTACCCGACCCAGCCCCCATTCAGTCCGTGTGCGGGGGAGCTGTGCGTCTGGGGTTTTGACCGGGGGAGACGTGCGCGAATCATCGCCGGGACATCCGCGACGGACAGCGGCTGTTGACTGCGTGCCGTACGATGGATTCCCCCCGTTTCGTTCGCCCAGATCTGTTCAACCGGGCCGGCGCCGATGAACGAATAGCGGCCGATTGCACCGCCCGTCTCAACGCTTTCAAACAGAAACGACGCGTCGGCCCGGTCGCCCCCGAGACGGAGAAAGACCGATGCGGGGGTCAGCAAATCCGCCGGGATCTCCGCGGTGACAACGGCCAAACCGTTTTCTCTCAGACTTCCTCGGAACTCGGTGAAGTTCATATCACGGATTTGTCACACGTACTGCATACCAGATCTCAGTCTGCTTGCCATTCTCCGGCGCACACAAAATGCGCGGTCGCTGTCAGTTCGACCGTATCAACATCAATCTTGGCGCTCTGCCTTCCACCCGGAGATGTCAGGGTCAACCGACGAGCGATCAGGCCGTTTTTCCAACAGGCCGCAACAGCGGCCAGTGCGCCTGAACCCGACGATGCGGTTGGACCGACGCCGCGTTCGTAGATGCGCATCTCCAATTTCTGCCGGTTCTGCACACGGACAAACTCGATGTTGACCCCGTGGGTGCTGCGCGCATAACGCTGCAGACGTTCACCCTCGGCCTCCCAAGGGATGTGGAAACTCCGAACCAGATAAATCCAGTGGGGATTTCCGGCATCCACGCGGATTGGTCCTGTTGCGGTGCCGACTTGAGCTGCCATCGGCCGGGCGGCGGCCTTCGACACAATCGGCATGGGGCGCTGGAAGGAAACAACGGCCTGACGGTTGTTCTCTCGCCTGACGACGGCCTCAACCGCACCGGCTCCAGTCAGGAGCGTGACCCGGCCGGCGTGTTTCCGCCGGGTCAAGTGGGTCGCCGCGCAACGGACTCCATTGCCGGACCATTCGGCCTTCGATCCATCAGCATTGTAGAGCGTGAATTTGACGCCCGCCCTGACTTCTGGTCCGAGGATGATCAGTCCGTCGGCGCCCACGCCCCGTCGGCGGTGGCAAAACTCGGCGACGTGAGGTGCTGACAGCCGGAATCCCTTGCGGCGCAGCTCGATCAGACAGAAATCGTTTTCGAGCGACTGGTACTTGACGAAGTGAATCAACGACATCGGGCTATCGCTTTTTTCGATCCTGCACTGTCGTCCCGCAAAGTTTGTAAGGTTAGCCGATACCTGACTCGGTCACAACCCTTAATCATGTCTCGCCATGCCCGTTGAAGGAGCAAGAAAAAACCCGTCGGATCGACGGGTTGCGCCTGGGATGGACAATGGCAGACCCACCGATCCTTACGAGGACCTCCCCCAGTGCCAAGTCCAGTATGTGTTCTCTCGTGTCATCGCGATTTATTCAGCAACTCCAATTTTATACGCGCCGCTGACGTCACCGTTGGAAACAACATCCCGGAATAGCCCCGAAGTGCCAAAGGCGCTCATACCAAAGACGAGAACACTTTGGCCAAGCGTTTGATTCCCTCGTGAATGTCCGCCAGCGTTGCGTTCGAGAAGTTCAGCCGCAGCGTATTTGCGCCGCTGCCATCGGGATGGAACGGTTTGCCAGGGACATAGGCGACCTTGGCTTCGATGGCCGCTGGCAAGAGTTTGCCCGCGTCGGCTCCGTCCGGCAAACGCACCCAGAGAAATAGACCACCTTCTGGCTTTGTCCATGTGATGGTATCGGGGAAAAATTCACTCATGGCACGGAGCATGGCGTCGCGACGCTCTCGATAGGCGATTTTGAGACGCTCGACATGGTGCTCTAGTGCTCCGTTCTGAACAAATTCGTAGATAACGTACTGGGCGAACTCGTTGGTGTGCAAATCCGTACACTGTTTGACTCGCTCGAAAATGCCCATAAGCTGACGCGAGGCGGCGATCCAGCCGATCCGCAGGCCGGGAGAAATGATCTTGGAAAACGTGCCCAACTGAATGACTGCCTGACCGCCAATGGACTTGATGGATGGCACATCAGACCCGGAGTAACGCAGTTCTCCGTAGGGATTGTCATCGACAATTGGAATGCTGAAGCGTTGCGCCTTCTGGACCAGGAGTTGGCGCCGCTTTTCGCTCATTGTGATCCCGCTGGGGTTCTGGAAGTTGGGCACAACATAGATAAGGCGGGGATGATGCTCACGAATTAGCGGATCGATGGTTTCTACCATCAATCCGTTGTCATCCATGTCGCCGAGAGCGTAACGGGCGCCGTAGAAACTGAATGCTTGGAGCGCCCCCAAGTAGGTTGGACGACAGCAAAGTACATGCTGGCCGGGTTCGAGGAACGCTCGTCCCACAATGTCAAGACCCTGCTGCGATCCGGCGGTGATGATAATGTTGTCGGCGGAGAGCTGGACGCCCCCGCGAATGGCCACCCGTTCCGCGATGAATTCACGCAGGGGGGAATACCCCATGGAAAGGCCGTACTGGAGTGCGCGAGTGCCATAGAGTGTGAGAACACGGTCGGCGGCCTCGCGGATCTCTTCAACAGGGAACAAGTCGGGAGCCGGTAGCCCGCCGGCGAACGAAATCACCCCCGGTTGGTTGGAAAACTTCAGGATGTCGCGGATGATCGACGACTCCAAGTTGTAGGCCATGGGCGAAAAGTGCCTCGGCTCAAACTTGAATGGCGCCGGAGGGAGAAGAGTGACCTTGGACTCGATCGTCATACGTTCAAAGTAAGGCTACCTCCCGATTTGTCAAGCCCCCGCAGTTCATTGCGGGACACGGGCATGGCAAAAAATGCTGGGAAGACGATGGTACGGGGTGCCAGTGACTACAAGGTTCTCAAGGTCGAATGGGCGTTGAGAATGGCTTTCTCGCCAAACTTGTCGCGGATCTGATCGACTACACGGTCAAAAGCTCCATGGCTTCTCTGATGTGGGGAAATTGCCAGCATGTCCGTCTGCTGCGGGAATGTCCCCTGACCAGAGAGATGGGAAAGAGAAACTCCAAGCAGTCTCATCTTCCGGCCGGACGTGAAAACCGAGTCGAACAATCCGACTGCCTGCCGGTATATCTGACGCGATTCATCCGTCGCCATGTCCATGGTTGTCCTGCGGGTGATTGTCTGGAAATCGGCGTAGCGGCATTTGAGCGTCACCGTGCGGCCGGTAACATGATGGCATCTCATTCTGCGGGCAACAAGGTCGGCCAGATAATTCAGGGTCGCTGTGAGGTACACCCGATCTTCTGTATCGTGCAAGAATGTCCGTTCGTGGCCGATGGATTTTTCCGGGGGTTGTTCGTCAGGAGGAAGAACATCGGCGTGATCGTCACCGCGCGCGATTCTCCCCAGCATCATTCCGCATTTTCCGAAGCGCCGGCGGAGACTGGACAGGTCGGCTATTGCCAAATCTCCCACTGTGTTGATTCCCATTCGGTGGAGAACATCCAGTGTTTTGAGACCGACGCCCCAGAGTTTTTCGACGGGGAGGGGGTAGAGAAACAGCGGGATGTCCCCGTCATTCAGAATGGTCAGGCCATCTGGTTTATAGACCGACGAGGCCAGCTTGGCCATGGTCTTATTCGGGGCAACCCCGACAGAGCAGGTCAGCGATGTAACTTCCTTGATTCGCCGTTTCAACTGGCGGGCGAGAGATTCTTCCCCGCCGAACAGATGGGAACATCCGGAAATGTCCAGGAACGCTTCATCGACGGAAACGGCTTCGACGCAGGGAGAGAATTCAGAGAAGATAGACAACAGTTGTGAGGAGACAAACGTGTAGTGTCCGACATCCACACCGACAAAGGCGCCGTGGGGGCAGAGTTTCCCCGCCTGAGCGGACGACATGCCCGACCGGACGCCAAAACTCCGGGCCTCGTATGAAGCTGTGGAGACGACACCCCGTGCATCGGGACTGCTCCCCACAATGACAGGGCGTTGATGCAACCTGGGGTTGATCCCTTGCTCCAGGGATGCGAAGTAGGCATCCATGTCGACGTGCATGATCCGTCGTGGGGTGCTGGCATCCATCAGCTCACCCATCCCGGCGTGGGGTTCCCGCCGGTGATCATTCCACCCAGATTCGGCTGATCGCCCAATGGCTCAGGCGTTCGTTATATGTTAATTCGAAGACGTTGGTGTCGGTGTCCACCAAGGCGAAATGACGAACGATGAATGCCCCTTCCCGGGACTTCCAAGTTCCGGTGAGACGGGCGACTTTGTGGACCCTTCCCCTCCAGCAAAACCGTGCCGGCTTGACCGACCGGTTCTGAAAGACGGCGATGACATCCACTGGCTCATCGAGTTGCTGATACAATCACCATCACCCCGGTCAGTCTCGCTCCCTACTTCCCGGCCTTGGCATGCTCCGGTTCGAGTTCTGTCACGGGAGCGGGCATCCGTAACAGCCCCAATTGTGTTCGGAGACGTGTATCAATTTCCGCATATATCTCAGGATGCTCGAGCAGATACATTCGCGCACTGTCGCGTCCCTGCCCAATGCGCAGATCACCATAGGAAAACCACGATCCGGACTTCTCGATGATTCCTTCCTTCGCAGCCAAGTCGATCAGGTCGGCGGATTTGGAGATTCCTTCCCCATAGATAATGTCGAACTCGGCTTCTTTGAAGGGCGGTGCGACTTTGTTTTTCACCACCCGCACGCGTGTCCGTGCTCCTTTGACCATTTCGGCTTCCTTGATCGCGGCGATCTTGCGGATATCCAGGCGGACGGTGGCATAAAACTTGAGAGCGTGTCCCCCGGTCGTCGTCTCGGGATTGCCGAACATGACGCCGATTTTCATGCGGATCTGATTGATGAAGATGACACATGTTTTGGATTTGGAGATGCTGGCGGTCAATTTTCTCAGCGCCTGTGACATCAGGCGGGCCTGCAATCCCATCTGGGGATCGCCCATTTCCCCTTCGATTTCCGCGCGGGGAACCAGCGCCGCGACCGAATCGACGACAACCACGTCAATGGCACCGGATCGGACCAGGGTCTCGGTGATCTCCAGCGCCTGCTCGCCGGTGTCCGGCT
The DNA here is from genome assembly GCA_036170655.1 of Candidatus Zixiibacteriota bacterium. Lineage (GTDB taxonomy): Bacteria > Zixibacteria > MSB-5A5 > WJJR01 > WJJR01 > JACRMA01. The sequence goes on along the minus strand of JAVHPP010000105.1, from coordinate 10,367 downwards.
GAGAGATCAGCAGATTCTCCAGATCGACTCCGAGCTTGGAGGCATATTTGGCGTCCAAGGCATGCTCGGCATCGATGAATGCCGCATTTCCTCCGAGCTTCTGCGCCTCGGCCGTGATCGAGAGCGCCAGGGTTGTCTTCCCCGACGATTCAGGCCCAAAAATTTCAATGACACGGCCGCGTGGAACACCCCCGACACCCAGGGCATAGTCCAGGGAAATCGATCCGGTGGAGATGATGTCGACCGAATTGTCGCGGGCATTCCCTCCCAGGCGCATGATCGATCCCTTGCCAAATTGCCGTTCGATTTGCATGACCGCCGATTCCAAGGCCCGCGTCTTGCCATTGTCTGATGATGGAGGAGGGGGAGGTACATTGTTCTTCGCCATGGTTTGTCCCTTGCTGAGACCCGCCGTCCGCGCCCGAGCGGAGGAACGGTCTGGGTGAGTGGTTATTCGTTCGGTGCTCCTGCGAATTCCGCTGCGTGGCATTATATGTTCTCCCAACCCGTGGCGCAAGCCCAAAAGTGAACAAATGTTCACTATCTATTTCAAGAGGATTTACGGGAAGTCGACCTAGCCGTGGTATCACTTTCCCGCAACGCAGAAAACAAAGGCAATACATTGAGGGACTTATTGTTAATGGCAATTCACGAGTATTCGCAACCGGCTTGGCGGGCAGAAGTCGTCGTTGCAACTCATGTCTGATCAGGCGCGCGCAGCGGGACCGACCCAATTATTGAGTACTCCGCGCCCGCGGGAGAGAGAACAGAACGCATCAGGTCAACCTGGCTGACGGAGATAGGCAAAGAGAGGTACTGCACATGCGCTGATTCCTTGGCCAACCGTTCAACAGGTCCGGACTCGCGGAGGCGTGCCAGCGTGATGTGTGCGGCAAACGGACGAGTCTCCTGTTCGAATCCCAGAGGGGTAAGCTCCTGGTCGATCGCCTTGGCGAGCGCCTTGAGGGGTTCGAAACCAGATTCGATGCCGATCCAGAATATTCGTGCCTTTCGTTCATTCGGAAAGAAGCCGAATCCTCCCAGTCGCAGGGGGAAGGAACAGACCTGTCCCACAGCCATCGTGATCGCGCCGACGATGGGGGGGATCTGACTTTCGCGGATTTCATCGAGGAACTTGACAGTCACATGCAGATTTCCCGTGGGCACCCAATGGGCGGGGGGGCTGGCGTGGCGCAGTCTCTCAATGATTTCACCGATCTCCGCTTTGACTGTGGCAGGGATGCTGATGGCGATGAAGGAGCGCATGGGACCTATATAACAATCGTGATGAATCTTGTGAAGGGATCGAAAAGGCGGGATCGATATTCCGCCGGACGACGGAAGACAAGCTCCCAAAAGAAAGCCGACCGACGATCCTTCGTCGGCCGGCTCGGGAGTACTACTGCACACCATCCAAGGCGTGTGTACTTAGCACGCGACCATGCGCTTCGTGGTGCGGCGGCTGGTGGCCTTGCGGGCCGTCTTGCGTGTGGTCTTGGCCTTCTTGACGGCTTTCTTCTTCACCGTCTTCTTGGCCGTAGACTTCTTGGCGGCTTTCTTCTTGGCCGGCTTCTTGCTCGTCTTCTTGGCGGGCTTCTTCGTTGGCATTCTGTAGTCACCTCCTCCTGCTTGCTGAGTGTGGATGGTTGTAAACTTTCCTGACAGTGTTAGCTACCGTAAACTCAAGTCCCTTTCCTCTTCGGGATGTTTCTATTCTCCCACCGTTTTGATGGAGACCGAGTCATGACCAAAGATGATCGCATGGGCGTTCTGCCAGCGGTGCACACGCCGCATAGCGCCCAAGTCGATCTCCGATCCTTTGGCCTCGGCGGTATCCACCCAAACACCGTCCGTGCCCTGCACGACCATCGCGCCGGTTTCGATGGTGCCGCGATCATCGGTCAATGGCACCACGCTCAGGCGTCTGGCCTCCAATTCATAGGTCAAGGTGCGCAAGGCGGCCCCGCGTTCAATTGGCGATCCCAAGTGGCCTGAAGTTTCGATGGCGGCCCGGTAGATCTCATCGGCGATGGCAGCGGTTCGTGTCATCAGCGGGGACCGTTCTCCGGTCTACATTGTGATTTTTTTCTCAACATCGCTATACCTGCCGATCCTGTTGTCCGGCCGCTATTTACTTATCGGCCGACAACCCATCGATATGAACTGACAACAACTTAGGCAAGCAATTTTTGTGCGGGATTTTTGGGGTGGTGACGCATGTGGAACATTTGTGTTTCACCGGGCCATGTTCTATGGGTAATTCACCATTGCTCAAGGGAGATCGGGTATGTATGTCGCTATTGTAACATGAGACACAATTATGTGTCTGTTTTTGTTGAATGGATTGTATTGTGAAATAATTCACTATTATCGGGCTCCGCCCCGCCGCGTGCCGCGTGCAAGAGGCGCTGCCACTGGGCGCGATGGATCCCGCAATGACGCGCCGCACGTGACGAGTTGCGGCCAACCACCTTCATAACGGTCTCCACAAAAGCGTACTCCACGACGGCCACCGCGTTCTTCTTGGCGCGCTTGAGCAGTGAATAATCGCCGCTTTGACCGGCGGTCACGGCCGCCCGGATCGCGGCGGCTGTCTCTGTGGCAAGGGATGCTGATTCGGATGATGTCGCGGCAGCCATGGTGGTTGGGATGCTGGCGGGCAGGTCGGCGACGGTGACCAATGAACCCCGGGCCAGCAGGACCGCCCGCTCGATAATCTGCGCCAGTTGACCGATGTTTCCGGGGTACGTACCCGCTGCGAGGAGGCGCGCTGCGTCGATGTCGATCCCCTCAACTTCACGGCCCGCGCGTCGTGCGGCCGCCTGTGCGAATCGGCGCGCCAGTTCGACAATATCTCCTCCCCGTTCCCGCAGTGGCGGGAGCACGACCCGGGCAACCGTGATCTGATAGTACAGGTCAGGCCGCAATGAACCCGTCACCGCCGACCGGTCCAAATCCGTCGAAGTCCCGACGATCAAACGGATGGCCGACTGACGTGCGGTCCGGTCACCCTCGCGTTCAAAGACCCCATCCTGCAACAGACGCAGGAGCCTCACCTGTGCGACAGGTCCGAAGGTCGCGATTTCGTCAATGAACAGGGTGCCGCCTGCCGCCAACTCAACATCCCCCGGACGTTCATCGACGCTGCCATCCGGGTTGGTGATGCGTATGCCGAACAGCGTGCGCATGACAACATCTTCCGGAAGATTGGCCGCGGCAACGGCCACGAATGGTTTCTCGGCGCGCGCGGAGCGACGATGAATGGCCCGTGCCAGGGTTTTCCGTCCGGTGCCGGGTTCACCCTCGATGAGGATGGGGGTATCGCTCAGGGCATAGTTGGCGGCGAGCGCCACGGCCTTCTTCAACGACGGCGACTGTCCCCAGATCTGTTCGAATCCTTCGGGCTTTGGTCCGGCTGCGAGAATGGGACGCGCCGCGATCCCAAGTTTGGCCGACGCATAGCGCCCCAGGCGTTTGCAGACGGAGAGCAGCGCCTGTGCGTCGTCGGCGATGAATCCAAGTTCTGTCAGCGAACGTCCGACGATGATGGCCCCGTAGGTCTCGGTGCCATGTGTGACCGGGCACGCCAGCCAGTGTGAGGCACGTCCCTTTTCACGCGGACCGGCGCCGACCGGGCGTCCTTCGATCAGGATCCGCCGGCCGGAGCCCGTCCCGGCGATGAGGATATCCAGCAGCTCTTGATCGGATGCCGACGGCCATTTGCGCCCCCGGCTCTTCTCCGAGCTGATTCTCCTGGCCAGCCCGCTCGCATCGTAGAGGACAATCACGGTACCATCGCAGGCCACCGAACGGGCCACGCAGCGCAGGGTGCCCTTCATGGCCAGAGCCAGATCGCTTTCGCCTGCCAGTTGGTCGTCCAGATCGACCAGCGCCAGCAGCCGGTCATGGTCGCGGCGAAGCCGTTCGGTCAAGTCGTTCTGACTGTCCCAGAGATCGCCGGCGCGCGCCCAACGTCCATCGAGACGTCGCTTCAAACGTTCCCAATGTTCACGCAGCTGTTCGGTTGTGGTCCGGGCGGCCGGTGCGTGGCTCTTCATCGCCAGCATACGATCGAGTTCGGCCCCGAAACGAACGACGTCGCGGCGTTGCGCCGTTTGTTCGACGTGCCAGTCGGATTCCGCGGGAGGCTGCAGTCGGGCGTCCATCGTGTATCAGTGTGAGCCACGAGACCCCCGCTGTCAAGGAATCTGGTGACGCTGCCGCCACGGCAGACGTGAATTGATCGTCGGCGGTGGGCGCGATTCCCTCCTGGCGCGTCAGGGTATCACGCCGGTCCAATCGCCCCATTGACACACAGGGAACTGTCGTGGTAACATGGCGCTGGAAATCCCTTCGCTACGGTCCGAAGTGCGACCACGGCTGGAACGGCCATGAATCTCCCCAACAAGCTGACCATCGCCCGGATCGCACTGTCGCCTGTCTTCATGGCGTTGATTCTGATCGATGACACCCGCGCCAAGCTAGCGTCGCTGATTGTCTTTGTGATCGCCGCGCTGACCGATCTGGGGGACGGGTACTTCGCCCGTCGTACGGGATTGATCACCGGGTTCGGCAAGTTCATGGATCCGCTCGCCGACAAGATCCTCACGTCCACCGCGATGATCTCTCTTGTGGCGCTGGGATATGTCCGGGGGTGGATGGTAACCGTTATTGTCGGCCGCGAGTTCCTGATCACGGGGGTCCGCGCGATGGCTGCCTATCGTGGGATGCTGATTGTGCCCTCCTTCTGGGCCAAGATCAAGACGGTCCTGCAGATGCTCACGATCGGGGTGATCCTGCTGTTTGTCTACCTGAAGGCGACACTGGTTCCGCTGGGATATGAATGGGCCATCTTTGAGAGCCACTCCACGATTTTTGTGTTTGATATTATGATGATGGTAACGATGGTGATCACGGTGGCCACGGGCATCGACTATCTTGTCCGCCATGCCGCTCTCTTGAAGAATGTGATGCGATGACGAAGACTGCCGGCCCCACGACGCTGACGACCTACAAGGGCGTGACCATGGAGACTGTCCATTGGTCCACCCGTCCGGTGATCGCGCTTCTGGCCACCGGGTTGGGAAGCGGTTTCATTCGTCCCTACTCAGGGAGCTGGGGATCGATCCCGGCGGTGGCGCTGGCGTGGGCGCTCTTGCGGACACTGAGCCTGTGGCAGTTTGGCGTGAGCGCGCTCGCGATGATCGCGGCGTCCGTCTGGGTTTCCGGGCAGGCCGAGCGTCTGTTCGGCCATGACTCGGGACGGATCGTCATCGATGAATTTGCCGGGGTCTTTGTGTGCTTTCTCGGACTGCCTGCGCATTGGCACACGATGATCCCGGTCTATGTCCTCTTCCGATTCTTCGATGTTGCCAAGCCGTGGCCGTGCCGCCGTCTGGAAAAGTTGCCGGGCGGCTGGGGAATCACGATCGACGATGTGGCGGCGGCGGTGTACACCAATCTGGCGGTGCATGTCCTGGTTTTGATCTGGCCGGCGTGGTTTCGCCCATGAACGTCGAACTCATCACCATCGGCGCCGAGCTGCTCTCCGGCCACACGCTCAACACAAACGCGCAATATATCGGCGAACAACTGGCGGTGGCCGGCGTGATCGTGTCGCGCCAGATCAGTATTCCCGATGACCACGATACAATCGTGGCGGCGATTCGCGAGTCGCTGGCACGCGCCAGTTGGGTGATCGTGTCCGGTGGGCTGGGGCCGACCAACGATGATGTCACGAAGAAGGCCCTCGCGCGCGTGTTCAACCGCACCCTGATCTTCCATGATGAGATTCTCGCTACATTAAAGGAACGTTTTACCCGCGCAGGGCGCGAGCCGACACCCTTCCTCGACACACAGGCAGTCCAACCCGCTGACGCAGAGTTGATTCCCAACGAATTGGGGACCGCGGTCGGCATCATCCTGACCGAGGCAGGCAGGTCACTGGCGGCCGTGCCGGGAGTCCCGCGCGAGATGCGGCCGATGATCACGGATACCATTGTTCCCAAGATTGCGGCACAGGCCGGCACGAGCGTCGTCACCTGCACATGGTGCACGACCGGCTGGCCGGAATCGCGCCTCTACGGTCTGCTTGAGCCCTTGATTCACGATCATCCCGAGATTACGGTGGCGTTTCTGCCGTCGGAATTGGGGGTCAAGCTGCGTTTTTCGGCGCAGCGGGAACCGGCTGCCGCGCGTGAGGCGGTCGCGGCCGGCGTCACCCTGAAATCACCGGCCGCCCTCGACCGTTTCCTCGAATTAGTGAGGCCACGCCTCGAAGATTCGCTGTACGCCGAAGAAAACATCGGGCTGGAAGTGGTCGTGGGACAGATGCTGCGGGAGCGCCGGATGACCATCAGCACAGCAGAGTCGTGCACCGGCGGGTTGCTGGCGAAACGGCTCACCGATGTGCCGGGATCATCAGAATACATGCTGTCGGGATTTGTCGTTTATGCCAACCGCACGAAGGCCGAACTTCTCGGTGTCGATCCCGGCCTGATCGAACATCACGGCGCCGTTTCCGAGCCGGTTGTGCGCGCCATGGCCGACGGAGCCGTAGCACGATCCGGCAGCGACTGCGCGATCTCCATCACCGGCATCGCCGGCCCAGACGGCGGCACGATCGGCAAACCGGTTGGCCTCGTCTGGCTGAGCGCAGCCATCCGCAATCATGAGACCACGACCCGGGAAGTCCGTCTCACAGGCGACCGCGAGATGATCCGCGCCCGCGCCGCACAGGCGGGACTGAATCTGCTGCGGAGACGGCTGATAGGGTCTGACCTGTAGTCAGTATCTCCCCCTGAGTCTGTTGAAAAACCCCGGATCCGATTCCGGTTGCGCGGCCATGAGTGTCCGCGCCACTGAGATACATGGATTTCCGACGCGTCTGGCGGGGCAGACACTCCTGTCTGCCCGGTTTTTCAAGCCGGGCGCGCGTGCTGGCCACCCGCCTCACAAAAGACAGCGGTCGGGGAAGTCATCCTTGAGCGTCTGACTTGAAGGTGGGAGGATTCGAGCCCTACTTTCTCGATGCAGGACAGGGACTTGTTGTTTCCCTGATCTAGACTCAGCTGAAACGAGAACCCTACGGTGTGATGGATCGTTGGCTGCCAACGACCCGGACTTCATCCCCGCCCACGGTCACCTCAGAGATGTCCAAGGCGCCCGGCGGCGTTTGGGGCGGGTTATGAATCTTTTCGCATACGACATGACCTGACGCACACCGGTTGCATCATGGGGGCCCGAAGAAAGGGGCAGCACGATGCGCGATTACTCATGTCAAAGAAATGAACCGTTCAGGGTCTCAGAGATCAGGAAATGCTCATGTTGGAACTGGTCTTGATTGCAGTAGTGGTCTTCGTGGTCATGATGATCATGAAGGCGCTCGCATTCATCCTCAAACCTCTACTGGGGCTGGCGGTTCTGTGCTTCTTCATTCTGATCTTGATGGCGCTTGTCAGAATGCTTGGACTGGTTTAGCCGTTGAGTCCGCGGCAACAGATGGAATCCGCTTTGTGCCCGGCCCGCGTGAATTTTTTCCGCATGCGACATGAAGTGACGCACATGAGTTGTATCATGGCGACCGGAAGAAAGGGGGCAGCACGATGCGCGATTACTCATGTCTGAGAAATGAACTGCTCAGGGTCTCGGAGATTCTGGAGGATCACGTGGCCGCGAAGGACACCGTTCTGAAGGAATTGGAAGGTCTCGCCGCGACTCTGAAACGAGTTTGGATGCACCCGGCTCCAATGACGGCCGAGCATGCGCGGATCGTGGCCTGCCTGTTTCGCAAGGTTCTGACTTCTTCGCGGGGCATCGAGCCAGTCGGTTTTCTGCGCGAGCTTTATGGCGATCTCGGAAGTTCCTTGCCCCGCCTCCGCTATCTTTGCGATCTGATTGAGAGGGGCATGGTCGATCTCGAGGAAAGTCGTGGCTGGAGGCAACGGGGACATGTCGTTTTCTCCGGAGAGCGAATCAGCCCATCACACCTTATCGGTACTGAGATCAAGCTGGCCGATGACGTGGTGTCGTCTCTCCTGAACGGATCGAACACGAAGACCGGCAGTGCGTCTCGTCCCTTCCGGAACAACGCCGAGTTCCTTGAACATTGGTTCCAGTTTGTTGAGGCGCTTCAGGAATCCACAAGTACGCGCTTCCGCAGCCACAGATCAGATTTGGAACGCGAGATCGAATCGGCGCGTGTCGAACTGGAAGCACAATCTCGCGCCACCCGAAAACAGTTTCCATTTCAGCGCTTATCGAAGAAACTGGCGCTCTCCCGCGACGAACAGACAATCGTCATGTTCACGCTCCTCGAATCTCTCAATGGGCGTCCGGCGGATGGCGAGGAACTCCGGGCTATTCTCGGAACCTCGCGATGGGGTTCACTCGGTCCGGCATCGCCGCTGGGTGAGAACGGCAAATTGCTGCGTCAAGGCGTCATACACCCGGTGGGTCTAGCGAACGGGCGATTGCGCTCCTGTGAGTACATGATCGCCCCCGAGGTCGCATCATGTATTCTCGGCAGACGCCAACCGTCAGTCACGACAACCCTGAGCGCTCTCATCGGCGACCAGAACATCATCTCTGTTGTGAAACCAAAGGTTGGCATGTCGGATATGGTCTTGCCCCCTGAAACCATGGGTTTGGTGCGGAAGGCGCTATCCGGCATCACGGCCCTCAACCACAAGAAGATGGCCGACTGGGGGTTGGTTTCAGAAGCGGATCATCCCAAGTCGAGACATCATTCCAATAACGAACGGTTGTTGATCCTGCTTCACGGCCATCCAGGGACGGGCAAGACGGCGCTTGCTCACGCAATTGCGCATTCCCTGAAGCGGCCGCTTTTGAGTACCGACATGTCGAAGATTCTGGACAAATGGGTGGGAGAATCCGAGAAACGACTCGCGCTTCTGTTCGGTCAGTACAACCTCGTGGCAGCGAGGCTACGCCAATCTCCCGTTTTGCTTCTGAACGAGGCCGATCAGTTCATGTCCTCTCGCATAGCGGTCACGCATTCGGTGGATCGAATGTACAACTCGATGCAGAACATCTTGCTCGAACGGCTCGAGGATTTTTCGGGGATTCTGATCGCGACAACGAACCTGCTCACGAACTTCGACAGCGCGTTTTCGCGCAGATTCGATCTGAAGATCGAGCTTCCACGACCCGGAGCAGCCGAGCGCAGGCGACTATGGGATGTTCTCATTCCGAAGAAACTCCCACTCGCCGCCGAGGTCAATACCGAGACCCTGGCGAGGAATTACTCTTTCACCGGAGGCCAGATCTCTGTCGTTATCAGAAACGCGGCCACCGCTGCGGTAGCTCGCCGGGGCAAGCAACAAATCGTGAGGCAAGATGATCTGGTCAAGTACGCTGAGCTCGAACGAACTGGCGCATTCGAGACTGGCACGATGAAAGCGATTGGTTTCACGGGGCATGGAACGTAGATTTCATTTCACCATGTCAGAGCTGAGCCAAGTCGAACGAGTGGTGAGAATCCTTCAGCGGCTCTCCCTGCGCGGAGAGATAACCGTTGATGAGCTCTTCAAATACTTCGAGGAGCAAGTGCCCAAGCGGACACTGCAGCGAGATCTGATAGCGCTGTCATCGGCGAATATCCCGCTGTCCACGCGGAAGGGTCGGGGGAAGGAACTGGTATGGTACCTGGATCGATCTCTCCTGCGATTCATCCCCGAGACAATCGGGAATCAGGAGCTGCTAGCTTCGTATTTCTTGGAGCGCCTGTCGGTCATCACCAAGGGCACGCAACTGGAACGGAGCATCCAGTCGCTGTTGAAGAAGACAAGGCAGCTCATTTCTCCGGAGATATTCGCATCTCTCGAGGGACCGGAGCCGTCGCGGGGTCTTTTCGGTGTCACGTACACCGGCTACATCGACTACGGCCCCCATTCGGAGACACTGGAGTGCGTGCTGAACGCCGCCTCGCAATGTCGTCGTTGCGAGTTCCATTACAGGCGTCCCGGGAATGACCCGGTGTCTGTATTCGAGGCGGATCCCTACATGATTGTATTCCACAAGGGTGCGCTCTACGTCGTGGCAAAAGTGACCACCTATGATAGTTACATCCTTCTGGCGGTGCAGAGAATCATCACGGTGCGTCCGACTCAGACCAAGTTCGTCCGCGATCGGTCATTCAGTCTGGAAACTTTCAAGAAGAACCGATTCGGGATATTCGGTCATCCCACGCTGAAGCCCCAGAAGGTCACTCTGCGATTCACCCCGGAGATCGCGGAGTTGGTCGCGGAGCGGGTCTGGCATCCAACGCAGAAACTGAAGCGGCATCGGGATGGCTCCCTGACACTCACGCTTGAGGTGGTTATCTCAGATGAATTGAAGGGCTGGAT
>JAVHPP010000104.1:0-39516 GCA_036170655.1 Candidatus Zixiibacteriota bacterium | reverse complement strand
GCAAGCGCCAGACATGCAGCCACCGATAAGGCCAATCCGATCTGTTTCATCTCTGCTGCTCCTTTCATAGTTTTCTGTTGGTTAAGCAAGTCCAACCACTCCAAGAAATGTCTCCATCCCCATCTGAGTATACACACAGTGAGTGAAAAAAATCACGATAAACAATCATCTTTTGTCACGCACATCGCGCGCATTTAATGTCTGCTGATCGAATCGGTCAAGTCTTTTCTCCGCCGGTCAATGCAACTCTTGACACCGGGATTCACAGCTCGTGCGCAAGAATGAACTATCTCGTGTCTGTCAGTCAAACCCGTCTTGTGGTCTGACAGACGCAAGCGTATTTCTTTATCCCACAACATGTTTGGCCTTCTCCCAGAGCTGGTCCATCTCCGATAAGGTGGCCTCGCCGAGCCGTTTCCCCGTCTTCGGCAGGTTCTTTTCAATGTAGCCAAAGCGGCGGATGAATCGCTGATTGGTTTTTGACAGGGCGCTTTCCGGATCGATGTGCAAATGGCGCGCCAGATTCACCAAGGCAAACAGCAAGTCACCGAGTTCGTTCTCAATTTCCGTTTTCCGGTGGCTCCGAAGCGAGCGGCGCAGTTCATCAACTTCCTCATTGACCTTGTCCAGCACGCCTGTTGGATTGTCCCAGTCAAACCCCACGCGGGACGTCTTCTCCTGCACACGGAAAGCACGCAGCAGGGCGGGCAGCGCGCGCGGCACCCCATCCAGAACTCCACGGGTCTTTCCGCCGTTGCCGGGTTCTGCCAGCTTGATCTTCTCCCAGTTGCCCAGCACCTGCCGCGCCGATAGACGACGGCGTTGTCCAAACACATGGGGATGACGCCCGATCAGCTTGCGGCAAATCCGGTCCACCACATCATCAATTGTAAATCGTTTGCGCTCCCGTGCCAGCTGCGCGTGAAAGATCACTTGGAGAAGGAGATCACCGAGTTCGGTGCACAGTTCATCCATGTCCCGGCGGTGGATCGAGTCGGCAACTTCGTAGGTTTCCTCAAGAAGGTAGGGGAGAAGCGACTGATGATTCTGCTTCCGGTCCCACGGACACCCCCCCGGACCCCGCAGACGCGTCATAATTGAAACGAGATCGTCGAATCGATAACGGGCCTTCCGTGACGGAATCTTCTTCATGTGTGGACGATCTCTTTCTTGTGGGTTGTTGATGAGCGATGCCCCTGGCTTTCGAAAGATGCGCCGAAACACAATATGCGCTCCTCAATACCGGCAGGCCAGTGCTTACCGTCCGTACCGGTCCTTGCGATGCGTGCTTGACTTGTGCAAAACCGGTGATGTACCCTTTCCCTTCTTTTCGTTGGAACGAGGCATACGATGACTGATTTCCAACTGCCGAAGAATTACGATCCCCAAGCCGCTGAGGCCAGGTGGTGGGCCGCTTGGGACGCCAAAGGATACTTCCACGCCGATCCGGAAGCTAAACGTCCCAAGTATTCCATTGTCATTCCGCCCCCCAATGTGACCGGGGTGCTCCATCTCGGTCATGCCCTGAACAACACGTTGCAAGACATCCTCGTGCGCTACAAACGCATGACGGGTTATGAGGTCGAATGGCTGCCGGGTATTGACCATGCCGGTATCGCCACTCAGGTCGTCGTCGAAAAACAGCTGATTGCACAAGGAACGTCGCGCGAGGCACTGGGACGGGAAAAATTCCTCGAGCGTGTCTGGGATTGGAAGAACAAGAACGGCAACACCATCCTCGAGCAACTCAAACGCATGGGTTGCTCCTGCGACTGGGGCCGCACACGGTTCACGATGGACGACGGGCTGTCGGAGGCCGTCAAAGAAGTATTTGTCCGGCTCTACGACAAAGGACTCGTTTACAAGGGCGTTTACATTGTGAACTGGTGCCCCCGCTGCCACACCACACTCTCCGACGATGAGTTGGAGCGCGAAGAGAAGGACAGCAGTCTCTGGTATGTCCGCTACCCGCTGGCCGACGGACAAGGTCATCTTGTCGTGGCCACCACGCGCCCTGAGACGATGCTGGGTGACGCGGCGTTGGCGGTCAACCCCAAGGACAGCCGCTACAAGGCATTTGTGGGAAAGTCGGTGATCCTCCCCTTGGTGGGGCGGCAGATTCCGGTCATCTCGGATTCCTATATTGATGCGGAATTCGGAACCGGGGTCCTCAAGGTCACACCCGCGCACGACGCCAATGACTTTGAAATTGGGAAACGGCACAATCTGCCTGTGGTCAGTGTCATCGACGACCGGGGCGCCATCACCAACGCGGGCGGTCCTTACGCTGGCATGGTTCGCGAGATGGCGCGCGCGAAGATCGTGCACGATCTCGAGTCCCAAGGGTTCTTGGAAAAAATAGAGCCCTATCGTCTTGGCGCCGCCGTCTGCTATCGATGTTCCACCATCATCGAACCGTTCCTGTCAGAACAGTGGTTCGTGAAAATGTCGGCGTTGGCACCGCCGGCCATCGAGGCCGTCAAGAGCGGCCAGATCCGGTTCCACCCGGCGCATTGGTCAAAAGTCTACCTCCACTGGATGGAAAACATCCATGATTGGTGCATCTCCCGTCAGCTCTGGTGGGGTCACCGGATTCCGGTCTACGAGAATGCGGCCACGAAGGAAATCATCGTCGCCAAGACGCCACCGACGCGCAGCGGCTTCTCCCAAGACGAAGACGTACTCGACACGTGGTTTTCTTCATGGCTGTGGTCATTCTCGACATTTGGCTGGCCCGACAAGACGCCGGAACTCAAGGCATTCTATCCCACGGCGGCGATTTTCACTGCTTCGGAGATCATCTTCCTCTGGGTCGCGCGCATGGTGATGGCCGGATGCGAGTTCATGGGGGAGATTCCTTTCTCGGATGTTTATATCCATGGCACAGTCCGTGACGCGATCGGACGGCGCATGTCCAAGTCTCTGGGCAACGGCATCAATCCGCTGGACATCATCAACAAGCACGGGGCGGATGCGCTGCGGCTGTCACTGGTACTGACGGCGCCGGAGGGACAGGACCCGCTGATTTCGGAGAACACCTTCGAACACGGACGCAATTTCGCAAATAAACTCTGGAATGCCGCCCGGCTCGTTCTGGCTAACCAGCCCGACGTCCCGCCCGTACCGGCCGCCAACTTTGCCGACCAGAGGGACAATCTGCCGTTGGCTGATCGCTGGATCCTCAGCCGCATGCATCACACGATCCAGTCGGTCACCGACAACTTGGAGGCGTTTAAGTTCAACGTCGCGGCCAAGACTCTCTATGATTTTGTCTGGAGCGATTACTGTGACTGGTATCTTGAGCTGGCCAAACCGCGCTTCTATCTGCCGGAGGATACCCCGGAAAGACAGATTGCCCGTCAGGTCTCCTTGGAAATTCTGGGGTCGATTGTGCGCCTGCTGCATCCGCTGGCGCCTTTTGTGACGGAGGAACTCTGGTCGCAAATGGCGGCACGGCTGCCGGAGATCGGCACGGAGCATGTGACGACCGCCCCCTGGCCGGTTCACGATCCGTCGTGGATGGATGAGGATCTCGAAGCGGCCATGCGGCAAGTCTTTGATGTCATTGTGGCGATCCGCACAGTCCGATCCGAGATGAAGATCCCTCCTGCCCGCGCGATCGACTGCTTGATTCGTGTCGATGTCCCCCGCCTCCTGCGCAACCTGCAGGCTTATGCGGAAAACATCCGCATTCTGGGAAAGATCGAGACCCTGACGATTGCGTCCGATCTGAAAAAACCGACGCCGTCGGCCTCCGCCGTGATTCGCGATGCCGAAATCTTCATCCCGCTGGAAGGTGTGATTGACCTCGAGGGCGAACGCAGCCGCCTGCAGAAGGAACTCGATCACAACACGCTCCAATTGGAAAAAATCAGTCGCAAGCTCGGCAATCCGGATTTCCTCCAGAACGCGCCGCCCGAAGTCATTGCCAAAGAACGCGCCAAGCGGGAAAACTTCGAGATGATTGTCGCCCGCATCAATGCCAACCTCGAACAACTGGTGGGTTGGTGATTTTTGGGAATACCCACCTGCCTGGGGTGTAAATATGACGGATGCGGTAAGAGCGCATGAAACGTCTATGGCCTCTACACGGGAGGGTGTTATGAGGATTCGTCTTGTCCTGGTGCTCGTTGCGGTATCCTGCCTTGCGGTGGTCGCACAGGCCGGTGTTCAAATCACGGTCTACAATGACAACCTCGCGCTGGTCAAAGACACGCGCACCCTCGAGTTTAAGAAGGGCAACTTCGAGCTGTCGTTTGCGGACGTGGCAGCCGCGATCGATCCCACCTCCGTCGCGTTCTCGGTCGTTGGCCAGCCCAAGGCCGTGACTCTGCTGGAGCAGAATTACCGTTACGATCTGGTCTCAGCCGACAAGATCCTGCAGAAGTACCTCGACCGCCCGATCCGTATCGTTACCCGCCAAGACAAAGTGCACGACGGTACATTGCTGGCAGCGGATAAAGCTGCTCTCACCTTGCAGACCCCGGACAGCGGTATCAAGATTGTCAGCCGCAAGCAGGTGGCCGACCTGTCTTTGGCACGACTGCCAGAGGGGCTGATCACACGGCCCACGTTGGTTTGGATGCTGAACTCCAGCGTTGCCGGGCCCACTCCCGCTGAAGTCCGCTACTTGACCCATCGGATTGACTGGCACGCGGAGTACGTAGCCACGGTATCGGCGGACGAGGGCAATTTGGAGCTCGCTGGGTGGGTCTCAATTGACAATCAGACCGGTGCCACCTACAACGACGCCACAATCAAGCTGATTGCTGGGGACGTGCATCTGGTTCCAGAAAGACCATCGCCGCTCAAGAGGTTATACGTGAGCGGTGTGTCAATAACGGAACCCCTGGGAGGTTTTCAGCAGAAAGAGTTCTTCGAGTATCACATGTATACTCTGCAACGATCCTCGACTCTGCGCGACAACGAGATCAAGCAGATTGCCCTCTTCGATCCCGCTAAGGTCGCTACGCGCAAGGTTTTCACCTACGACGGCGCCGCCTATGACAAGAAGGTCCGGGTCACCATGGAGTTTGTGAATTCGGAAACCAGCGGTCTTGGGATCCCGCTGCCCAAGGGTAAGATTCGCGTCATGAAGGCCGATACTGATGGCTCGCTGGAGTTTATTGGCGAGGATGCGATTGAACACACGGCGAAAGACGAGAAAGTCCGCGTCTTCGTCGGCAATGCGTTCGACGTTGTCGGTGAGCGCACGCAGAAGGATCACCGCCAGATCGCGACCAACACGTCCGAAGACAACTGGGAGATCGTCATCCGCAATCATAAGTCCATCCCCGTCTCCATCGTCATTGTTGAACATTTCTGGGGAGACTGGGCAATCACGAAGACAACAGCCGAATTTGTCAAAAAGGATGCCCGCACCGCTGAATGGAAGATCGACGTGCCCAAGGATGGCGAAACGAAGGTGCTCTACACCGTCCGGCAGACCAGTTGAACATTGATGTTGACAGAACGCAACAGTTTGGGCTTGCTGTCGGAGTTCCGCCGTGTATAATACTTGACCTCATGAAGTCCATTGGGTATGGAATGGGACAACTGGAGAGGTGAAAACGATGGTGAAACGGGTGATCACGCTGCTGGGGATGCTGTTGCTCTTCAGCACGCGCCAGTTGGCGGCACAGGGGCAGTCGGAAGAGATGATCCAGCCGGTCGATGTCTATCTTCGGTCGGCCAAGATCGCTCTTGCGACCAACCCGTCAGAGTATGATCGGGCCTTGCGCAATCTCCACACCGCGCGTGACCACTACCCAGACAACTTCAATGTTCATTTTCTCCTTGGTTCCATTTGGGCGGATAAAGATGAGATCGATAGCATGGTCGCCGAGTATGGCCTGGCCCGCAAATATGCGCCCGAACGGGAGTGGAAGAAAATTGGCAAGAATCTCGAAAAGATCGTCGACAGCAAATGGACGGAGCGATTTAACCATGCCGTCAGCCTGGTCAATCAGTCCGATTCCATCGAGGCGCTCGTTGATACGACGAAATCGGCCACCTATTCCGATAGTGTGACGAAGGTCTCCAATGAGGTCCGCGCGATGGCCAAGAACACGCTGCGAGAGTGTGCGCTCCTGAAACCGGGAGATTTCCACGCGTATGCCACACGCGGTCTCATCTATCAGCGCCAGGGCAACTCCGACAGCAGTCTCGCGGATTTTGTCGTGGCCGAGAGTCTCTTCCACCGCATTGAGATGCGCGATTCGACAACCAACTGGAGTGACACGGCGGTCTTCTTCAGCGGTCCGAACGGAAATCCGACGCCGGCATTCGCGGAGTACGTCAAGAAATTCAAGAATCTCACGGCGGAGAAGAGCACCCGTTATCACAACCTAATGGCCTCTCTGGCGGCTGCCTACTACGAGAAGCAGATGTGGCCTCAGTGCATTGGTATCAACCGCCGCCTGCACGGACTTGATCCCAGCGAAATCAACATCATCGTGACCATGGCCGACATTTTTTCCCGTCTGGGGCGGGAGGATGAGGCCTACAAATGGCAGGAAGTAGTCGTCAGCCGCGATCCCGGCTCGAAGGACACTTGGTACAACATGGGGATTTTCTACTATAACACGGCTGTCCGTTTGCAGGACTCGATCATCAAGTACGAGCATGACTTGGAGAAGACTCCCAACAATGCGGTGCTGCAAGAACAGCTCAACACCTACACCGACAAGCGACGCGACAACTTCGAAAAAGCGGTCCCCCGGTTTGCCAAGGTCGTAGAAATCGACCCCAAAGATCAGGATAGCTGGCGTCTTTTGGCCGTCAGCCGTTACTCGCTGGAAAAATGGGATGATGCGTTCCCCGCGCTCGAAAAGGCGGTCGCCTTCTATCCCGATGACCGCACTCTCTGCCACATGATGAAGGTTCTTTTGGCGCAGACGGGCAAGACCGACCAGCTCAAGGCGTGGTCGGCCAAGTGCCCGTAAACGAACTCTCAGATCCCAGATTCTCTCGCGGCCATGCGTTTTGCATGGCCGCATTTTTGCCGGATACGGGCTTGAGTCCCTCAATCGGAGCCGTACCCGGATCCAGTGACCACCACATAGACAATGCCCATGGATGACCAGCTCATGGTTCAAAGGCCGGACGGTGTCGATACCGTCTCGCGTCGTGCGGAGGTGAATAGCCGCCGAAAAACGTATCAACTCCCCCTGCGCGTGCGCTAAGTTACGGCCGATGTCCGGTCCACCGCGCAACGATACCCGTGCGGACTCATCCCGCCGGAAGCGACTGGTGAGCGTTGTTTTCCTTCTCCCGCTGCGCCAGGAATTTACCTATTGTGTGCCCGCTGAGTGGGAAGACACCATCGGACCCGGATCGCGAGTCCGCGCCCCATTAAATGGGCGGATGCAGAACGGTGTTGTCGTGGAATGTCCCACGGAACATTCCGTCCCTCCAGGACGGCGCATTCTCCCGTTGTCCGCGGTTGCCGATCCCGATCTGCGTGTCCCCTGTGACATTCTGGAACTGACGCGATGGATCGCCGACTACTATGTCTCCTCTTGGGGCGAGGCGCTCGCTTGCGCGCTGGGAACGACGGTGGCCGATGGTGAGTTTGTCTACCGATTGCGCAAACCTGACTGGGAATCGTCACGGAACGCCGATACAAGGCTCACGGCCACCGAACATCGGATCTTGGGACATCTTTCGACCAAGAAAGCCGTCACGATCAAGAATTTGCTCAGTCTCGGTCTTACCGGACGCGGACTGTCCCAAACACTCAGAACGCTCTTGGCACGGGATCTGGTTGTGGGAGAGTGGCGGGCTAAGCGGCCACCGCTGCCGAACGAAGCAACGCTGTCCGGTTTGAGCCCTGAACTGGCCGATCAAGCGCCGACGCAAGTTCGTGACTTCTTCTCGCAACATCAGGGTAACCTTTTCACCCGTCCTTGGACCGAGTTCGCTAGCCAGTTTCCGGGTGGACGCGCAGCGCTACGCGCCATGATGTTGGACGAAATCATTCGCTGGGATCCGATCCCGCCTCGCGTCTTCGGCGATGGCGAAAAGAGCAAGCGTGAACCTGGTCCCGATCAATTCGACGAAGATCAGCGCAGCGCGCACGAGTGCCTCGGGAAATTGCTGGACGAACGCCGGTTTGCGGTAGCGCTCCTGTGGGGACCGACCGGATCGGGCAAGACCGCTGTCTACTGCGAGGCGATCCGGCATGCCCGGTCGATTGGCCGCACCGCGTTGTTCCTCGTCCCGGAAATCACCCTCGCCGGCCAAATGATACAGCGTCTGGAATCGACACTGGGTGAACGTGTCGGCGTCTGGCACAGCGGTCTGACATCTTCGCAACGGCACTGGATGTCACGAATGGTTGCACGGGGGCGCTACCGCCTCGTGGTCGGGGCACGATCCGCCGTCTTTGCCCAAATACCTGACCTTGGTCTGATCATCGTGGATGAAGAGCACGGCGAATCTTACAAGCAGTCGGATCCCGCCCCACGATACCATGCGCGTGACGTGGCGGTCGTCCGTGCACGGCTGGGTGGCGCGCTGTGTCTCTTGGGATCGGCGACGCCCTCCTGCGAGACCTACCACAACGTGCTGTCCGGCAAGTATGAATTGTTGCGCCTGCAGAGGCGTGTGCGCGGAAGCTCGATGCCGCTGATCCGCTTGGTTGACTTGTCCAAACGCCGTCTGAGCGAAGCGGGCGGCTGGGTGACCGGAGAACTGAAGGAGGCGCTCCGCGAGACCTTGACCAAGGGGCGCAAAGCCATTGTCTTCCTTAACCGCCGTGGTCACTCGACCATGGTCGCCTGTGGCGCTTGCGGTCATTTCTTGGTCTGTCCACAGTGTGATCTAACCATGACCTACCATGCGGCCGATCGCCGTTTCCGCTGCCATCTCTGCGCCCATCAATCTCCGGCATGGGACCGCTGTCCCAAGTGCGGCGGAACGGAGTTCTTGTTCAAAGGTGTGGGTACCCAGAAGATTGAAGAGTCACTGCACGAGCTTGACCCTTTGGTGCGTCTGGTGCGCCTCGATGCCGATGTGGCCGCGCGCCGCGGCGCAACGGCCGAAATCCTCTCCGGTTTTGTGGGCGACCGATTCAACCTGCTTGTTGGCACCCAGATGGTGGCCAAGGGGCTCGATATTGCTGATGTCGGCGTGGTGGGGGTGATTTGGGCGGATCAGCAGATGACCTTCCCCGATTTCCGCGCTGAAGAGAGGACATTTCAACTCCTGACACAAGTGGCTGGCCGTGCCGGTCGCGGAGAGGGTAGGCAAACTGGTGAAGTGATCGTGCAGACCTTTCGCCCGGATCACATTCTCATTGAGTTGGCAGCGGCGCAGGATCCCCAGTCGTTTCTCGATCGTGAACTGCCCCGTCGACAGGCGCTGGATTACCCTCCGTACTCACATCTGATCCTCTTGTCATTCGATTCTCCCGATGCCGCGGCTGTACGGGCTGCCGCCGCCTGTTTCGCCCATGATTGGAAGAAGGAGGCAGCCCTGGCGAAGCAATCACCTGGCCACCTCCTGGGTCCCGCTCCCGCCGCCGTTCCACGGCGCGTCGGACGGCATGTGATCCACATTCTAATCAAGACACACTCCGTCCCGACGGCGAATGCCATCATTCTTTCGCTTCAAGATCGCCGGGCCAAGGAGCTCCGCCAGAGTGATGTCGCGCTCTCGGTCGATGTTGACCCCATGGATTTCTGGTGATTGAAACCACATCCGCGTCGCGCATTTTGGTCAACGGAGTGATTGCGATGGCACGGCAAATTCTGGATATTGACGTCGGAGTCTGTTGGCTCCCATACCGTGAAGGACTTCGTCATGCCGGGGAAAATCGACTATCGCACCGCTGGAGTGGATCTGCAAGCTGCCGAAGACGTGGTGTCCCGCATTGGCGGGATCGCCAAGACGACTTATACCAAGGGCGTGCTGGCCGGTGTCGGGCCGTTCTCTGGGCTCTTTCGGCTGGACCTGACCGGATGCCAGGAGCCCGTTCTCGTTTCCAGTTGTGATGGTGTCGGCACCAAGCTCAAGTTGGCCATCCGTTCGGGCCACCACCAGACCATCGGCGCGGACCTGGTCAACCACTGTGTCAACGACATTCTGACCTGCGGGGCCAGGCCGCTGGCCTTCCTCGACTATCTCGCGATTGCCCGGATGGATCCGGCCATCATTGAAGAGGTTGTCTCCGGTATGGCCGGAGCCTGCCGGGAGAATCAGATTGCGCTCATCGGTGGCGAGACGGCCGAGATGCCCGGCATCTACAAACTGGGGGATTATGATCTGGCGGGGTTCATCATCGGTCTGGTCGACCGCCGGGCGATTCTCGACGGGTCAAAGGTCGAGCCGGGACAGATGCTGATCGGACTCCCCTCAACGGGTCCCCACACCAATGGCTATTCCCTGATCCGCAAGAGTCTCTTCGACCAGAATCAGTTCGAGTTGAGCGACGCCCCCGACGAACTGGACGGCGGCACCATCGGCGATGCCATTCTGGCGGTCCATCGTTCCTACCGTGGCGCCGTTGAGTCTCTCAAGGGTGAGGTCACGATCACCGCGATGGCCCACATTACCGGTGGCGGAATTGAAGGAAACCTGATCAGAGTCCTTCCCGAAGGGTGTCAGGCGGTCATCGATACAACGCGGTGGACGCAGCCGCCGATATTCCCGTTCCTGCAACGGGTGGGTGGTATCGACCCCGGTGAGATGTTCCGGGTCTTCAATATGGGAATCGGCTACATTATGGTCGTGAATCGTGACCACGCAACGCGTGCCATCGAGCTGCTGGTCCAGGCCGGCGTTCCCGCCACCGCCATTGGTCATGTCATGGCCGGTTCCCGTTCTGTCCGTCTGGTGACCCCGGAGTGAAAGGGCGGAGGCAATGCTCCCAGCGAGTGGACCGGTGACCGGCCACTTCAATAGCCCTCTGTCTCTGCGTGATCACATCAATGGCCTCGTGACGGTGAGGTGGAGGTGTTGAATTCCGGCGCGCGCCGCACAGCAATTCCGGCGACGGCCAGTATCGCCGCGCTGGCCGGTGGTCTGCTGGCGCTGGCCTACCCGCCTTTTCCCCTCGGCTTTCTTGCCTATGGCGCGATAGCGCTCTTGCTGTACACCGTCAGAACGGCTACGGTAAAGTCCGCTGCTGCTCATGGGTTCATCTTCGGGTTTGTCTTCCATGTTGCCACGATCTACTGGACCGGATGGGTTTCTGTGCCGGGCATGCTCACGATGTGCGTCGTGCTGGCCTTGTACATTGCGATCGTGACCGGCTGCTGGGCATTCATCCGTGACCGACTCGGGGCGAAAGCCCTGTGGCTCTTTCCGGTCCTGTGGGTGGCGCATGAATATCTGCGGGGATTGGGCGATCTCGCCTTCCCCTGGACGAATCTCTCCCTGACTCAAGTCCGCTATCTTCCGCTCATCCAGTTCGCCGACCTGACAGGGGATCTCGGTGTCAGTCTCTGGGTGGCGCTGATCAATATCCTTGTTCTCCAGTTATTCTTGTCTTGGCGGACGGCTGGTCTGCCCAGACGGATTGCTTCCGTGGGGATCCTCGCTGCCCTGTTCGTCCTGCCCTATGCGTATGGCTCGGTCAGGATGAGCCAGTTGTCGGTAATGGACTCGTTGCGTGTTGCGGTCTTGCAGGGGGACATCGATTCCTATCGCAAGTGGGATTCGGCTTATGTTGACCAGTCGTTTGCCAACTATGAGGCCCAGACACGCGACGCGGCGGCGCATGGCGCCCGGCTGATTGTCTGGCCGGAGACCGCGGCGCCGGTGTACCTGCGCGCTGATGCGCACTATCATCATGAACTCAAGGAGCTTTCGCGTGACGTCGGCGTCCCCCTGCTTGTTGGCACCCTGGAATATCAGAACGTGACAGGAGGAGGGTATTTGTCTTACAATGCTGCGGTTGTCTTGGACAGCGGGCGCTATCGTCCCGACTTCCACGCCAAGCTGCACTTGGTGCCCCTCGGTGAATGGATTCCCTTCTCGGACAAGATTAAGATTCTCGATCGCCTGGAAGTGGGCGGCGCTCACTTCACCGCCGGAACACACTGCGTGCTCTTTGACCATCCGTCGGGACCGTACGCGGCCGCCATCTGCTACGAAGCCGTGTTCCCGGAGATTCCCCGCCGCTTTGCCGCCATGGGTGCGCGCTTCTTTGTCAGTATCACCAACGATGGCTGGTACGGCTTTTCTTCCGGGCTAATCCAGCACGCCTTGATCTGCGTGTTCCGGGCGATCGAGACACGCCGTCCGATTGCCCGCTCGGCCAACACCGGAGTCTCGACGCTCATCGACCGCGCCGGGCGTCTCCATGCCCCCACGGCGCAGTATGTCCCCGATGTGCTGCTCGGTGATCTCGATCTGGGACCGCGCGATGAAGAGACTTTTTTTGTCCGACATGGTTTGTACATCGGATGGTTGTGTCTCCTGTCAACTGTTGTTTTCTTTGCATTCGCGCTCATGAAAATGTGGCGCGCGTCGGCGAAGCACACAGACCGGTCGCTGCCATGAGAGAAGCTCCCGTGATTAGACCAACTTGGGTGACGGCCTTTCGGCCCGTTCTGCGACTGCTGTTCTGCTGTGCTTTCGTGAGTGCAGCGGCCGCATCCGCCACGGACTTGTTTGAACGTGCGTCCTGGAAGAATTACACGTATGTCAACGACGTCATGGCGCTGGCATCGGCCGGTGACACCCTGTGGATGGCGACGACAGGTGGATTGGTCTATGCCATAGTGACCGCGCCGTCATCCGTGACCCGGCTGACCAATGCCGACGGAATCGGTGACAACGATCTCCGGTTCGTTGTGTTCGACTCATCGGGCTGGCTGTGGACGGGAGGAATAAACGGGAAGCTGTCCCGACGTCAGACAAATGGCAACTGGGCCGTGTACGATTTTGCTTTGAATGGCAATTTGCTGCCATTATCGGCGGCATCCCCCGGACCGGGTGGCATCCTCTGGGTGGGATCGTCAATTGGAATCCACAAGTTTGACACTCGTCGTAATGGGGGCGAGATCAAGGAGACATATACCCGTCTCGGAGGCTGGCCCGCTTCCAATCCCGTCCGGGACGTGTTGGTTGCCGATGGGTTCATCTGGGCTGTCGGACCGGCTGGAGTGGCACGAGCGCGGGTCGACGACCCGTCTCTCCCTGACCCCGCCCACTGGCGCTCGTGGACAGGACTTCCAACTCTCAACACTATTGATACCTTCCATGGGCGTGTCTATGCGGGTGGCGATGATGGGCTGTACGTTCTCGCCGACACCCTGTCATCCCCCGGCGATACCAACTGGGTGCGGGCCGGACTCGCCGGTGTCCCAGTTTACGATCTATACGTCGCGGGCGACACCATCTGGATTGCCACCGACAAAGGGCTTGCCGCTTGCGCCAACAACCAATGCCAGGGACCTCCAGCCCTTGGCTCTCCTGCAGTGTCTCTGACATCGATCGTCCGCACAGGCGGGGGTTCCCTGTGGGGTGGACGTTTGCAATATGGTCTTGAACGGAGGAGCGACTCCGGTTGGACATCCATCACCTTTGATGGCCCAATGGACAGGGAGTTTGCCGATGTGGCCGTCGGGAACGATGGAACAATCTGGTGTGTGCATCCCAACCGTGGCGCCGACTTTCTCGATGGCGATCACTGGACTGTCCTGCCTTACTATGACGTTGGACCCGGCGGACCGGGGACATCGGTCACGGTCGCTCCCGATGGAGATGTCTGGTTTGGCGCCGCGGGAAGCGGCGCCTATCATGTCAGCCCATCGGATCCGCTCGATGACTGGGTACACTATGACACGTCCAACAGTTCTCTGATGTGGGTACAGGATCAAATCGGGGTGAACAACTATATCGTTATACGCGATGTCGCCGTGGATTCGAGCGGACGTGTCTGGTTTGCAAATGCCGCCGCCGATTCTGGCCGTGTGCTTGCCTTCTATGATCATGGCTGCTGGGGCAGCTTCGGGACAGCGGACGGGCTCAATTCCAATGCCCCGCAGATTCTCTCCGCCCGGAATGGGGAACTGCTCGTTGGTTTCGGCAATATCGGCTTCGCGGATTTCACCTATGATCCACCTCTCTGCACCGATCACGTACCGGGGCATCCGCGGACAAGAACGACATTCAAAACCACATCGGATGGTCTTCCGTCGAATGATGTGCGAGCCCTGCTGCTCGACCGCGCCGATTCGCTCTGGATCGGCACGAATGTGGGCCTCGTCCGTTGGGCGGCCGATATCCGTCGCTTCCTCAAAGTCCCACTGCCGCCAGAGGCCGGACTGACCATCAACGCGATGGCCGCAGACGCACAAAACACGATCTGGGTCGGTACTGGCCGCGGGCTGGCGATGATTCCGTCCGGCGATACGGCGGTGTTCTTTTCTCCGCAAAACTCGGGACTTGTCGGCAGCAATGTCCAGGAAATCGCCGTCGATGACCGCACCGGCAATGTCTGGATTGCGACCGCATCGGGACTATCCCGACTGGCCGCCGGAGTTCCGCCGGCGCCGTCCTATGATCAGATCCTGGCCTACCCCAACCCGTTTACGATAGAAACCGATGCCACACGACAGGTGCGCTTCAACGCGCCGTATGGCAGCCGCATCTACATCTTCACCGCAGCGGGCCAGCCGGTTGTCGATTTTGCCGGCGGAGCGCAAGGGTGGGATGGCAAGAACGCGTCCGGTGTTCTCGTGGCATCGGGCGTATATCTTTTTGTTGTTCGCGGCTCCGATGGCGGTGCAGGTCGGGGCAAGATCGCCGTCATACGCCGACGATAAACACCAGATCGCAATCACTCATGTGGCAGCGCCGTCATCCCTTGGAAGTGGATCGTGACGCGTGGTTGCACTGGCTGGACCAGAGACCGCACGCATCGCCCTATCTTCTGCCTGAATGGTCGCTCTTCTGGGAGCGCGTCTGGCCCGCGGCCCGCGCAGAATTCTGGATCGGGGCTGGCCAGACGTCCCTCCTTGGCGGTGTGCCGGTTGTCAGACGACGACGGTGGGGTCTTGAATGGGTATTCTCTCAGCCCTTCGGTACACCGGGTGGCTGGATCGGGCAGCCGGGAGCGAATCCCGGTGATGACTTCCTGTGTGCCATTGCATCGCCTCGCACCGTGGAAATCGCTGTCAGTTCATCGGCGAATTGGCAGCCTCCCACGCACTGGTTCCGCGAGACGATCACGTCCTCCACCTGGCTCCTTGACCTTGGTGAAGCCGTCTCGTCAGACATTCTGAATAACCTCAGCGGGTCTCACCGCCGCAACATCGAGAAGGGTTCCCGCCTTCGGTCCGACATCGGCGAATTGAACACGCCCGATGAGGTGTCTGCTATGCAGACTGACTTTCCATCGTCACTGCGGCAGTCCAGTCGGCTTGTTCTTGATCCCCGGAAGGGGCCTGTATGCGTCGCCATTTTCACTCCCACGGGCGCCCTGCGATGGTGGGTGGCCCGTGTCAATGGTCGATGTGTAGCGACATCTGTCTGGCTTGTTCTGAAGGACACGGCTGTGTACGTCGATGGGGCCTCCCTGCGCGATGATAAATACTCTGGCGTAAATCACCATCTGTTTGCCCATCTCTTGACTGCACTGTCTCATGCTGGTGTCCGTCGCTTTGACTTCGGGGGAGGACCGGGCGGCGTCACCAAACCTGGCCTGTCGCGCTTCAAGGAAGGGTGGGGAGCCAGAGCCGTTGAACGCTCTGAAACTCGTCTTCGTCGCTTTTGGTACGACCGTCTCAGGTGTCTCCGTCCCTGAGGCACACGCCCCAGTCGCTCGCGACATTGCGATTATCCTTGTCTGGCGCCTTCATCACGCTCCATAATCCCTGTTGTGGGAATCTCCGAACGTCAGCCAAAGATTCTGATTCTGGGGGAAGCGTCCGTCGTGCACTCCCGGCGCTGGGCCGGTTATTTCCGGCAACGCGGTTGGACTGTGCGCTGGCTGTCGTTTCCGCCGATTCCTCCGGACTCAGGCGCGGAACCCATCACAAAAGCGAGATATCACCGCGCGATCGCGGTCCTGCTGAGCGCCGGGAATGTGCGGCGCCTGATCGACACCTTCAGGCCGGACATCGTTAGTGCGCTTTTTCTTCCCGATTATGGGTGGCTTGCCAATCTCTGCCGCCGTCACCCTCTGGCGGTGTCGGCTTGGGGGTCGGATGTACTGATCGCTCCCCACAAGTCCCGGCTGCACCGGTGGCGGATCGTTTCCGTGCTTCGTCATGCCGACCTGATCTTCGCCGACGCAGATCTGCTCGGCAGGGAGATGGTCACCTTGGGCGCGTCACCGGGAAAGATCGACATCGTCCCGTTGGGCGTGGAGGATTCGTGGCTCGCGCTCGGCGATTCGCGAGACCACGCCAGCCCCGGGCCCATACGGGTCCTGACCGACCGTCGCTTGGAGCCGCTGTATCGTGTCGAAACCCTGATCCGTGCGGCGGCGGATCCGATGCTCTCCGATCCCGCTGAGTTCGACTTCTGTGTCGTCGGTGACGGATCGATGAAGGACAAACACCTGCGCCTGTCGCGCAATCTCGGACTTGGCGACCGGCTGCGCTTCGTCGGTTTCCTCCCGGAAGAGAGACTGCAAACCCTGGTAGCCAAGTCGGAAATCTATGTCTCTTGCGCATCCTCTGACGGCACCTCGGTCTCCATGCTCGAGGCGATGGCGGCCGGCTGCGTGCCTATCGTCACCGACCTCACGGTCAACCGGGAGTGGATCGAGCCGGGTGTCAATGGACTGGTATTCCCGGTTGGCGATCACGGCACGCTCGCCACTATGATCCGCCGGGCGGCATCCGATCCCGCCTGGATGAAGACGGCCGCGGCGCGCAATCGTGAGATCATCCGGCGCCGCGCACGATGGCGTGACAACATGGCGACGGTCGAGGACGCGATGATCCGCGTGATCAGGGCCAGCCGCCCGAATCCTGGATCACGTCCGTAATGTTCGCGTCTGGCCGATCGCACGTCTTAATGGTGGCCTACTACTTCCCGTCGGTCGGAATGGGTGGCGTCCAGCGTCCGCTCAAGTTTGCGCGTTACCTCCCGGACTTTGGCTGGGATGTGACCGTTCTTACGCCCGAATTGCACTCGTACCCGGCGACCGATGAAACACTTCTGGCGGAACTTCCCAATTCGGTTAAGGTCATCCGCGTACCGGCTCGGCATCCAATGCAGTGGCCTCTCATCCGGGCCATACATAAGGGGAACGGGGCCACCGTCAAACAGTCCGGCGTCTTGCATCGGCTCTCGACTTTCCTCCGCTGGCCTGACGACAAACGCGGCTTTGTGCATCCCGCTTTGCAGGCAGCTCTTGCACTGAACCGCGAGCGCCGGATTGGCGTCGTCTGGACCACCTCACCACCGCCGTCGGCGCACCTTGTCGGTTTGCGTCTCAGGGATCACTTGCGCATCGGCTGGATCGCCGACTTCCGCGATCCCTGGTTTGTCCGCTTTGATGATTTGGGTCCCACTCGCTGGCACCGGCGATACGCGCACTCCCTGCGCCGCACGATCGCCGCACGGGCGGATCGACTCGTCGCCGCCAGCCGGCCCATCGCAACCTCGCTTGATGCGCTATTACCCACACATCCGGTCCACGTTATCCACAATGGCTACGATGAGCACGACTTCGTAATCTGTGCTCATCGTGCGCCCAGCGACGAACCATTCACGATTCTCCTGTACGGAACAATGGGGGAGAACCCCGACCCGACGCCGCTGTTTTGTCTACTGCGCGAATGGAAGGAACGGAATCCGTCGCGCCATTTCCGTCTTACACATGTGGGAATGTCGATCGGCGTCGATTGCAGCGCTCTGGCGGCGCGTCACGGGATCTCAGATCATTTTAGGGATCTGGGGTACAAGCCGCATGGTGAGTCCATTGCCACGCTGATGTCCGCCGATGTTGTGGCTCTTCCCATGAGCGCCAGGCCGGAGCATAGAGATAACCTTCCCGGACGAGTCTTCGAAGTCATGCGCTCGCTGCGGCCGATTCTTCTGCTCGCGCATGAGTCCAGTGAAGCGGCGCGCATCCTTCGCCCGATACCCGGATGTTGGATCGTGCCGCTGGATGAACGGGATGCGGGGATTGCCGCGTTGGATGAGATCGCTGCTTTGGTACGCAGCGTTCCCGTGCGCGATTCCTCGTCGGTCGCGCCGTTCGAACGGCGCGAGCAGACACGCCGGCTCGCCGCTCTCCTCGATGCCGTCAAAGTGACGGCGCCGCTATGATGAGTGCATGGCCGGTGAGAATCAAAACCGCAAGGCCGTTGTAAAGGGATGATGAACGGCATGAATCCAAGCGTCGGTATACTGATCGTGACTTACAACTCCGCCGCAGACATCATCGCCTGCCTCGAATCGGTATCCCAGGCATCGGCCTACCCGCTGCATGTCGTAGTTGTCGACAACGCCTCAACTGATGGCGCCCCGGCGCTTGTCGCGTCGTCGTTTCCCGATGTCACGTTGATTCAGAACAGCGCCAATCGATACTATGCCGCTGCGAATAATCAGGGTCTGGCGAAGATCAGCGCTGACTATATCCTTCTCCTGAATCCCGATGTGATCATGCCGGTTGGGTCGATTGACACGCTGGTGCGCATCTTGGCGGAGCGCACGCAGGACGCAGCTGTCGCCCCCAAACTGGTCGGCCACGGCGGCCAGCGCCAGCGCTCGCTGCGCGAGTTCCCCGGTTTCGACACACTGTGGTACGATCTGCTCGGTCTCTCGTTTCTGTTCCCGCATTCGCGGCGCTTCGGACGGTGGCGCATGGGGTACTTCGATGGCAGCGCCACACGCGATGTCAAACAGCCCATGGCCAGTTGCCTGTTGATCCGCCGTGAAGCAATCGACGCCGTCGGTGCCTTCGACGAACGCTATCCGATGTTCTTCAACGATGTCGACTGGTGCCGCCGCGCCTATGACGCCGGCTGGCATCTCCTCTACACCCCCGATGTTGTCGCCTTCCACAGGGGTGGCGCCTCCACCCGTCAGCGCAAGGTCCGCATGATCTGGATGTCACACATCGCATATCTGCGCTATCTGCGTCAGTATGAAAGCCACGGCTTCTGGCGGCAACTGGCGCTTTGGATCTCCGTCTCCGCGATGTTCTTCGCTGCTCTGGCGCGCACATTCTGGTGGGGACGGCTCGGTACGAACGGCCCATATCTCGTGATGTCACCCCCGCGAAAGCGGGGGTCCACTGGGAAAGCCGAAAGAGAAAATAGAGTCCCTCGTTCGCGGGAATGACGGTTGGATGTGTTTCAACATTCGCGCGCGCGGGAATGACGATTGAACGTTTTTCAACAATCCCCGAAGTTCGCGGCCCGTGTGCGGCCATCCGCCTCTTGGACGAGCCGTAACAGTGTTGCTACTTCACCAGCGCCATCTTCCGCACCTGCACATTCTTTCCTGCGCGCAATTGCGCAAAATACACGCCGCTGGAGAGCGTTGTCCCGGACCGCCCGGCGCTGTCAAACTCCACTTGGTGTGCTCCCGCTTCGAGCGGACCATTCACGACTGTCTGCACCGGTCGCCCGAGGATGTCGTAGACGACCAGCGTCACATGCTCTGTCCTTGGCAGCACAAACGACAACAAGGTAGAAGGATTGAACGGATTCGGTGCATTGGGCAGCAACTGAAATCGATTCGGCGTCTGGTTCCCGCCATCCCATACATCAGCGATAATCTCGTGCGGGATCGTGTCGACGAACACTTTGTATCCCGGCTTGCTGACCGTGAGGATCGCTTCCGGTACTGTTGGCAGGAGCAGCGTGCCAGTGATGGCGCCGCTCCCATTGGTCATGCCCAGTGTCCAGATGCTGTCGCCGATTGAGACGGTTGTTAGCGCGCCCGGCAATGCGCCGCCCGCGTCGTCGTGCGCCTCGATAGTCCAGGGGAATTCTCCCGATCCATAGGTCGTCGGCGCGGCGATCGTCCACTCTCTTGGCGCTTGTCGCCACGTTGGCATCTCCGGATCGCCAAAGAGATCGTTGCCGTAGTTCATGTCCCGCAGGCTGGGAAACGCCAGCTTGGCCAGCGACTGGTAGACACCGATGTGATTCGGCACGGTGGAATCGTTCACGTACTCGTAGAACTTCTGCACGAGCTTGTACGAGCTTGACACCCACCCCCAGCGCGACTGCCCGACAAACGCGACCGCACCCCCTTGAGGAATCAAAAGCAGTCCCTCCGCCACGGAGCGCTGTACCCCCGGCGCAAACGGCGGCGAATCGAGATCAAACGCTCCCTGATCGCAGGCGATGGAAAGATGAATGCCCGGATACGGCGATGCGAGAATGTCATTGATGTGTCCGCTGCCGTCGCCATTCGCGCCGAATGTGAAGACATAATTGCGTGGCTGATTGAGGTATCCGGAAGAGCGCACGATGAAACCGTCCGTCCGCCCGTGGACATAGTAGTTGACCCAGCCGTATCCAGAAGCCAGACGCGTGTCGAATGCCGGTCCGTCGGGCGACAGGGGAGAGGAATCAATCCCCGAGGGCGATTCTACCATCGAACTGAGGTCGTGTGTCAGCCATGCCGGCATGGCGTTAGCGACGAGTCGCTGCTGTCCGATGCCGTTCGACCAATCGCGCATCTGGTCGGCCGACACGCTCAGCTCACGCCCGAGGTAGGCGGCGTCATCTGGGCCGCGCTCGTATGCGATGATTTTCTCAATCATCGTCTCCGCCTCGGAAGTATTCGCAAACGGCAGCCGCCCGATGAACAGCTCCGCGTATATCTGGGCTTTGTCGCCGAAGTATTCTCCCCAGATCCCGTTCCCGTTGGCGTCCCAGTCGCCGTCGAGTTCACCATAATACAGGTCGCAAATCTGAAATTGGTGCAGATCACTCGCGCTCGATTCGTAACCGGCATAGGCGTAGCGAATCGGGACGATGTTCTCATCCCCCGCCAGTGTCACCCATTTCAGCCCCGCCGCGTATGCTGCCTTCAGGTATTCACGGATCGCCGCCGCCGGATCGACGGCCGGATACTGCTCTGTGATTCTCTCGATCGTCGCGATCCCGGCGGCGATCCCGCGCCGCGCTTTCCATTGCGCCAGTGGACGGACCGATTCGATGTACGACTCTTTCGTCACAATCACATACGACACACCCAGTGGGACATCACCGCTGCAGACCCATGAGGGCGAACCCTCGGGTCCCGGTGTCTGCAGAGGGCCATTCGGCACGTCGAGACCCGGAAGAGGCAGGATGATATCCTTGATGTCATCCGCAGCCGCAACGGTGTCGGCCGGTTCGAGCGGAGGCGACGTCGCCCCGTCGCCGACCCATTGGATCAAGCCACGACGCACGACGATGAGTTGGCCACGTAGCGCATTGTACCGGAATGGGCACCAGAGAAACGCCGCCGCATTCCGTCCCATGATCTCTCCCGGCGGGAAAGCGAGAACGCCCCCGTTCGGATACCATACATCTCGGACATAAATGCTATCGTCGGAAGCGACTTCAGGCCGAGGTTGGCTCGTATCACTGCTGATTTGATCCGGTTGCGCCGGTGGGATGTACCCGTCCACGGCGAGTGTCTCTGCCGCCAGAACCACGAGACCGGGCTCTCCACTCGATCCCACGTTGTCTGTGGTAACCGCCATCTTCCATGGTAGCGATGGAGCCCCCGCCGGGTTGGGATCCAAAACATACTGTGTGGATAGGCGTTCCAAATCTCGCAGCACCGTCATCTGGCCGACGGAGCCTTCAAACCGGACTTCGACGATCTGACTGGCGGCAGCCCCTACTGGAGTGGACCACCCCCACAACGCCAACGCTGTGACCAGACAAGCTAAGCGATTGCCCCACATAACTATTCCCCTGTATACCACATGGAATCCCCCGAACGAAATCTGCCCAACACGGACAGATCACGCAAATGGCCTGCCATTGCTCAGCGTCGAGGTGATATCAAATCGGCGCTTCGTATGCAGTTGATTCCCAGAGCATTACAGAAGTTCGAGAACTTACGACGAGACTCATCGAAGACCTTGAGGGCACCAAGTGAGGTTACTCCATTGTGCAGAAGCTAAATAGCAGCAATGACTTCAACAAAGACTTGAGACGAAAAAAGTTTGCGAAAAACGCAGAAACTTCTTGACGGGCACAGCGATGAGGCGTTAATGTGGTATTGAGTGGCGAGAGGTGGAGTGAAGTGGGATAATCGCCTCTTTACGAGTTAAGTGATTTGTTTGCAATAGAATAAGTCTCCTTCTGGAGGGTCAGCGTCAGGCACTTTTCGCTCAAGTCGGGCATTATCAGCGTCGCACCAAGTTGTTAATGGATTAATAGCTTAGGGTCTCTCGAAGGTCATGGCGGGGTTTCGCGGAAGCTTCACAGGCACTCTCGATTCGAAGAATCGGCTTCAGATCCCCAGCAAGTTGCGTCAGTCCTCTGACACAACTCTTGGTACGTGTTATCTGACCTTGGGGTTGGGCGGATGTCTCTTCCTGTTTCCCCAAGATGAATGGCGGCACGTGGAAGCCAAGTTCGCGAGTTTCAACTTCGCCCATCCAGACGCCAACTTCGTCTTGCGTGTCCTCATGGCCAATACGGTTGAAGTCACGCTTGACAATCAGAATCGGATTCTCATTCCGCAGGAGTTGGCTGCCAAAGTCGGTCTGAAGCGGGACATTCGCATCCTGGGGATGATTCGTCGCATCGAGATCTGGGGTATCGACGAGTTCGATGCCTACGAGAACGGGTATGGTAAGACTTACGAGGAGGTAGCGGCGCAATTGCTCCTGTAGGCGATGAGTCGTCGGGCCGGTTTCCGGGCACGGGTGGTCATGTGCCCGTCATGGTGGCCGAAGTATTGCGCGAGCTGATCACCGATCCCGATGGCATCTACCTTGATGCGACGATCGGCGGCGGTGGCCACGCGGAAACGATCATGCAGCGCTTGAGTAACAAGGGACGTCTCGTTGGTCTCGATCGTGATCCGGAGGCCGTTGCGCGGTCTGCCCGGCGGCTTGGCCGGTTCGGTGAACGTATCGTGGTGTTGCATGCCGACTATCGCAATCTTGCCGAAACGTTCGATCGCTTGGGCATCGCCGAGATCAACGGTGCGTTGCTCGATCTGGGCTTGTCCTCCCATCAACTCGACGATCCGCAACGCGGGTTCTCCTACCGTCTCGGCGGGCCGCTCGATTTGCGTTTCGATCCGACGACCGGCGAAGCGACGACGGTCTGGCTGAATACTGCCGGCGAGGAAGAGATCGCCGCTGTCATCTACCAGTATGGGGAGGAGCGGCAGTCCCGGCGCATCGCCCACCGCATTGTCACGCGCCGTGAATCCGAGCCCATTCAAACGGCGTCGCAGTTGGCATCAATCATCAGCGGGATTATTGGCAAGCGCGGGGCCGCTTGGGGGCGGACGGCGGCCAGAGTATTCCAAGCGCTGCGGATTCACGGCAATGCAGAACTTGACGCAATCCCCCGGGGGCTGCAGGCCTGTCTCGATACTCTGTGCGATGGGGCCCGCCTGGTTGTGATCTCCTATCACTCTCTTGAAGATCGGATCGTGAAAACGATGTTCCGCGAGGCCGCACGGACCTGCCGTTGCCCGAAGGTGTACGGGCGTTGCATCTGCGGTGCCCATCCCCGCGGCCGTCAGGTGTACCGCCACGTGCTGCGGCCCTCTGCTGATGAAATACAGGCGAATCCGCGTGCGGCTGCGGCGCGGCTGCGTGTCTTCGAGAAACACAGCCTTCCGCCGGAGGGATCGCTCTCATGAACGACCGTTTGCGGGCAACATTGTCGATCTTCGGGCCGGTCTGGTGGATCGCGGCGGTTATCGTGGCGACAGTTTGGGTGTCGCAGCGCTACGAGGTTGTGCGGGTTGGCCATCGCATTGAGCAGTTGCAAACGCATTTGGACGAACTGATTAAGGCGCGTGACGCGCTGTTGGCGGACAACGCATCTCTCTCGTCTCGTGCGCGCATCGAGGCGATCGCGATCAACGACTTGGGCATGGCGCCGACAAGGGAGGCGCAGCGTGTGCGTCTGCCGCGATCGTTTGTATCGCCAGGCGTGCCGATGTCCGGTCAGTCCGCCGCCCAGCCGGATGCACGCCGGGATGCAGCGCGATACACGCAGGCGAAAACGGGAATTCAAGACGGGAATGATTTTTAGATTGTTCAGGTGTCGGGCCCAAACGCGACGTTACGGCACACCATCGGATGGAACATGGTTCAGGGACAGAGAACACGCCAGCTGGAAGCCACCTTCGCCCGCCGTCGGCGGATCCTACTGATTGCTGGTTGCTGTGTCTGGGGGGCGCTTTGGGCCCGCACCTTCTTTTTGCAGGTTATCAGTGGTGCGCCACTGAAGGATGTCGCGGAAAAGCAGACAGACCGTGACGTCCGTCTCGTGGCGCCCCGTGGGCACATCGTTGATGCCCGGGGACACCTGCTGGCCATCAGTGTCGGCCGCGAGTCGTTCTTCGGTTATCCCAACCGCGAAACGTCTGCGCGGGTGCTGGCCGCGCGTTTTGCGCCCATTGTCGGCGCACGAACAGCCGACTTGATTGCCACGTGGGAGGGGAGAAACAATCGCTACACCGTGTTCGCGCGCCGCTGCAACGATCAAGCGGCGCGCGACGTTCGCTCCTGGCAGTTGCCGGGCGTATACGCCACCAATGAATACGAACGCCTGTACCCTTGTATCATGCCGGAGATTGCCGATCCCATCGGCTTCGTCAATGATGCTCTCAGTGGAGCGGCGGGCCTGGAACTGTTTTACGATCATCTCCTCGCGGGCGTCGATGGAGAAGGATCCCTTCTGCGGGATGCCTCCGGGCGGGGATTCTCGATCGACCCAGTACCAGTTAAGCCGAGCCGCCCCGGTGCGCGGCTGCAACTGACGCTTGACTGGAGTTGGCAGTCCATCCTGGCGGAAGAGCTAAAATCAGCGGTCGAGAAATGGCACGCGCATTCGGGCATGGGGTTGCTGATGAATCCCAACACGGGCGCGATTCTGGCGATGGTCGACTATGATCCCAACGGATTGGGGTCCAAGGCCCGTAAGAACCGCCTTGTGTCCGATGTCATGGAGCCCGGTTCGACTTTCAAGATTGTGACCTACGCGGCCGCTCTCTCGGATGGAACAATCTCGCTGCGTCGCCTCGTCGATGGCGGCAATGGCCAGGGTCAGTTCTCAGGACGAACGCTCCACGACGACAAACACCATGGCGTCATGACGGCGGCCGAGGCGTTCATTGTCTCCTCCAATGTGGCTACCGCGCGCATCGCCAATCTGCTCCGGCCAGACCGCTTGAACTTCTGGGTGCGGCGTTTCGGATTCGGTGAGGCGACCGGCATCGATCTTCCCGGTGAGTCACCCGGACGCATCGCGACGCAGAAACCCACCGAGATCAACATTGCGACTCTTTCCATCGGCCACGGTGTGGCCGTGACGCCAGTTCAACTGGCGGCGGCGTACGCATCAGTGGCCAACGGCGGCTATCTGGTCCGCCCCCATCTGCTCAAGAGTTTCGAGGAGCAGGACGGTAAGTTCACGGAGATTACTGTCCAGGGACGGCGCATCCTCCGCCCCGAAGTCGCGTGCCTGATGAAGAAGATCATGGCCGGTGTCGTTCATGAAGGAACCGCGAAAGTCATCTACGATTCCCTGTATCCGATCGCGGGCAAGACGGGTACGGCGGAAAAGCCGAATCTCAAAACGCACACATACGACAAGTCGAAATTCATGGCCACCTTTGTGGGCTTCTATCCCGTCTTCAAGCCGCGGATTTTGGGAGTGGTGATTCTGGACGAACCCCAGCAGGTCCATTACGGTGGGTATACAGCCGCCCCCGTCCTGCTGAATGCGATCCGCCGTGGCGCGACAGGAGTTGATGATGCAGATGACCGCCGCAGCCCGTACGAACAGCCGTCCATGGCAGACTCGCCGATGGCTGCCCTGTCCGACTCTGATCAAGACTGGGCCCGTCGATTCGTTGATGTGGTGGCGCCCGCGGTGTCATTCATGGAGGCCCACGCCGAACTGCCTGATGCTGGTGACACCGCTCCGGCGTTGGCGGAAATCGCCAGTGTCGCTGGTAACCCGGACGGCGCCAATGCGTGGGGCCGGTTTGTCGGAACCAACGTTCGCAAGAACATCGTTGCGCCTCCCTTTGTCGAAACGTGGCCCGACCTGAAGGGGTTGAGCCTGCGGGACGCGATGGTTGTGTTGCGTCAGCTGGGTGCACGATGGGAAGTCGAGGGCACAGGCGCCATCGTGGCGCAATTCCCGCCCGCCGACTCTGCCATGACCGAGGACAGAACATGCCGGTTGATACTGCAATGAGTATCCAGTCACCCGCACGGAGTCTGGCGCAATTGCTCGGCAAACAGGCGCGCAATATGCCGGACATTCCCATCGCTGGCATCGCTTACGATTCACGCAGCATTCACCACGGCGATGTGTTCTTCGCACTGCCCGGGAGCGTTGCCGACGGCGCGATCTACGCAGCCCAAGCGGTGCAGAACGGCGCGGTCACGGTGGTCGCCGAGCGCGATCTGCCTGTGAATGTTCCCGTCATCATCGTTCCCAACGCGCGGCAAGCAATGGCGGACGCGTCATTGCGTTTCTATGCCCGCCCCGATCAGGACCTTGATCTTTACGCCATGATCGGAACAAATGGCAAGTCGACCGTCGCCGCCGGCATCGAGACAATCTTCACGAAGAGCGGGATTGCTTCCGGGCTCATCGGCACGATCACCTATCGCTGGGGGGCTCACACCGTTCCCGCTCCGCGGACGACACCCGAGGCGCCTGATCTGATCGGCTTGTTGGATCGTATGCGTGCCGACGGTGTGAAGGCCGTCGCGCTCGAAGTCTCTTCGCATGCTATCGCCTTGGATCGCGTTCATGGAATCCACTTCCGTGGCGGTGTGTTCACCAACGTCACGCGCGATCACCTCGATTTCCACAAGACATTCGAGGAGTACCGCCGGGTCAAATCCTCGTTTTTTGAACGGCTGGCCGGACCAGACACGTTTGCGGCAATCAATGTGGATGATCCCTCGGCTGAGTTCTTTGTTCGCGCAGCCTCGGGGACACGCATCATTCGCTACTCCGGACACCGGAA
Source organism: Candidatus Zixiibacteriota bacterium (assembly GCA_036170655.1). Lineage (GTDB taxonomy): Bacteria > Zixibacteria > MSB-5A5 > WJJR01 > WJJR01 > JACRMA01. The sequence continues at coordinate 12,408 of JAVHPP010000104.1, read as the reverse complement.
CCATGCCGACGTGGGGCTCCAGATCATTTCCCATAGCCTGCGGGGATCGCGCGGGCATCTCTTGTTGGAGGGTGAGACGTGGCCATTTGGTACCCCGCTTTGGGGCGCTTTCAACCACGCCAATCTTGCGGCTATGGCTGCTGTTGCCTGGGGCGCTGGTTTGACCGGCGGACAAATTGCGGATGGCATCAGTGCATTCTCGGGAATCCCGGGACGGCTGGAGCGCGTCGAAAGTGATGCGCCATTCGACGTTTTCGTCGATTACGCGCACACGCCCGATGCCCTCGATGCCGTGCTATCGTCGGCACGCCCTCTGGTGCGCGGCCGTCTCCTCGTCGTCTTTGGCTGTGGCGGCGATCGCGACCGAGGCAAGCGCCCCGAAATGGCGGCAGCGGTCCAGCGATGGGCCGATCGCATCTATCTGACATCGGATAATCCGCGGTCCGAAGATCCAAAGAACATCATCAATGAAGTCAACCAGGGCTTTACGTCGGGGAAACAGATTTGGTGTGACCCCGATCGAGTCCGTGCCATCGAACAGTCGCTGACCGATGCGCAGCCCGGCGATGCGGTCTTTCTGTGCGGGAAAGGCCATGAACTAACGCAGGAAATCGCTGGTGTCTTCCATCGGTTTTCCGATCAGGAAACGGCGGCGCGGATCCTCGCGGCGAGCGGGCACTCGCCACGGACTCTGCACTCGGTGCAGAGCGGGTTTACTCCCGGTTCGGCGGTGGGTCCAGGGGGGGACCCATCGCCAACTCGATAACAATCGCGCTTCGGCGCGCCAAGATACGACCGTGATTCAGATGACGATTGAAGACGCCTGCCAGATTACGAATGGGCAGCTGGTCAACAGCAGGAGTTCCCCCGGGTCGTTCCGGGGGGTCTCGATTAACAGCCGAACCCTGCGTTCCGGCAACGCGTTCCTGTGTCTCAAGGGCGAGCGGGCCGACGGCCACTGTTTCGCACCGGCTGCACGCCGGAATGGCGCCGCGTTGATTGTGGCCGATCACGCGCGGGCCAAACAGTGGCGCCGCTGGAATGTGCCGGTTTTGGGCGTCGATGATCCCTTGACAGCGCTCGGCGACCTCGCGGCCTCGTTCCAGTCCCTGTTTCCGACCCGGTATATCGCCGTGACCGGCTCAGTTGGGAAGACGACCACCAAAGAACTCATTGCCGCCGCGCTTGCCGCTCGCTATCGGGTTTTCAAGTCGCCAGGAAACTTCAACAACTTGATCGGCATCCCCCTGGCGTTGCTGGCCCGCAATCTCCGCGCGGCCAATATCGACCAGTACGGAGTCCTCGAGTTCGGGATGTCGACTCCCGGAGAAATCGCCCGTCTGACCGACATTGTCCGTCCGCAGTGGGGGGTGGTCACCCGCATTGCTCCGTCCCATCTCATGCAGATGGGATCGCTGGCTGCCATAGCCAGAGCCAAACGCGAACTCTTCGACCATGCCGGGCCAGATGCTGTCGCGTTCTTGAATAACGATGACCTCTATCAACGGCACTGGCAGTCGCGGTGGTCTCGTCCCACCGTCACTTACGCCATGGAAGAGAACGCCGATTTTGTTGCGTCCAGGGTGAAATCTCTCGGACACGGCGGGCTGGGCTTTCTCGTCAACGGTCGGCACCGCGTCGAGCTTTCTTTGGCGGGTCTGCATAATGTTCCCAACGCACTCGCGGCAATCGCCGTTGCGCGGCATCTTCGGGTGCCTTTCCCCAGCATCGCCACGGCGTTGAAGAAAGTCCGGCCCGTGGGGCAGCGGTCAAAAATCACCCGGATCGGAAAGGTCACGCTGATCGAAGACTGTTACAATGCGAACCCCGCCTCCACGTTGGCGGCGCTCCAGACTCTCGCGACCTGGCCCGGCGCCATACGGAGAATCGCCGTGCTGGGCGCCATGCGGGAACTGGGTCCCCGTGAGGTCACCTGGCACCGGCGCGTTGGCCGACTCGCGACCGCAAGCACAGATCTGCTGGTGACTGTCGGCCAATTGGCGGGGGAGTTTGCGGCGGGAGTTCGCTCCAAGACGGGTCGTCCGGAAGTCGTCTTTTGCCCGGACCGCCACAGGGCAGCACGCATCTTGAAACAATTGATCCGGCCGGGAGACGTTATTCTGTTAAAGGCATCCCATTCGGAACATTTCGAGGAAATCGCAGAACAGTTAACAAGTGTACGGGTGACGTCAGCGAGGACGGAGCGCGATTGAATTAGCCAGCGGCGGCTTGGTTCGCTGCTGTCGCTTACAGGGACACCACTCATGCTCTACCATCTCCTTTATCCTTTGCACGATTCGGTCTCCGTGTTCAATCTGTTTCGGTATATCACTTTTCGTGCCGCCTATGCTGTGGTGACGGCGCTGATCATCTCCATCTGGCTGGGGCCATATATCATTGCCGCTCTCAAGCGGCATCAGGTGAACCAGTCGATCCGCAAAGAAGGTCCCCCGACGCATCTGGCCAAGGAGGGGACTCCGACCATGGGTGGTCTCATCGTCTTATCCGCCATTCTTCTGCCCACGCTGCTTTGGGCCGATCTTACCAATCGTTATATTCAACTGATTATTGGTGTGACGGTAGGTATGGGAATCATCGGCTGGGTCGATGATTATTTCAAGGTCGTGCGCCGTCAGTCGAAAGGACTTGTGGCGAAGAAAAAGATGGCCGGGCAGCTCGTTCTCGGCCTGATCCTGGGGGTAATCCTCTACGCGTGGCCGCCGACGCCCCAATTCACCACGGAGACAGATATTCCTTTCTTCAAGAATCTCGTCCTGCCCCTCGGGATCTTCTTCATTCCCTTTGTGCTCATCATTATTGCGGGCACGTCCAATGCGGTGAATCTGACAGACGGCTTGGATGGCCTCGCGATCGGCCTTTCGGGCATCGCCTTCCTGGCTTTTGCGGGAATATCGTATGTCTCGGGCCACGCCGTCTTCTCGCGGTATCTGGCGATCCCGTATCTGCCCGGTGTGGGTGAACTCACGATCTACTGCGGCGCGGCGCTGGGGGCCGCGCTGGGGTTTCTCTGGTTCAATGCGCACCCCGCGGAAGTGTTCATGGGGGATACCGGGGCGCTCGCGCTGGGAGGCGCTCTCGGGGCGCTGGCGATTCTTACCAAGAAGGAGCTCCTGCTCGTGATTCTTGGTGGTGTCTTTGTTGCCGAAGCCCTGTCAGTGATCATCCAGGTGGGGTATTTCCGCTGGACCGGACGCCGTGTGTTCCGTATGGCGCCCATCCATCACCACTTCGAGTTGCTGGGATGGCCGGAGTCCAAAGTGGTCGTCCGGTTTTGGATATTGGGAGCAATCTTTGCGCTGATAACGCTGTCCACTCTTAAGATCCGGTAGTTTGAGTAATTATTCTGTTTAATGATATGATCTTTGCCACCGCCATGGACGATCGCAAGATGCTGGGTGACCAATACGGCGCCCTGTCTGACCGGGTGACAGGCCGATCCATCCTGATTGTGGGCATGGCGCGGTCCGGTCTGGCCGCGGCCCTCATGTTGACCCAGGCAGGAGCTCGCGTTTTCGTTTCCGAAATGAAAGAGGAACGCGCGGTTGCGGCGGCGATCTCCGCTCTTACCGCCAACCGCATTGCGTTTGAAACCGGTGGCCACTCGGTAGAGAAGGTCGCAGGTGTCGATTTCGTTGTCGCCAGTCCGGGGGTATTGCCGGGGAACATTCTTCTGCGCGCCGCTACAGAGAGGGGTATCCCCATCCTCTCCGAACTGGAAGTCGCCTACTGGCTGTCTCATGCACCCACCCTTGCAATCACAGGGTCAAATGGCAAAACCACGACGACGGGTTGGCTCGGAAGTATCTACCGGGAAGCAGGTCGTGAGGCCGAAGTCGGCGGCAACATTGGCCGTGCTTTCTCAGAGTTTGCCGCCGGGCTGAAGGCGGATCAGCGTGCCATCCTCGAAGTCTCAACATTCCAGTTGGAGCGCATTCAGGAATTCCGGCCGCATATCGCTGTGCTCCTGAATCTGTCACCGGATCATCTTGACCGCCATGGATCGTACGATGAGTACATTCGCCTGAAATTCCGCATTTTCGAAAATCAAACTCCTGTTGATGTCGCGATCCTGAACAGCGATGACCTAGCCTTAATGGCTTGGGAAAAAGAACGTCCCAGCGGGCGCGGACGCCGCTGGTGGTTCTCTGCTCGTGGTCCGGTGAGCCCCGGTGTTTGGCTGGCTGGCGACCACCTGGAGTTTGACACCGGAAAGACTCGGGGGGTGATCCCAGGATCAGATCGTCTCATTCCCCCCGGCAACCACAATCGCATGAACGCGGCGGCGGCTGTTGCCGTAGCGCTGGCCGACGGTCTCGCGCCACACGATATCGGACCGGGATTGGCCGCATTTCAGGGGGTCGAGCACCGTTTGGAGCACGTTGCCGTTGTCGGTGGCGTGACGTTCGTGAACGATTCCAAGGGGACAAATCCCGATGCGGTCGCCAAGGCCATTCTGTCATTTAACCGGCCGCTGGTTGTCCTGATGGGAGGTCTCGACAAAGGGACCGATTTTGCTTGTCTTGTCCCCGAACTCAAGGCGCGTGCCCGGGCCCTCGTTTTCACCGGCAAGGCCGCTCCCAAACTTGAAGTGGAATTGGGTGCTGAGATCCCTTACCGGACGGCGGCACGATTCGACGATGCCTTTGCCGAGGCTGTCGAGCTCGCCCAGCCCGGCGATATCGTCCTGCTCTCGCCCGGTTGCGCTAGTTTCGACCAGTTCGACAACTATGAACATCGGGGAAGAGTCTTTAAGCAACTCGTCTGGAACCTGGCGAAGGAAGGATCACACACCTGATGTCATCACCCCTCTCACCGTTTCCTATCTCGGCGGAAATGTCCAATGTGGGTTCTTCGGCGACCGGGTTGCGTGCATCGACGCCCCGAACGGACCACTGGATCTGGATGCCGGCTATGGCTCTGATGGCCACTGGAATCGTGATGGTGCTTTCATCCTCCGTGATGTTGGCCGAAAAACGTTATGGCGCCGCCGCGTTCTTTTGGAAACGGCAATTGATCTGGTGGGGATTGGCCACTGGACTGATGCTCTTCTTTTCCCGCTACGACTACAAACGTCTGAAAAAAATGGCCCCGGGACTGCTGCTGGCGGGGTTCGCCGGATTGATCGTCGTCCTGTTCTTTTCACCCGTGAATGGTGCGCATCGCTGGCTGTCGCTGGGATGGTTTAATTTGCAGCCGCTCGAAGCCTTTCGGTTAACGATGATTGTGTACGCGGCGTCATTCCTTGCTAAACGCGGTGAAGAGATCGTTCATCTCAAGCGTTGGATCGTTCTCATTGCGGTACTGGCGGTCGGCACCGGTCTCCTTCTCCTGGAACCGGAGTTTTCCGGCGTGCTGACGATCTGGGCGACCGTCGGTATCATGCTGGTGGCGGCCGGAGTCCGCTGGCGCCATATCATGCCCGCTGTCTGCCTCGCCATTCTGGCTGCGGTCATACTGGTTTTTGGATTCGGCTACAAGAAGGCGCGCGTCGACGATTGGCGCGAGGGACTGACCGGAACCGGCGGTTCATATCAGGTCCGGCAGAGCAAGATCGCGCTGGGATCGGGAGGATTGCTGGGCAAAGGTCTTGGCAACGGGCGGTCGAAGATGCTCTACCTGCCCGAGCCGCACACCGACTTCATCCTCGCTTCGGTCGGTGAAGAACTGGGACTGCTGGGGATCACCAGTGTGCTCGCTGCCTTCGCCGTCCTCGTCTTCCGGGGTTGGAAGATTGCCGTGCGTGCTCCCGATCGCTTCGGATATCTTCTTGTCATTGGGATCGGTGGGTCCTTGCTCGTGAACGCGGGGCTGAATGCGGCTGTCGTCACCGGCTTGTCGCCGGCGACCGGGTTGCCGTTGCCATTTGTGAGTTATGGGGGATCGTCCCTTTTGTGCACCGCGGCAGCGTGGGGGATTGTCTTGAATGTATCCCGTTTCCGGAGGGGTGCGTGGTAGGTACGCGATGCGCGTGCTGATGGCGGCGGGCGGGACCGGCGGACATCTGATTCCCGCGGTCCGTATCGCCGAGGCGATACAGCGGCAGCGTCATGATGTTGAGTTCCTGTTTGTTGGCAGTGATCGGGGATTGGAAGAAACGGTGATCGTCAAACGCGGCTACCATTATTTTGGACTCCCGGCCCGTGGTTTTTCGCGAGGCAAGGTGTGGCGGAATGTCAGCGCCCTCTGGTGCAATGTGAAGGCCTGGCGGATGGCAGGCGGCGCCGTGGCCGCATTCCGTCCCGATGTCGCTGTTGGTTGCGGCGGGTATGCGTCATACTTTCCCATCCGTGCGGCCCGGTCCCGTGGAATCCCCTACGTTCTCCAGGAGCAAAACCGTCTCCCTGGATTGGCCACACGCTGGCTGTCGGGCGCTGCTGACACGGTGTTCGCCGCTTTCGAGCAAACACGAGACCGGCTGCGCACTGCGCGGCCCATCGCGATCGTCGGGAATCCAGTCGATCCGCGTCTGGCGATGCTCACGCGGACACTGGCGCGTCAGCAGTGGAAATTGACGCAAGACGAGAAGGTCATCCTGGTCACCGGCGGATCGGGCGGCGCACGCTCGATCAATCAGAACATCGCGGTGGGACTGCACCAGCCATGCCCGTGGCCGCCAGTGACCGTGCTCTGGCAGACCGGACGCCATCGCGCGGAGTGGAACGGTCAGGCAGCTTCTGGGTGGACAGTCCGCGAATTTGAGTTCAGCGACGCGATGACTGAAGCGTTTGTCGCCGCTGATGTGATTGTCTCGCGCGCCGGAGCGCTGACCATCTCCGAGATCGCCGCCGCTGGGCGTCCGGCGATTCTCGTTCCGTTTCCATTTGCCACCGGCGACCACCAGACGCACAACGCCCGCGTTCTGGTTGAGGCCGGCGGAGCCGTGATGTACGCGGACGATCGTCTGCCCAATGTCAGCCTGCTGGCTGAAGCCATCACCCTCCTGTCTGATCCGGCACGGATCGAAGCCATGGCGCAGGCCAGTCGCGCCGTGGGTCATCCCGATGCCGCTGATCGCATCGCTGACTATGTCATTTCCCTTGCTGAAAGAGGAATACGTGGGGAACATTAGTCCCATGTGGGCGCGTCGCGTCAAACGGCTGCACTTCGTCGGTATCGGTGGGGCGGGGATGTCGGGAATCGCGGAAGTTCTGACGGCGATGGGATTCGTCATCACCGGCTCCGATATGGCTGATTCCGAGACGATCGGCCACCTCCGTCATCTTGGCATCCCGATTCACATCGGGCACGCCGCCCTGAATATCGTCGGCGCCGACGTCGTGGTGATCTCCTCGGCTATCACGCGCGACAACCCGGAAGTCCAGGCCGCGCAGCATTCCGGTATACCGGTGATCCGCCGTGCGGAGATGCTGGGTGAACTGATGCGTCTGAAGTTCTCCATCGGTGTGGCCGGGACTCATGGCAAGACCACTACCACCTCGATGATCGGTCATATCCTGATGCGGGCCGGCCTCGATCCCACCGTGATCGTCGGCGGACGCGTCATCAGTCTCGATGCCAACGCGCAAGTCGGGCAGGGCGAGTACCTCGTGGCCGAGGCCGATGAATACGACCACTCGTTCCTGGTGTTGCACCCGACCATTGCGCTCGCCACGAATCTTGAAGAAGACCACCTCGACTGCTACACAGGTCTGGCGGACCTGCAAGACAACTTTGTCCAGTTCTTCGCCCGCGTGCCTTTCTATGGTGCGGTCCTGACCAACATCGATTCCCCCGCTCTCTCGACGCTGGGGCCCCGCATCAACCGGCGCCACCGCACGTATGGTTTCACCCCCGAAGCCAATATCCGGGCTGAGGGCATGAAGCTCACGAAACGCGGCGGCCGCTTCGATCTTTGGTGCGATGGGGAGCGGCTGGGAGAAATCGAGATCAACCTTCCCGGGCGCCACAACGTCGAGAACGCCCTCGCGGCGAGCGCCGTCGCGCTCGAAATCGAAATCCCCTTCGATGTGCTGCGCGAAGCGCTGGCGACCTTCACCGGCGTGGGGCGTCGCTTCGAGTTAATCGGAACGCAGGGCGGCGTGACGGTCGTCGATGACTACGGTCATCACCCCACGGAGGTGCGCGCGGCCCTGGCCGCTGGACGTGTCTGGCTGGAGGGAAAGGGGCGGCTGGTCGCCATTTTCCAGCCCCATCTGTATTCACGGACGCGTGATTTCTATCGGGAGTTTGCGCAGGCATTGTCCCATGCCGACGGTGTCATTCTGGCGCCGATCTATCCCGCGCGCGAACAACCCATGCCCGGAGTGACGTCGTCGCTGATCGGCGATGCCCTGACGGGACACGACATGCCGCTCGGTCGTCATGTGACCCAGCAGCTCGACGACGTCGTCCCGCTGGCGGTCCAGATGGCGCAGCCCGGTGATCTGGTCATGACGATCGGCGCCGGGTCCATCTACCGGATGGCGCCGAAGATCCTGTCACGGCTCAGCGCCGTGGAGGTCTCTTCATGAAAGCGGCGGTGCCGGCCATAGTCTCAATTCGGCGCGAAAGAGCCGCGCCGCGTCGCCCTTGGTGGCGCCGCTGGCGCCTGTGGGTCATCACACTCGATGTGCTGGTTCTCGGCGCCGCCCTTGCCGCTCAACGCTGGCCTGTGCTGAAGATTCGTCAGGTTGTCATCAACGGCCCCAGCATTTGGGAATCACGGGTCTTGGGTGTTGTGCAGACGTCGCTCCCAGTGGATTCCAATATCTTCAGTGTGAACACAGGCGATCTGCAGGCGCGTCTCGCGGCCGAATTTGGCTCGTTGGCCACCTGCCGCGCCGGTCTCGCGCTCCCCGGCATTTTGTCAATCGACGTTGTCCCAACGCCCCTCACGCTCTGGACGGAGAGCGGGATGGGGGTTGGTGTCGATGGTTCGCTGCTGGTGACTCCCGCCGTGGAAAAGACCGCGCCAATCTGGCGTCGTGCGCTGGGCGATGGGGATGGCTCGCCTGCCATGGATCGCTCCCATGCCGCCGGTGCGTGGGCAGAGGTCACGGCGGCCGACCCCCGCTTCACCGGTGCCATCTCCGAGTGGGGATGGAATCCCCGGACAGGGTGGACGATGGTTGGCATCGATGGTCAGACACGCGTCCACTTGGGCTGGAATGATCTGACCGCCCGCGCGCTGAACGTGTCCACACTGCTGGGGCGGTCCGACACCGTTCTGACGCAGCCGTGTGTCGTCGACGCGCGTTTCGATGGACAGATGATCGTCTCGCGCAACCCGAGACCGGCCGGGACGGACTCCGATTCTGCCGTCGCCACGGAATCACGCCGCGTGAGCGTCGCGAGCGCCACTCCCGCAAAGGTGACGGCCAAACACAGTCCGAAACCAGGGATGAAAACGATGACGAAGGATACAGTGAAAGTGAAAGCAAAGGCCAAAGACAGATCCAAGTCCAAGCATGTTCACAGGGGAGGCGTATGACGGCGACATTCTCCACAATAACCGGTCTGGATATCGGGACATCCCAAGTGACCGCGATCACGGCCGAAGTTGACTCGGACGGATCGTGCAAGATCGTCGGGGTCGGCCAGGCGCCGTCGCCCGGCCTGCGCCGTGGTGTGATCGTGCATCTCGACCGCACCACTGACGCGATCCGCCGTGCCCTTGCCGATGCCGAATTGATGGCGGGTGTGCCGCCGGGTTCGATTCACACCAACATCGCCGGCGACCACATTCGCAGCGTCAATTCGCGTGGCGTCGTGGCGGTCTCGAAACGGGGCGGCATGATTACCGCAGAGGATGTCGAACGCGTCATGCAGGCCGCGCGTGCCGTCCCTGTCCCACCCGATCGCGAGGTCATTCATGTTCTGCCGCGCGAGTTCATCGTGGATGATCAGGGTGGCATCAAAGATCCGGTCGGCATGATCGGCTCGCGCCTCGAGGTGGAGGTGCATATCGTCACCGCCGCCGCGCTGGCGGTGAATAACATCCATCACTGCGTGGAGCAGGCCGGGTACACGCTCGACTCCCTGAGTCTGTCGGTGCTCGCGACGGCCGATGCCGTCCTGACCGAGCGTGAACGCGAGATGGGCGTGGCCTTGGTCGATGTCGGCGCCGGGTTGACCGACATTGCCGTGTTTTTCGACGACGCCGTCCGTCACACCTCGACCATCGCCCTCGGCGGCCGCCATGTGACCAACGATCTGGCGATTGGCTTGAGGACGACCATCGACTCCGCTGAGCAGATCAAGATCAGCGCCGGCTCGGCGCTGGCGGAAACGGTCACCGGCTCCGAAACCATTCCCGTTCCGGGTGTCGGCGACCAACCGCCGCGCGAAGTCTCGCAGCGTGTCATTGCCTCGATCATTGGTCCCCGGCTCGAGGAGATCTTCCTCTTGGCCAAAGGCGAGATTCAAAAGGCGCCCATCACCGAGATGCTGGCATCGGGTGTCGTTCTCACCGGCGGTGGCGCCTCCATTGGCGGCGCGGCCGAACTGGCGGAACGGATTTTCGACCTGCCGGTGCGCATCGGACGTCCGGCCGAGATGTTCGGCATGAACGATCTGATCAGCGGCTCGTCGAATATCACCGCCATCGGGTTGATCACCCGCGCGACCGCCGCCATCAGTTCCGCCCCGCTGCCGCACGGCGTCTTTCACCGTATGACGGCGCGGATCGGGCAGGTATTTTCGGAGTTCCTATAAGATAACGCATAGTATGTTCACTATTCACCATTTCCACGCGAAACACAAAAGGGGAGGGCAAATGACATTCGAACTGGCTATGGAAGATGAACTGGCCGCCAAGATCAAAGTGGTCGGCGTCGGCGGCGCCGGAGGCAACGCCGTCAACCGGATGATCGACTCTGGTCTGCGCGGCGTCGAGTTCCTTACTGTCAACACGGATGCGCAGGATTTGGAGCAGTCAAAGGCGGGCTGCCGCATTCAAATCGGCTCCAAACTGACCCGTGGCTTGGGCGCCGGCGCCGATCCCATCGTCGGCCGTCGCGCCATCGATGAAGACCGCGATCTCGTCAGCGCGGCCCTGGCCGGCGCCGATATGGTCTTTGTCACCGCCGGCATGGGTGGCGGCACCGGCACCGGCGCGGCTCCCGTGATCGCCGAAATCGCCAAGCAACAGGGCGCCCTCACCGTCGCCATCGTCACCCGGCCGTTCGATTTCGAAGGGAAAAAACGCATCGCCCGGGCCGAAGAAGGTCTCGAAGAACTCAAGGAACGCGTCGACACGCTGATTTGCATTCCCAACCAGCGGCTGCTGTCGATTGTCGACAAGAGCACGCGCCTGCTCGATGCCTTCTCTCTCTGCGACGAGACCCTGCATCAGGCGACCAAGGGCATCGCCGATCTGATCACCACGCCGGGCCTGATCAACTGCGATTTTGCCGATGTCCGCACCGTGATGAAGGAAATGGGCGACGCCATCATGGGCACCGGCAGCGCCTCCGGCGAAGGCAAGGCCAGCGAGGCCGCCCGCGCCGCCATCCATTCCCCGCTGCTCGAAGACGTGTCGATTTCCGGCGCGCGCGGCGTGCTGGTCAACATCACCGGCGGCCCGGACTTGGCGTTGCATGATGTCAACGAGGCCACGATGATTATTACCGAAGCGGCCGGCGACGATGCCAACATCATCTTCGGCGCCGTCATCGACTCGCGTCTCACCGACCAAATCACCGTCACCGTGATCGCCACCGGTTTTGGCGGAAACGGCGAACGCCGCACTCAGGCCGCTGGCGAAGTCGTGGCCAAGCCGGCTCGCACGGCCGGGCTGGTCCGCGTCACCGGATCGCCCATCGACCTGTTCAATGCCGGTCGTGTCGTCCCCAGCGCCAACCGGATTGCGGGCTTGAATATGGGCGAAACATCGATCCTCCCGCAGCCGTCCGCGGTCCCCGGCGCGTTTTCCGCCGCCGAAGACGACGCCGAGAATCTCGAGGTGCCCGCCTTCGTGCGTAAGCACCTGAAGCGCGCGCCGCTGGGGACCCCCGCCATCGCCGAAACCTGACGCACGGCCCATACCTCGTGATGTCACCCCCGCGAACGCGGGGGTCCACTGGGAGGGGCGAAGGAGAAAATGGATTCCCGCGTGCGCGGGAATGACGATGAGAGGCTTTTTCAACTTTGGAGTGCGCAGGCTTGCCTGCGCTCTGAAAGCGGCGGCAAGCCGCCGCACTCCACATCATACCCGCACCCCTCTGCCGCAACAGCGGGATAATCGGGATAGGATGTGGCGCAGCCGCCCCGGCTGCGTGCCGCTGCTGGCGCCCGGCTGGTGGAGGATGCAGCAGACCAGCCCCTGATAGGGGCGTTCTATACCAGCCCATGGCGAAGCCCTGGGAGACGACACGCTAGAATATCCATGTCGTCACAATCAGCGCCCCTGAAAGGGGCGTTCTATACCAGCCCAGGGCAACGCCCTGG
>JAVHPP010000103.1:0-11693 GCA_036170655.1 Candidatus Zixiibacteriota bacterium | reverse complement strand
CAGGACAGCCCGCATCTCCGCCCATGGCGACAACCCAGCTACTCGCCCCTGCATGCTGTGCAGCGGCTCACAATACTCTCACTGCACATAAGATATTTCGATGGCGTCTTCTTTTCAAGACCCGTGATCGCCAGATCTGACAGAACAATCACCAATCCTGTCAACATGGAAGTTCCTTTCATGCTTGAGATCAATTGTCATGGCCGGGTGCCCCACCGCTTGCAGATCGTTGATAAAGCCTGCTTGGGCAATTGAATCAATGAGGTTCAGGCTGTCGGCGACATCGGCGTCGTAGATGTAGATCCTGGAGTAGGTCGAGTCCTCGATACCGCCATACCGTGTTGCCCCGACGTAGAGGTTGTACTTCACCTCCTTCGGTTTGGTCGCCTTGCTGCAGCCGAGGAGGCTGACGAGGATCATGACCACCGACAATGCGGCGATGAATGTCCGTGCGGTCACGGTGTTCCTGCTGGGTTTCATAAGTATATTCCTCTCGGGCTGTCGGCCCCATTCTCGCAACAACGAATACTATGAGGCTCCAGTACTTCTTCATCGTCTTACCAGCCTATCGTCTCCCGGCGAGAGCCCGCTGGGCGTGATCGACGAATTCGGCAAGGGCGGGCGGGATGCCAGCGGGCACCCCGCCCTAAGCTTCACTTGCAGAGTCGCAGGGTAAGATCCGCAACGAACGCAAGACTAAACAACTCCAGCCCGAAGAACATCATGATGAATCCAGGTCCACGGAAGTGACTCTCCTGCCTCCAAATCGGCGTCCAGTTCTTGGGGTTAAACGATGGCTTTGGCGCATCTGGCCGGCGAAAGAACACGGAGCCAACAAAGAGGAGCAAACCGATTAGTTCCACGGTGTGCAATACTGCTAATGCTAATGCCATGCAAGCCTCCTTTCACGTCCCAGCAATCGCCCGTTCCACCCGCCCGGTCTTACATGACTGGATCAGTATGGAAGGGGTATGGTGGGGTCTCGACCAACCAACCAACTCGATTCGGCACCTTCTACTAACTAGCGCGTGCGCATCACAGAAAGAATGATGAGATTATACATGCAATGTCCACACCCACGCAAGAATCACAGACGAAATTCGCGATCCCGCCGAACGCGCATTTCAGGTAGGTGCACGCACCAGCGATCCCGCACACCGTGCAGACAATACCGCATTCCACCTTGGGCATAGCCCCGCCAGAATGCCCGGGCGCCCCACCGAATAGCCACTGCGCGCTCCATGTGAGCCCTTGCGCTGTCCCCGGTGCGCCGGGCGGTTTCTGTCTCAGTGCCACATCGCTTTTGGCTTCCCCGCCGCCGCTGATGGTGGTGAGCGTTTGGCCGAGGTGCGGCGGCGGGGTCGCGATTGAGGGCATCCCCCCCGGGAGACGAGCATGACTTCCCGGTGCCCTACGGGCTGGTTGTATAACAACTTCGGTGCCGGTTGTGGAAGATGCGATTTTTGAGAGCGCTTTTGTTGTCCGGCAACAGGTTAGCGGGAATTGACCACGAGTTTGGATCAGTCCAAAACGGGCGGTCGTGCGCAGCGGGAGTACGCACGAAACGTGACGTTATTGTCAGACAGCATGTTGGCTGCGTACGGGTGCGTACAAGTTAGTACGCAGCAAAGGTTGCGGTTTTCGGAGCGCTTTTGTTGCATGACAACAAGTTAGTGGGAATTGACCGCGAGTTCGGGAATAGAGGCGCCACTGAGAGGTATTTGTTTTGGTTGGTCCGTCGGCGGGAAATAACACCCGTCGCTGCTGAAAAAAATGGAGGTTGGGCGCCCCGCGGGCCCATGAACACAAGTTTTCACTTGACATTATGCCATTGCCATACGCAGGAATTACTGGTTCTGCTACTCCCCGTCAATAGCAACGCGGGAGCCTCGGCTGGAAAAGACAACGTGGCACCGGGAGGATGCCACATAACTTCTCAACTCTTTACGGTGGAGGTGCAGTATGAACAGAGTGTTGAAGGGTGTTCTGGCGATCATCCTGTGTGTCATGGTGATGGTCCCGTCGGCTTGGGGACTGAGCCGATTCAGTTACGACGCGCATGCGAATGGCGGCTACAGATCGCCCCAAATGGCTTCCGCGCCAAATACGGGCCGGATCTTCTTCTTCTCCTGGCCGATCCTCGGTCTCGGGCAACGTTCGATCCTGATCGTCCGGGTGACGTCCTCCGCTCAAGGCCAACCTGCGCAGTATGACGCTCTGTCGGCCGCATCGAAAGAGAACCGTCGATGACAACGGCTGCCACTCAGTCCAGTGTAGCAGCCATCGAAGATCGAATTCAACATCGCGACTACCAAGCAGCCCTTGAATTGATCCGTCAAGAGACTTCTCTGGACAAATCCTGCGTCGTCGGCCGGGACCGATTGGCGCTCGACGTGATGACGGGGGAATGTCTGGCCTTTCTGGGCCGGCAACGCGAGGCGGTTACGATCTGTCGAAAGGCTGCTCATGCGCTCCGGCGCGGGGACGATCATGCGCTTTTTGCCAGCGCGTGTTTCTCGCTCGGAGTTGCCGACTACTTCTTGGGTAATATCGACGAAGCCACAGAAAATGTGAATCTCGCCCTGTTCTCATTCAAACGTGTCGGTGATGCGGCCGGCATTGTCCGCTCGATGAACTGGCTGGGGAATATCGCGTTCTACCGGTCGGATTACCGGCGCGCTCTTGCCTCCTATCAGGGGTGCGCTGAGTATGCCCGCAAGCACCGGTTGCAAAGATGGGTGGCGGTGGCGCGTGACAACATGGCCCGTGCGTACTTCCTGACAGGCGATTTCAGGAAGGCCAGAGCGGTGTTCCGTGGTAATCGAAAGATCTACGTGGATGAAGGCGATCATCTCGACGAACTTCGTTATGACCTCTCGGTTCCTTACATCGATATACAAGAACGGCGGTTCAAGCACGCGGAGATGCTACTGGAGCAGGTCCGGGATGCTGCCTGTTCGGGTTCGTATCCTCGTGAGCAGGGCGTTTGGTGCGAGTACATGGGCGAGTTGCACCTGGCGCAAGGCCACACGACCGAAGCCGTCGAATATCTGGAACAGGCCATCGCCATCGGAGCGGCGTCCGGTTCTGACGAATCGTTGCTCGGCCAGTCGCATCGCCTGCTGGCCGAAACGCGTCTTGTGCAGGGTAATCTCGATGAATCGCTGGCCGAATGTGAGCGGGCGCTCGTGCCGATCCGAAAGGTCGGGGAGCGATTCGAGGAAGGCGTTGTCTTCCGCATTCTGGGGGAAGTGCACGCGCGGCGACGGGAAACCGGTGAAGCCATCACGGCATTCCGCCAGTCGATCGGCATCCTCCAGATGATCGGCGCCCGCTTGGAATGGGGAAAATCCTGTCTCGCCGCGGGGCGTTGCACACTCTTCAGTGACCGAGAACGTCTCGGGTTCCTGTTCGAAGCGGAAAGGCTGTTGGGCGAGGTCGGTGTCGGATACTGGATCGAGCAGACCCGTGCAGCGCTGGAAGCAATCCTGACTAAGGATCTGCCCGCGCCCGCGCAGATCGCGAACATCCGGAGCGTCGAACAGCCGGAGATCGTCACCATGGACGCCGAAACACGCAAGACCCTGCGCATGGCCTGGTGCTGGGCAAAGCAGGACATGGCGATCTTGATCACCGGCGAAACCGGAACAGGCAAGGACCTCTTAGCGCACACCATTCACTTGGTCAGCCCGCGTCGTGACCGGCCATTCGTGAGCATTGATCTGAACAACATCCCCGAGCCGCTCTGGGAAAGTGAACTCTTTGGATACCGGCGGGGCACATTTACCGGAGCGTCGGAGGAAAGACCCGGCCTCTTGGAGGGCGCCGAAGGTGGCACGGTCTTTCTCAATGAGATCGGGAATCTGCCTCTGCAGGTCCAGGCGAAACTTCTTGAGTTTCTGGATACGCGACGGATCCGTGCTTTGGGAGACACGCGGACGAGGGCACTCGATGTGCGCTTCATTGCCGCCACCAATACGGACCTGCAGGAAGCGGTCAACGCAAATCTGTTCCGGCCCGATCTGTATTTCCGCCTCGGGCAGGCGACGTTGCAGCTTCGTCCCCTGCGTGAACGGCGCGAGGATATCTTGCCGCTCCTGCGGCATTTTCTCGCGGACCGTGCCATGACAGAAGATGACTTGAGACGATTGCCGGAAGAGCCATGGATGCAACGGGCCCAACAGGAACCGTGGCCGGGGAATATCCGTCAGTTGCAGAACTTCGTCTGGCAACTCGTGTCTCTCGCGGGTCCCCAGTTGTCCGCGGACACATCGACATGGGCGAATTGTCTGATGGATCATCTGCACAAGGTACGTAGCGACAACGGCCATGATGTTGCACCCAATCCGAGACGGGATATGCTGATCGAGGCGTTGGCGCGGCATCACTGGAACCAGCGTGCCGCCGCGCGCGAACTCGACATTTCCGAGGCCGGTGTGCGTGTTCTCATGCACCGCTGGGATGTCCGCCGACCGGATGAAGACGCGTCGAAAATCGCTGCATGAGACAACATCGCAGTCAACACCAGATGGGCAGGGGCGACCCCTGCCCATCGGCTTGTCTGGGGGCGCTGCCTCGAGGCGCTCCCCGCAGGCAGCGGTCTTTCCGCTACTGCGGTCGCGCTACACTGCGTTATTCTCCTATTGGCACACAGAACCGCCTCTCGGGCCATATCGCACATTGCTGTCACTTGCTCGCGGTAACACACGCATCTATATTCCTGTAGGACTTGGTGTCGGGGGACGGCCTGCGGATGGGATGGATGAAACCGTGAATCCCGAGAGTGGAGCGTGATGCGAAAGTGGCGGAATTGGCAGACGCGCTGGACTTAGGATCCAGTGGGGCAACCCGTGGGGGTTCAACTCCCCCCTTTCGCACTTCCTCCGCCAGAGGCCTCCCCTCCGTATCTGGCGCGGAGGAAAGCCATTGGGTTTTTTCTCCGGATGATCTATCTTCTGCGGCCATGCCGTGCTCAGCGCAGGCAGAGCGGGATGCGGCCAGTCCAGCCAATCTGGCATAGAAAGGCGATTCGACCATGGACGTCAAAGCGACAATGACCAGCGAACAGGGCTGGTCGCGCACATTTCAGGTGACCGTGCCGACGGCGGATATCGAAGCGGCATTTGCGCAGGTGACCGAAGAGTATCGGAAGAAGGCCAAGTTCCCTGGATTCCGCCCCGGCAAGGCGACGACAGCGATGGTCGCCGGACGTTATGGCGACGAAATCCGCCAGGAAGTGCTCGAAGACATCGTTCCCAAGGCCTACGATCAGGCGTTGCATCAACTCAAGATTTCCGCGCTCGGGTCCCCCAAGCTCGACAAGGTGAAGCTGGAGCGCGGGTCGGATATGACCTTCAGTGTTGAGGTTGAGATCCGGCCCCAAGTCGAAATCGTCGGTTACAAGGGGCTGAAGTTGCAGAAGCAGGTTTACGAGATCACGGACAAAGATGTCGATCCCGCCGTCGACGAACTGCGCGAGATGGCGGCGACGACGACCCAGGTCACCCGGTCGGCGCAAGAGGGCGATGTGGTTATTTGCGATCTCCAAAAGATCCATGACCGGCGCAACCGGGTGAAGAAGTCCAAGTTTGAGAATGTGCGCTTCGATCTGCGTCCGGAGCGGACGCGTCCTGAGTTTTTCAAGGGACTCGTGGGGATGGGAATTGGCGAGGGAAAGGAAATCGAAGTGACCTATCCCGACGAGGAGCCCGATCCGGACCTGGCCGGCAACACGGTGCTTTTCCGTGTTTGGCTGAAATCTGTTTCGGAGAAGCATCTTCCGGCCGCCGACGATGAGTTTGCGAAGCGGTTGGGAACGTTCGAGACGATGGCGCTGCTGCGCGAGCGGATCGCCGCCGATTTGAAACGCCGTGCCGAATCTGCGGCTATCAAGGACATGGGATATCAGGCCCGCCGCCAGGTTCTCGAAGCCAATGTGTTTGATGTCCCGCGCGCGTTTCTCAACGAGTACATCACGGGCATCACGCGTCAATTGCAAACGGCGGATTCCGCCATGTCGGGGGAGTCCGTGCGCACACGGTTCGAGCCGCTCGCGATCGAACAGTTCCGATGGGACTACACCGTCTATGAGATCGCCCAGAAGGAAGGTTTGACCGTTGAGGATGCCGAAGTCACCGAGGTTCTCAACACATGGCCCAAAGATTCCAAGGAGCGGCCCTCGGAAGAGAAAATCCGCGATTCGCTTCTGGAAGACAAGGTGTACAGCTTTCTACTGAACAACGCTGAGATCATGGAAGTATCGCATCCGTCGAACTCCAAGATCATCAAGCCCGGGCAGGCATGATCCGACCCTGGTCCGCGAGGTATACGCTGGCCCGAGACGGTAAACGAATGACCAATCGGAGCCGATCTTGGTGATGGGAGGGCGGGGAGTCCCGCCGATCATCCGGCCACATTGGGGCGAGTGCACACAGCGAGGAGAAACCACACAATGACGTTGATTCCCATTGTTGTAGAACAGACAGGTCGCGGTGAACGCGCCTATGACATTTACTCGCGGCTCCTGAAGGACCGGATCATCTTCATCGGGACGCCGATCGATGACAACCTTGCCAATCTGGTCATTGCCCAGTTGCTCTTTCTGGAGGCGGAAGACCCGGAGAAGGACATTTTTGTCTACATTAACTCGCCCGGCGGATCGGTGTCTTCCGGGCTGGCCATCTATGACACGATGCAGTTTGTGAAGCCGGATGTTGCCACAACCTGTGTGGGCATGGCGGCCTCGATGGGGGCGCTGCTTCTGGCAGCGGGGGCGCCCGGGAAACGTGCCGCGCTGGTCAATGCCCGTGTGATGATTCATCAGCCCTGGGGTGGAGTCCAAGGGCAGGTTTCGGACATCGAGATTCACGCCCGCGAGCTTCAGGTGCTGAAGATCCGGCTCAATGAGATCCTGGTCAAGCACACCAAACAGACGCTGGAGAAAGTCGAGCACGACACCGACCGTAACTTCTTCATGTCGGCGGACGAGGCGAAGACATACGGGATTATTGACATTGTCTACGAAAAGAAGGTGTCAACTCCCCCCAAACAGTAGTATACTGATCTACGGTGAAAAGATGGCCGTGGCGGTGACTCCGCTCGGCCTTTTCTTTGGACAGCAGGGACCTGGCAAACACTTGACGCGGGAAGATTCCCGATGGGTGAAGTCCGATGAGCGAGACGAACGGGCCGCCGATTGATCACGAATCCTTTGGGAAGGGGCGATGTTCCTTCTGCGGCAAAGATCCGACACGTGTTCACAAAATATTTTCCGGTTTCCACGCGCTGATTTGTGACGAATGCGTGAGAACATGCTATGGCCTCATGGCGGAGACCGAGCC
Organism: Candidatus Zixiibacteriota bacterium; assembly: GCA_036170655.1. Classification (GTDB taxonomy): domain Bacteria; phylum Zixibacteria; class MSB-5A5; order WJJR01; family WJJR01; genus JACRMA01. Next base: position 4,353 of record JAVHPP010000103.1, on the reverse strand, counting down.
GTCGGCCCCGGTGGAAGAGATCGCGCGAGACGATCTTCCCAATCCCGAGGCGGTCAAGGCGTATCTCGACCAGTACGTTATTGGCCAGGACATGGCGAAACGCGTTGTGTCGGTGGCCGTCTACAACCACTACAAGCGTGTGTTCTATCCCGAATGGCAGAAGACTGTCGAGCTGGAGAAGTCGAATATCCTGCTCGTCGGGCCGACAGGGACCGGGAAGACCTTGATGGCGCGTACGCTAGCGAAGATGCTTGCAGTGCCATTCTGCATTGCTGACGCGACGGTGCTGACCGAGGCCGGATACGTCGGAGAGGATGTCGAGAGCATCTTGGTCCGGCTCCTCCAGTCGGCTGACTACAATGTGAAGCGCGCCGAGCGCGGGATCGTCTACATCGATGAGATCGACAAGATCGCCCGGAAGGAAGCCAATCCCTCGATCACACGCGATGTTTCCGGCGAAGGGGTGCAACAGGGCCTGCTGAAGATTCTCGAAGGAACGGTCGCTAATGTTCCTCCCAAAGGCGGGAGGAAACACCCGGAACAAGCATTCGTCAAGATCGATACATCCAACATTCTTTTCATCTGCGGTGGCGCCTTCCATGGTCTCGAGCAAATCATCAACCGCCGGATTGGCAAGCGCAACATGGGATTCCACAACAGCCCGGAAGCCTTGCGCAATTTGACGTCGTCGGAAGTGCTGGCGCAGGTTGAGGCGGAAGATCTGCTGGCCTACGGTCTGATTCCGGAACTGATCGGACGGTTGCCGGTGGCCGCGGCGTTCGAAGAACTGGATGTCGATGCCTTAATGCGTATTCTGACGGAACCGAAGAACGCGCTGGTCCGGCAGTATCAGGTATTGTTCGAGATGGAAGGTGTCGAGTTGGTCATTGATCCCGGGGCAATGCGGGAAGTGGTTGATCGTACAGTCAAACGGAAAACCGGCGCACGGGGGCTACGATCGATTCTGGAGCGGGCGCTTCTGGATTTGATGTTCACGCTTCCTTCGATGGAGTCGCTGAAAAAAGTCACGATTACCGCAGACGCAGTGCGGAACTGTGCCAAGCCAGTGCTCGAATTTGCGCGGGAGCGGAAGAAAAGCGCCTGACCCCGTCTGTCCGCCCGCCGGGCATGTCCGCCACTTTCCGAGCGTCTGATTCTGTCCTGTCATGGAGGCCCGCTACGTCAAGAGCGTCTACACGATTGAGGAGCTTCCGCGCAGCCCACTCGTCGAAATTGCGGTGGCGGGGAAATCCAACGTGGGGAAGTCCTCTCTCATCAATCGTTTGACCAACCGGCGCCAGCTGGCAAAGATCTCACGGACTCCAGGGAAAACGCGGTGTCTCAACTTCTTTCTGATTGAGCCGGAAAAGTCGCGGGAGTTCCACTTGGTCGATCTGCCGGGATATGGATATGCCCGGGTATCGAAATCGATGCGCGACGATTGGGCAAAGCTTCTTAATTCGTACTTGGCCGATCCGCAGCGGCCCGCCGGGATGATTGCCCTGTTCGACGCGCGACGTGAAGCGGTCGATGAGGACGTCGACTGGCTTCTGTGGCTGGCGGTTTGGGGGCGCCCGTACGTTGTTGTGCTCACCAAGTGCGATAAGCTGTCCCGCACTGAGCAGGCGAAGTCTCTGGCGGGCTGGCGCCGGGCCATGGGTGAGAATATTTTGAGGATGCCCGGGGGCGATCCGATTTTCTTCTCTACCGTCACCGGTGAAGGCAAGGATCGGCTTTGGCAATGGATCGATGATGTCCGGCAGGCGAAACGGGTTGTGACCGGGAGGTGAATTCTATGTCGAATCGCGTGGTCGTGGGTGCCCAATGGGGGGATGAGGGAAAAGGCAAGATTGTCGATCTCCTGGCGAAATCATCCGACTGGGTCGCCCGATACGCTGGCGGCGCCAACGCGGGGCACACCGTGAAAGTTGGCTCCCGGCGCTACGCTCTGCATCTTATCCCGACCGGCATCCTCTCACCTCAGGCGCGCTGTCTCATCGGCAACGGTGTCGTCGTCGATCTGCCCGGACTGTTTGGCGAGATCGCAAACCTGGAGGAGACCGGTATCCCGGTGCAAAATCGTCTGTTCGTATCGGCCGCGGCCCATCTCGTTCTCCCGCATCATAAATTACTGGAGGAGCAGGCGGAAGACTGCCGTACCGCAGAGGAGAAGATCGGAACTACCATGAGGGGGATCGGCCCCGCGTACACCGATAAAATCGCACGCCGTGGTGTCCGTGCCGGAGACATCAGCGACCCGTCACGTCTGCGGCGTTGCGTACGCACGGCAATCGAGTATTGGGATCAGATCACCGGTGGCTACCTCGCAGGCAAAGGATGCACGGTGGATTCCACGGTCGCGGAATTGCAGTCGTTTGGCGAGAGGCTGGCTCCGATGCTCGTGGACGCGCCGCGCGTGCTGGATGATGCTATGCGTGATGGTCAGTCTATCCTGTTCGAGGGGGCACAGGGAGCGCTGTTGGACGTCGATTTTGGCACCTATCCGTATGTCACATCCTCCAGCACCACGGTGGGAGGTGTCTGCACCGGACTCGGGGTCCCCCCAGCGGCGATCAATCAGGTCATCGGCGTGGTCAAGGCATACACGACGCGAGTGGGAAACGGTCCGTTCCCGACCGAAGCATCAGGGGATGCTGGGCGACGCCTACAGGAAGGTGGCAATGAATTCGGGACGACCACGGGACGGTGCCGTCGCTGCGGCTGGCTCGATCTGGTGGCGCTCAAGTACGCTGTGCGCATTGATGGCATCAAATATGTTGCCGTGACCAAGCTCGATGTGCTCGATGTGTTCGACGAAATCCCGGTTTGCGTTGCATACGAATACCACGGCCAGAGTGTCACCGATGTTCCCTTTGATGCCGGGCATCTCGATGACGTGACGCCGGTCTATCAGTCGCTGCCGGGGTGGAAGACCTCGACCGCGGGTATCACCGGCTACGATGCCCTGCCGTCAGCGGCCAAAGATTATCTCGCGTATCTGTGCGATGCTCTCGGCGTGACGCTGATGATGGTTTCCACCGGCCCGGATCGTGACGAGACGATTTTCTGCAATCCGGGTAACCGTCTCGTGCATGCGTAAGCAGGGCAGACGGCTGCTTTCCGCCCGCGATCGTTTCCGATCCGGTGATCCGAGACGTTAGGTTGTCAGGCAGGAGCCATCTGTTCGGAGAGGACACATTGCAGGTTCATCCGAAACCAAAGCCGACAATCATCCCGATCATCTGCCTCGCGATCTATGGCGTTGTCTGGGCGGTCATGGCGATCCACCCGGTCTATCCGGCAGACTGGCGGCTGGAGAACATCCTGGCCATGTTGGCTGTGGCATTCTTCGTTGTGACCTACCGTAGTTTCCCTTTGTCCAACCTCTCCTACATTCCCCTGACCATCTTCATGATTCTCCACGCCGTTGGCGCGCACTATACCTACGCCGAGACACCTATCGGCGACTGGATGGCGCCTATCTTCGGCTGGGAGCGTAACAACTTCGATCGCGTCGTGCATCTCCTTTTCGGGCTGTTGCTGGCCTACCCGGTGCGTGAGTTGTACTACCGGGTGATCGGTTCACGCGGCATTTGGGGAATTGTCCTGCCACTGGACTTGATGATCTCGTTGTCGGCGATCTATGAGCTGGTGGAATGGGGCGCCACGGTGATTGTCAATCCCAAAGCCGGCATGGCGTTTCTCGGTGCCCAAGGCGACCTTTGGGATGCGCAGAAGGACATGGCGCTGGCTGCCCTTGGCGGGGCGATTACAATGACAATCACGCTCGTTGTAAATGTGATTGTGAATCCAGACTTCCGCGCTGAATGCCGGGAGTCGTTGCGCGTCAAACGCAGGCAGCCCCTGGGCGAACGGAAGCTCGCGGAATACAAGGCGAAGCACGAGACGTAGTAAGATCGGCCGGTGCACGTTCGGCCGCGATCGACTTACAATCCCAATTGTTCAGCCACATGTGTCATCGCGGCGATCACGAACGCGATGTGCTCGTCGAGGCCGATCCCGAGATCGGCCGCGCCGTTGGTGATGTCCGCGCGTGAGACCTGAGCCGCGAAGGCCTTTTGTTTCATTTTCTTGCGGACCGAAGACACCACAACGGATGCGATCTTCTTGTCCGGACGCACGAGCGCGACCGCGGTCAGAAATCCGCACAGTTCATCGACGGCGAATAGTGCTCTGGCGCGCAGGGTATCACGCGGGATGCCAGTATAGGCGGCGTGGGACATGATGGTCCGGATCCAGTCTTCGGGTACCCCTTGGGCGCGCAGAATGTCGGCGCCCTTGTATGGATGCTCGGTCGCGGTGGGATAGCGGTCGTAATCAAAGTCATGGAGG
>JAVHPP010000102.1:0-2442 GCA_036170655.1 Candidatus Zixiibacteriota bacterium | reverse complement strand
GAAAACAACACGTGCTCCCGGACAGGCATGGGAGACGGCATCCTCAGTCGATCCGACCATCATGTCCCGCGTCGTGAATCAGTACGCGGGCATCCCTTACAAGAAAGGTGGCGATGACGAGAGAGGATACGACTGCTCCCACTTAGTCCGGGCCATCTACCGCGACTATTCCGGCACACGTTTGCCGGCGTCCACGCGCGCCCTCTATATGCTTCCGCAAGAAGTCTCGCCGGAGGAGATCGCCGTCGGCGACCTGGTCTTCTTCAGCTTCGATGGCAACTCGGTTGCCCACGTCGGTGTCTACATGGGAGGTGGACGGTTTGTTCACGCGTCGGAAAGCCGGGGTGTCATCTTCTCTTCGCTTTCCGATCCAGAATTCCGCGAAGCCTACAAAGGCGCCCGCCGGGTGCTGTAGCGCCACAGATTCAGCGGTTCCTGGTCATCCGACGATTGAGGTTCATGCTGGGAGCAGCGAACCCATGCAAGCCGCAGGGCGCCCCGGATCATTTCGCATTTACTCGACATGACGTATTGTATAAGGCAATATGGCGACCGCAGTCCCCATGGACTCCGCTCAACTCACCGACAAACTCGCTGTCCTGACCGACCGGCCCGGTGTCTATATGTTCAAGGACGGTTCCGGAACCATTATCTACATTGGCAAGGCCAAGAATCTCCGTAACCGCGTCCGCACCTATTTCCGCCACGAGACACCCGCCCATCCACGGGTCGCCGCGATGCTGCAGAAGGTCGCCGACTTCGAGATCCTCTCCACCGACTCGGAAATCGAAGCCCTGATTCTCGAAGCCAATCTCATCAAAGAATACAAGCCCCGGTACAATGTCTCCCTGAAGGACGACAAGCGCTATCCCTACATCAAAGTCACGACAAACGAGCCCTTTCCTCGCATGCTTGTGGTCCGCCGCATGCGCAAGGACGGCGCGCGTTATTTTGGGCCGTACACCAATGTCAAGGGCATGAGGGAGACGATCAAGATGCTGGGACGTGTCTTTCAGATCCGTTCCTGCAATCTGGTTATTCCCTCGCCAACCAGCCGTAAGTACCGCGTCTGCCTCGACTACTATATCAAACGCTGCCCTGGTCCCTGCGAAGACAAGATCAGCGAGGATGGCTACCACGCGCTCATCGATGCAGCCTGTTTGTTTCTGGAGGGAAAGGAAGAGACACTGATTGCCAGTCTGACGGCGCGCATGGAAGCCGCTGCCGAAGCAACTCACTTCGAAGAGGCAGCCGCCTGGCGTGACAAGTTGCGGGCCGTCGAGTCGGTGCGTCAGAAACAGAAGGTCTCCATCGGGGTTGTGGTCGATCGCGATGTCTTGGCGCTGGCGCGTGCGGGCCCTGTCGTTTCTGCCGTGGCGCTCCAGATTCGCGATGGTTTGCTCATTGGACGCCAGGCATTCCAGCTGGCGGCCGACGAAAGCGACACCGACAATGAAACGCTCACGGCATTCCTCAAGCAGTACTATCTGCACTCCCCCTCAATCCCCGGCGAGATCTATCTGCCCCTCCACTGTGAGGAGGAAGATCTGATTGCCGACTGGCTCAGCCGTGAACGGTGCAAGCCCGTCAAATTGTTCTTCCCGCAGCGGGGAGAGAAGTACGAACTGCTCGAAATGGCGCAGACGAATGCCAAGTTGGCGCTCAACGAACTGCTGACGCAGAAGGCCGCTGCCGCTGTGCGCATCCCCGATGCGGTTTACCAGTTGCAGCGTGATCTGCGGCTGCGGGTTCCGCCGCGCACGATCGCCGCTTTTGACGTGTCCAATCTGGGTGAAACAGATCCGGTTGGATCGCTGGTTTATTTCCGTGACGGCAGGCCGCTCAAACGCCAATACCGCAAGTTCAAGATCAAGACCATTGTTGGCCGCAACGATTTCGCCATGATTGGCGAACTCGTCTCCCGCTATTTCAGCAATCTGGTTGAGGATGGTTCTGAGTTTCCCGATTTGGTCCTCATCGATGGCGGTGCCGGTCAGGTGAGCGCTGCCTGCCAGGCCCTTGATGCGCTCAACATCACAGAGATTCCGGTGATCGGCTTGGCCAAGCGGCTGGAGCAGGTTGTCTTTCCTGGGGATGGTGAGGGTGCAGGTGCGACGCTCACCATCCCCAAATCGTCCCCGTCCCTGCGTCTCCTGCAGCGCATCCGGGATGAGGCCCATCGCTTTGCCCTGACTTTCCAAAAATCCCGGCGTCAAAAGCGTGTCATTCAATCGGAACTTGATTCGATTCGCGGAATCGGTCCCGCCCGTCGTCAGACACTTCTGTCAGCATTTGGTTCGGTTGCCCAAATTGCCGTCGCTTCCCAGGAGGAGCTGAAAACCACCGGAGGGTTGGACAAGCGGTCGGCAGATGCCGTCTGGCGGCGTTTTCATCCGCAAGAAGCGAAGGCGGACGCCACTGGGACGCCTCTCCCGGACGAAA
>JAVHPP010000101.1:0-11849 GCA_036170655.1 Candidatus Zixiibacteriota bacterium | reverse complement strand
AATGATCACCCGTCATCATCCCGTCTCCCCTGTTAATACGGCGGTTGGCGAATTGGCGCTGCCGAATCTGGCGCGGCCGGCCGAGCTTTTCCAGCGTGTACGGTCTGAAGGCCGCTTATCCGCCGAATAACTCCGCGAGTTTCACCCCGACCTCGTGGCAGTCTGCGACAGGACAGGTGTAGGCGAAGCGGATGTGGTCGCGCGCGGTGGCGCCGAAGAAATGCCCGGCAATGCTGCCGATTCCGTGCTGGAGGATGAACTTGGCCATCCAGTCACCCAAGGGCGTGGGGTCACTTGGCTGGGGCAACGGATGCTTATTGCCGAGCCGTTTCTGCAGACGTTCGCGGTCGATGCGCGGGTAAAGATAGAACGCTCCCTTGGGGCGGTCGGTCAGGTGGAAGACGCCTGCGTTTTCGAGACCGGAGTAAAGAATGTCGCGGCGCTGGCGGTAGCCATCGCGCATGGCGCGGATTTTGTCATCGTGTTTGGCGTCCAGTGCCTCCACTGCGCCCCACTGCGAGATCGAGTTCACGCCGTTGGTTGTGTAGAGGAGCGCCTTCTTGAATCGCTCGATCAATTTGGAATCCACCAGATGAGTGTAGCCGATGCGCAGACCGGAGAAATTTTGCGACTTGCTGAGCGTGCACACGGGAATGAAACGGCGGTAGACGTCGGCGTCGCCGGTCGCGTGCGCATGCTGGGTGAGATTGACGAACTGGTCATCGTAGGTGATGTCCTCGTAGGCCAGATCTTCGAGCACGTAGAAACCGTACCGTCGCACGAGATCAAACAGCGGTTCCATGTCCTTCTTTGCAAAGATGCCGCCGGTGGGGTTGCCGGGATTCACGATGATGACGGCGCGGGGGCGCGTCTTCTCCACAGTTGACGCGAACTGCTCGAAGTCCCAGTTGAACCCTAATTCCTCTTTGATCTCCAGTTCGATTACCCGTGCGCCGGAGAGTTTGGCGATATTGGAGATGGATTCCCACACGGGAGTCGGGCAGATGACCGTGTCGTCCGCTCCGGCGAGGGCCGTCATCACGCAATACAATGTGCCCATGCCCCCTTGGCCAACAAACACGGTGTTCGGATTGAGATCGTGTGTGATCCCGTTCTTGCGCGCCATCTTCTCGCAGATTCTGGCGCGCAACGGCTTGATGCCTGTCCCCTCCGTGTAGAATGTCTTATTGTCACGGACAGCGCGGATGATGGCCTCGGCGACTTCGGGGAAAAGGTTGTAGGCGGGCGTTCCCGATTCCAGACGGAAAACCCGCTCGCCGCGACTCTGTTTCTCGATCAATACATCGCGGATCTCGACGATCTTCGAAAGCGTCACCGTGTCGTAGATGTTGGGCGACAGAGACGATGCGGCAACGGGCGTGAGGCGGCCTGCTGATGGAGTGACTGATGATGGCATGACGCAATGGTCCTTTGGTTTGATTGTGGGGCCGCGGGATTGCGACGTTCCGCACCTGGCGGGTCTGTTCATATTATATTATAGCTATAGCAACTTCGCATCGGGACGAGTGTCCAGACGCGACTTGACTCGTGCGATGTCCTCCAGATCGGCGGTGAAGGTGTGCCACAGCGGCTCCCCCGGTAGCGGATCTGGGCCCAGCGCGAAAATCTCATCGCCGCCCGGGCCATAGGCATAGGACCCGCCGCCTTCATTGTCACGGGCGTTGATCCCGACGACAAAGCACTGGTTCTCAATGGCGCGTGCCCGCAACAGGACCCGCCAGACTCCATCGCGCTCGCGCGGCCAGCGCGCGGGCACAAACAAGATATCCAAGCCCGACTTGAACCACGGTCGCACCGTTTCGGGGAAGCGCAGATCGTAGCAGACAATCACGCCAATACGCAGATCACAGCCAGGACCTGGCAGCGTGATTGTTGCTCCGGGAGGAGACGAACCAAAGAACTGATCGTCGCCCAGCGGACGGTAGAGATGGGTCTTGGCGAACTGCCCCGCCAGTTTCCCACGCGAGAATACCAGCGACGCGTTGCGGACTCCGGCCTTTTCATCGGGCAACGCGAGTGTGCCGCTGACCAGATGCAGCGCCCGGTCTTGGGAAATTTGCCGCAAGCGATCAATCAGACGGGAGATCGTAGGCGCTGGTCCCCGATCACGGTGCAGCCGGGCGTATCCGCCATCGAAGAGCTCGGGCAGCACAAGGAAGTCTACGTCATTCGCGCCATGGTCGGCGGCGAATGCCTCCAGACCGTCCGTGGTGAATGTGCAGGCGAAAGTCAGAAACATGCCGGACCCAATACCGTATAGCAACGACAGACCCGCGAGAACGCGTGCGGGTGTGGTCTATGGGCGACGGCAGAGCAACAGCCGACGCGTGCCCGTGGAGAATACCAGAGTCGGGAAACGGGAAACAAGGACGATTTGACAGACGCATGTAGCTATCGATTGACCTGATCCATGGGAAACATATAGACTTGACCTCTCGTTATCGGCCGTGTCCCCGCGACTGGACCGGCGTTGCTTTTAGGATGCTTCAAAGGAGATTGCCATGCGAGGCGCATTGCACGTGATCGTGGGGGTGCTGGCGTTGATGTTTGCCAGCCGTGTTTCCGCAGAGGAAGGACGGCTGCTGCGTTTTCCCGACATCCACAAGGACCAGATTGTGTTTGTCTACGCGGGTGATTTGTGGACTGTCCCGACCACGGGTGGCCAGGCGCGAAAGCTGACCAATGCCGACGGGCTGGAGTTATTCCCGCGCTTCTCTCCCGACGGGAAGCAGATCGCCTTCACCGGGGAGTACGACGGCGACCAGAATGTCTATGTGATGCCGGCCGAGGGCGGTGAGCCGAAGCGTCTGACCTACCACCCGGCAATCCGCCAGGCCACCGAGCGCATGGGGCCGGAGAGCGTTGTCATGGACTGGACCCCCGATGGGTCGAAAATCCTGTACCGCTCGCGTGAAGAGACACACGACGTTTGGGATGGCAAGCTGTACTTGGTCAGTCCCAGCGGCGGTTACCCACAGGAGTTGCCGTTGCCGCGCGGGGGATTTAGTTCGTTTTCCGCGGACGGATCGAAGATCGCCTACTCTCCCATCTACCGTGACTTCCGCACATGGAAGCGCTATAAGGGCGGCATGGCGCAGGACGTCTGGATCTTCGATCTGAAGAAGCATCTGTCGGAGAAGATCACCGACTGGGTCGGGACCGACAATGTTCCGATGTGGGATCACGCCTCGGGAAAGATCTACTTCAATTCGGATCGCACCGGCACGCTCAATCTCTATTCATATGATCCCCAGACCAAGCAGACCGCGCCGGTGACCAATTTCACCGAGTACGATGTCCGGTGGCCGTCGATCGGACCGGGCGCGATCATCTTTGAGAATGGCGGTTATCTTTATGTCCTCGATCTGGCCGGTGGCGCACCGCGCAAAGTCAGCATTGAACTGGCATCCGACCGGATCCTGGCGCGTCCGAAGTTTGTCAACTGCAGCGACAAAGTGCAGGACTTCAGTGTTTCGCCGGACGGCAAGCGGGCGGTGTTTGGCGCGCACGGGGAGGTTTTCACGGTGCCGGCCAAGCATGGCAACACCCGGAACCTCACGAACTCTTCGGGCGCCCACGAGAAGTTCGCCACGTACTCGCCCGACGGCCGCTGGATTGCGTATGTCTCCGACGAATCCAGTGAAGATGAAATCTACCTAATCGATTCCAGCGGCTCCGGCCGACCGGTGCGGCTGACGACCAACGGTGACTGCTACAAGTATGAGATCCGCTGGTCGCCGGATTCAAAAAAACTGGCGTGGTCAGACAAACGCTCTGCCCTGCACTACATCGACATCGACGCGAAGAAAGACGTGCAATTTGACAGAAGCACGCAGGGGGACATCCGCCAGCTATCCTGGTCGCCCGACTCGCGCTGGATCGCCTACAACAAGAACAACAAGGCGTCCATCGCGCAGGTGTTTGTGTACTCGCTGGAGGAGAACCGTGCGCATCCGGTCACATCGGGCGCTTTTAACGATTACGAGCCGGTTTTCGATCCGGGCGGCAAGTACATCTTCTTCTTTTCCGATCGCAGCTTCAACCCGATCCTGGGAAACTACGAGTTCGATTACATCCTCAATAAATCGACCGAGATCGTGGCCGTGACCCTGTCCGCCGACAGCCTCTCTCCCTTTGCGCCCCAGAGCGATGAAGTGAAACCGCAGGAAAAGGGCAAGGAAGCAGACAAGGGCAAGGAGAAGGGCAAGGACGCGGATAAGAAAGATGAGAAGAAGGGCGCCGCCGGACCGCACAAGATCAAGATCGATTTTGACGGTATCTTCGACCGTCAGGTGAAGTTTCCGGTCTCGCCGGGCAATTACTCGGGTTTGTCGGCCGTTGAAGGGCGTGTCTTCTATGTGTCCAATGTCATGGGTGGCCTGGAGGGACCGGTGGAGAAAGCCAAGCAAGGTCTCCACGTCTTCGACATGGAGAAGCGGGAAGATCAGGAGTTTCTCGCCGAAGTTGATGGGTACGAACTGACGTCGGACGGCAAGAAGATGATCTATAAGAAAGGGAGCACCTACGAGATCATCGATGCGGGCGGCGAGAAGGCCAAGACCGGCGACAATGTCCTCGATCTTGGCAACATGGAGACGCGCGTCGACGAACGCGCCGAGTGGCATCAGATCTTCGAGGAGACATGGCGCATCGAGCGGGATTTCTTCTACGATTCTTTGATGCACGGAGTTGACTGGAAGAAGATCCATGACCGTTACGCGCCTTTGGTCGGGCATGTTGCGCATCGCTACGATCTGACCTATGTCCTCGCTGAAATGATCAGCGAACTGTCATGCTCTCATACCTATGTTGGTGGTGGCGACATGCCGCGGCCGACGCCGGACAAAGTTGGTCTGCTGGGAGTCAACTGGACGATTGACTCGACGGCCGGCCTGTTCCGCATTGGACGCATCCTGCAGGGACAGAACTGGCGTGAGGATCGTCGCTCGCCGCTCACCGAACCGGGGATCAAGGCCGCCGCCGGCGACTACGTGTTGTCAATCAACGACGTGCAGTTGAAATCCTCAGACAACCCGTATCGGCTCCTCGAACACACGGCGGGAGAGACCGTTAAACTCGTCTTGGCGAAGACACCCGACGGCAAGAGCAGTTGGACGATCGAGCCGAAGACGATTTCCTCCGAGGAGGAGCTGCGTTACCATGACTGGGTGGAGCGCGAGAAGCATTATGTTGACTCGGCGTCCAATGGGCGGATCGGCTATGTGCACATTCCCGACATGGGCGGCAACGGGCTGGCGGAATTCGCCAGCACCTATTACGCGCAGATACGCAAAGAGGGGCTGATCATCGATGTGCGCTACAACGGCGGCGGGTTTGTCTCGCAGCTGATTCTCGAGCGGCTGCGTCGTGTCTTGGTCGGGATGGGCTCCTCACGGAACTGGTCCGATCCGGGAACATATCCAAGCACTGTCTTCTATGGATATATGGCCTGCCTGATCAACGAACATTCCGTGTCGGACGGTGACATCTTCCCGTTCTACTTTCGCAAGTACGGTCTCGGCCCGCTGATTGGCAAACGGACATGGGGCGGTGTGGTCGGTATCCGCGGGTTCCGTCCGCTGGTCGATGGCGGATTCGTGACCGCTCCCGAGTTTGCCGAGTACGACATGACCGGAAACTGGCAGATCGAGAACCATGGTGTCGAACCGGATATTGAAGTGGACAATCTGCCCGAGGTCCTCTACCAGGGACGCGATCAGCAGATTGACCGCGCGGTCGCGGAATTGATGAAGAAGATCACCGAGTCACCCAAGAAATTGCCGCTGCCGGTGGGTCCGCCGGAAAAACGGTGATGGCCTGAAGCAGATCATTCCCATTGTCACCCGGAGGTGACCGTATGGCGTTGCACATCCCTTTCCTCAAATTCGCTGGCTTGGTTTGGATTGCCGCCATCGCGCTGACCTGTCCCGCTGGCGCCGCCGATTTCACGACTCCCGCGGAGATGAGCGGCTACCGTAGGACAGCCACCTACGACGAGACCGTCGCGTGGTTCCGGCAGGCGGAGCGTGCCTCTGACTGGATCAAGGTGACCCAGTTCGGTACCAGTCCCCAGGGACGGGCTATGCATCTGGTGGTTGTCTCTCAAGAGAAGGCATTTACGCCGGAGGCCGCCAAACAGAGCGGCAAAGTGATTGTGCTGATCCAGAACGGAATTCATGCCGGCGAGATCGACGGCAAGGATGCTTCGATGGCGCTGGTGCGTGACATCGCGATCACGAAAGAGCGGGCGTCACTGCTCGACAGCGTGATTCTTCTCATCATTCCCATTTTCAATGTCGATGGCCACGAGAACACGGCGCGTTATACGCGTGCGAATCAAGATGGTCCCGAGAATGCCGGATTCCGCGCCACCGCGCAGTTGTTCAATCTGAATCGTGACTACATGAAGGCGGACACGCCCGAAATGTGCGCGTGGCTGGCACTCTGGCAGCGGTGGATGCCGGACTTCTTCGTAGACGACCACATTACCGACGGAGCCGACTGGCAGTACACGGTCACCTACACCATGCCGTGGCATCCCAATGCGCCGGCATCGATCCGCGAATGGACACGCAGCGTCTACGATCCCGATGTCAACCGTCAGGTGGAGAAAGCCGGGTACAAAATCTGTCCCTATGTTTTCCTGCGGGGCGACGACATGAAATCAGGCATCACGACCTTCGTTGACATCCCGCGTTTCTCCACTGGCTATACGATTCTCTGGAATCGTCCCGGGCTTCTGGTCGAGATGCACATGTTGAAGGACTTCAAGACCCGTGTACGGGGCAACTACACGATGCTGACGGCGACGCTTGACAATCTCAACCGTTACGCGACATCGTTGAAACGTGCTATTACCCAAGCCGATTCCGAGACCGTGGCGGGACTGTCGGCTCCGTATCCGCTGTCGTTTGCTCCCGATAGCAGTGCGGTGATGATGGATTTCTATGGCTACGACTTTGATACTGTTCACAGCGAGGCCTCGGGCCGTTACTATGTCCGTTATCACCGGGACCGACCGCGGACCTACCGTGTCCCCTACTACGGGACGTTCCAGCCGAAGATCACGGTTGTTCCGCCGAGGGCCTATCTGATTCCGAAGGAGTGGACGGGACAGATCGACCGGCTCAGGCGGCATGGAATCGTTCTGGACACGCTGGTCCAGCCGCTGACCGCGAAAGTCGAATGGTACTACCTCGACAGCGTGACGTGGTCCACTGCGCCATTCGAAGATCACGTTCAACCGCGTTACCGTAGCATTGTGCACGAGACAACGGCTACATTCCCGGCCGGTACCGTCGTCGTCGATCTCCATCAGCGGGGGGCCAAGGTGGCGATCCAGGCCCTGGAACCGCAGGGGCCGGACTCGTGGGTTGCATGGGGGCTGTGGAATACGATCTTCGAACGCAAGGAGTACATCGAGGATTACGTCATCGATCCGCTGGCAGATTCGCTGCTGGCTGCCAGCGCGGCGGTGAAATCGGAATTCGACGCGCGGGTTAAGACGGACACGCTGTTCGCGAAGAGCCCGGGAGCGCGCCGTGCGTTTTTCTACGAGCGGTCGGGATTCGCCGAAACGCAGATGAACTGGTATCCAGTGGTGCGGCTCATGGGAGCGCTGCCCCGTGTGGCACCGCTGGGAGAACCACGATGAAGTGACATCCTCTGGCCGGTCAAGCGGAGGAAGGGACGCGTAGGGCTTTGGTTTCTCAACACACTTCGCCTGCCGCCATGCCTGCAATCAGTCTCACGCGGGATAGCGTAGTCTAAATTATGGAAGACGATGCACTTGATGGTCGCCCCAACCTCTCGGATTTGGAGCTGATCTGGCGGTGCCTTCAGTGTGGCGAGCACTTGAAGATTAACGGAGAGCGTCTTCCTGACGTTTGTCCCTCCTGTGGTGCGCCCAAGACGGAATTCGAACACGTGCGGGAAGATTAGTGACTCCTGCAGAAGTGATCTCATCAATCACGGATTGAATCAGGAATCAGAGATGCGTAAGGGCACGGCAAGCCGTGCCCCTACGCACCCTGACCAGACACCGGGGCCGGGGTGATCTCTCCGGCGGCGGCCAGCTTGTTCTGTCCGGCGAGGGCGGCGACCTTGTAGCACTCCGCCAATGTGGGATAGTTGAAGACGGTATTGATAAAGGCATCGATGGTGCCGCCATGGACGAGGACCATCTGGCCGATGTGCACCAGTTCCGAGGCGCCCTCGCCGAGGATGTGCACACCGAGCAACCGGCGGGTCTGCTGGTGAAATAATAGTTTCAAGAACCCTGTCTCATCGCCAAGGATCTGGCCGCGCGCGATCTCACGGTAACGCGCGATGCCAGTTTCGTAGGGCACCCCTTCTGCGGTCAGCTCCTGTTCGTTGCGACCGACATAGGACATCTCCGGGATGGTGTAGATTCCGTAGGGGAACAACTCGGGCAATGATGTTGCGGGAGTGCCGAGTGCGTAACAGGTGGCGAGCCGTCCCTGCTCCATCGATGTTGATGCCAGACTGGGAAAGCCGATGACGTCACCGGCGGCCGAAATGTGCGGGACCGCTGTCCGGTACAGCGCATCAACCGTCAGGCGGCCACGGGCATCGGCGGTCAGCCCGGCGGCGGCGAGATTCAACCGGTCGGTATTGCCTTCGCGCCCCACTGCATAGAGCAGTGCCTCGGAGACGATCGTCTTATTGCTCTTGAGACGGGCCTCCGCCATCCCCTTGTCGTTGCATGTGACAGAGCTCACTTCCTCTCCGAGACGGAATGTAGCGCCCATATTGCGCATGTGGTACGACAGGGCATCGACCATCTCGCTGTCACAGAACTCCAGGACCTGGGGACGGCGTTCGACAATAGTGACGCTGATCCCGAGGACGGCCATCGCGCAGGCGTATTCCATGCCGATGACACCGCCCCCGACCACCGTCAGTGTCTTCGGTGGACGGTCACGATCCAGATCCCAGAGCTGGTCAGTGTCAAAGATCACTTTGCCGTCAAAGGGGATCGTCGGCGCGTGTGCGGGATGTGTCCCCGTCGTGACGATGATGTAATCCGCCCGGCACGTTTCGTTCTCGCCCCTATTGTCAATCGTCAGCGTGTGCGGGTCCACAAACGAGGCGGCTCCGGTCAGGAGGTCGACGCCGTTGCGCTGGAACTGAGCCCGGTAGACGTCGATCTCATGGGTGATCACTTTATTAACGTGGAACTTAAGATCGGAAAATGTGATGTCCTTCTTGACCGTGTAGCTGATTCCGTAAAGGCCTCGTTGCCGAAACCCCGACAGATAAAGGATTGCCTCACGCATCGTCTTGCTGGGGATCGTTCCGGCATTGATTGCAGCCCCGCCGACCACTTGGCGACGTTCGATGATGCCGACGTTCTTGCCGAGCTTGGCGGCCTGAATCGCGGCATGATGCCCTGCCGGACCACTGCCGATCACAATCACGTCGTAACTGCGCATACTGCCTCACTGTTTCCCAAACAACATTCTCACGACGAATCGTTGTCCGTTCGGTCCTGAATACCCGATGCAACAAAGGACGCGAAGCTGGCGCAGTCAAATCCTTTGCCGGATCGGATAAACTGCCATGGAGTTTTGTCGGCCAAAACGATATGATACACACCATGCGGGACAGCCGCATTGCGGGACAACAAGAGGAGCAAGGGCCGATGCCCTCTCAGACAGGGGTAGTCATACCGGGAAGCCAAGGAGGGGCGAATGAGTTGGGCGAGAAGGCAAACGCGACGTGACAGGATTGCCTTGTGGCTGATTTGTCTTGTGATCCTCGTGCCCGATGGCGCGGTGTACAGCCAGACGCCCCGGATCGGCACCGAGACATTCCTTCACCGGCGGCAGGCGTTGCTGGATTCGCTGGGCAACGGGACGGCGATTCTCTATTCACGGGGGGAGGAGACATCGACCGGGTATCGGGCCGACGGCAACTTCTGGTACCTGACCGGGGTCGATGAACCCGGCGCGATACTCGTTTTGTCTCCCGGCGGCCCGGAGCGCCAGGTTCTGCTATTGAAACCGCGTGACATCGAGGCCGAGCGCTGGACCGGAGAACGCGCGTCCCTTACGGAGTCTCTCCGCGTCGCGCTGGGGTTCGACCGTGTGCGACGGACCGGCTCGTTAGATAACCTGGTCACCGCGCGCATGAAGCACGCGCCGGTTCTGCACTTGATCTCCCCCCTTGCCGGGGCGTCGGAGAGCGTTCCTCCCGATCTTGAGTATTACCACAAGGTGAGCGGGCGCATTCCCGGTGTGTCGATCGAGAATTCCTCGCGGTTTCTGGAATCGATGCGCATGCGCAAGTCGGCAGAAGAGATCGCCGCCATCGAGAAGGCGATCGCCATAACGCATCAGGGTATCACCGACCTGCTACGTGAAGCCCGGCCGGGTGTGGCCGAATTTCAACTCGATGGCATCCTGCAGGAGTCATTCAAACGCCAGGGGGCACAGCACATGGCGTTTGAACCGATTGTCGGCGCCGGTGAAGAAACCACGATTCTCCACTATGAGAAACGTGACCAGACGGTCCGGGTCGGGCAACTGCTGCTTCTGGACGTCGGCGCCGAGTGGGACCGGTACTGTGCCGACATCAGCCGGACGGTCCCCGTCGATGGTCGTTTTACTCCGGAGCAGGCGAAGATCTACGACATCGTTTTGGCCGCCCAATATGCCGCGATCGCGGCGATCAAACCGGGCGTGACAGTCCGTGAGGTTGACGAAGCGGCGCGCGCGGTGATCCGCCGCGCCGGGTACATTGATGACTTCATCCATTCGACGTCGCACCATCTCGGCGTCGACGTCCACGATGTCGCCGACTACGATGTGCCTCTGGCCCCTGGCATGGTGATCACGGTCGAGCCGGGGATCTACCTCCCCAAGGAGGAGATCGGCGTGCGCATCGAGGATGACGTCCTCGTCACAAGCAATGGCCACCGTGTCCTTTCAGAAAAGATCCCGCGCGAACGAGCGGCAGTGGAAGACTGGCTGAGCGAAGCGCGGCGGTGAAGAGTCGGCCACCGCGCCGTTCTTTCACACGCGACTTACAGCCCGATCCTTGCCCCTATGATCAGATGGCCCAATCCCTTCAGATTCGGTTCTGCCCACCCGTCCGGCGGTAGTGGGTCTAGTCCGGATCCTTGACGAAGATCGTTGCTCCGGCTCAGCGTGACAATCCCGAATCCCACTTCGGCAAACAGGGAGTTCCGTCTGTCCAGCAGATAGTCCATACCAATAGCGACTTCCAGCCCGCCGCCACGGCGTGTTCCACCGGTCCGGTGACGTTCAGAGATAAAGGTCACGCCGCCCACGAGGAAGATTTGATCGCGTTGCAGCCGTCGCACAGCCGGATACCATAGCCACCGTGCCTTGGCCTGCACAGAGGCGGGAGTGGGACCAACGCCGTGCGCCAGAGAGAGCCATCCTCCGACTTCAAAGAGAACCTTGGCGCCCAGCGACCGGGCCAAAGCGCCGAGCATGGCAATGTCAGTACGCGGATTATTACGCAGATTTCCCGTCGTCCTGGGCGCATCGGCATGTCGCAGGGCTCCTGCGCCAAGGGAAAGTGACCAGCCCTGGTGGGGAGGATGGGGAGTTTCTCCAGATTTCTGTGCGCCTGCCGCCCCGGAGCTGCAGATGACCAGCCCCAGAACAGCACAAGCAAGCGCGATGTGTCGTCTCATTTGTCGGCCCGCGCAAGACACGCCAAACCTCCTCCTTATCGCGTATCCCCCCGCACCTCTTGGAGAGAATGACGATTGTAGAGCCAGCATTGGCGGACCTCCGTCTGAAGGCAAGAGAAATGATGCGAGATATTCGCACTCA
>JAVHPP010000100.1:0-40174 GCA_036170655.1 Candidatus Zixiibacteriota bacterium | reverse complement strand
GTGTTTTGTTTCCGTACCCGCATCGGTTCATTCGAACACTCGATTAGGAATCAAATCTCTGTAGGGGCGCGGCTTGCGGTGCCCGCCTCTCCGCGGCAGCAGGAATAAGTTGCGGGAATCGGGAAACGGGCACGGCAAGCCGTGCCCCTGCACACACGGATGGTAGCCGTCTCCATTGCTCACGCCCGATCTTTGGATTATCTTCCAACATGAACGATTCGCCGGTCTATTGGTCGCTCGGAACAATGGCCGAACGTGTACGTGATGGCTCGATTTCCGCGGAGTCACTGGTTGGCGCACATCTGGAGAGAATGCGTGCACGCGCGGCTCTCAACGCCTTCATCCACACCACGGAGACCGAAGCTCGGACGAGCGCATCGGGAGTGGACCAATCCCGGCAGAATAGTGAAAAGCTCGGCGCATTGGCGGGAGTGCCGATTGCGATCAAGGACAATATCCTCGCCAAAGGCATGCGCTGCACATGTGGCTCACGGATGCTGGAGAACTGGATTGCCCCGTACGATGCAACCGTCGTCGAACGGCTCAAGTCAGCGGGCGCTGTCATCGTGGGGAAGGCCAACTGCGATGAATTCGCCATGGGGTCTTCGAACGAGAACTCATACTTCGGGCCAGTAAAGAACCCTCATGACCCAACGCGTGTTCCGGGCGGGTCATCCGGCGGCTCAGCGGTTGCGGTGGCAGACTTTCAGGCGGCAGCGGCTTTGGGCTCTGACACCGGCGGCTCAGTCCGTCTCCCGGCAGCTTTCTGCGGTGTTGTGGGTCTGAAACCGACCTATGGCGCGGTCTCGCGCCGGGGATTAGTCGCCTTCGCCTCGTCGCTTGATCAGATCGGTGTTCTGGCGCGGACAGTCGCGGACACGCGACTGATATTCGAGGTCATTCGCGGACACGATCCCCTCGACTCGACCTCGATGGATGTCGAAAACGCGCGGCCGGTACCGCAATGTCTCACCATCGGTCTGCCGCGCGAATACTTCGGGGATGGACTCGACCCGCAGGTGCGCTCGAAGATCATGCGTGCCGTCGGAATTCTCCAGGAACGGGGACATCGGGTAATCGATGTTTCGCTTCCCAACTCGCGTTACGCGGTCGGAGCGTATTATGTCATCTGCAGCGCGGAGGCGTCGTCGAATCTGGCACGCTATGACGGGGTCAAGTATGGCCACCGGACTGAATCTGCCGATGATCTCTTCACTCTGTATACGCGCACGCGGGCTGAGGGCTTCGGGTCCGAGGTGAAAAGACGGATCCTGCTGGGTACGTATGTCCTCTCGGCTGGGTACTACGATGCGTTCTACGCTACAGCGCAGAAAGTCCGTGCCAGGATCGCCACCGATTTCCACAGTGCGTTTGATCTTGTTGACTGCCTCCTGACACCAACGGCGCCGACATGCGCATTCATGCTGGGCGAAAAGATCGATGACCCGCTGGCGATGTATCTGATGGACGTTTACACAACGTCGGTCAATCTCGCCGGATTGCCTGCGGTTTCTGTCCCATGCGGACGTTCTGGCGAGGGACTGCCGATCGGCGCGCAAGTCATCGGGCGACCCTTCGAAGAAGATATTATTCTGTCGGTGGCTGAGGAGATCGAGGGGAGCACCCGTGATTCAATTTGAATCATTATGAGTGCGATGGGAAGATCTCAAGGACCATACGAACCCGTCATCGGCCTGGAGGCTCACGCCCAGCTTCGGACCCGGTCGAAGATTTTCTGCGGGTGCTCGGCCGCATTCGGTGCCGTCCCGAACTCCCAGGTTTGCCCAGTCTGTCTCGGGCTTCCGGGAGCATTGCCCGCGCTGAACCGGCAGGCCGCGGAGTTCGCAATACGGCTGATCCTGACCGTGGGCGGCCGTGTCAATCCCGAGAGCATTTTCGCGAGGAAGAACTATTTCTATCCCGACCTGCCGAAGGGATACCAGATTTCACAGTTCGACTGCCCCATTGGCGAGGGCGGCGCGGTCGAATTTGGCGATGGAAGCACTGCCATGAAGGTCGGCCTGATACGCGTCCATCTTGAAGAGGATGCGGGCAAATCGCTGCACGCTGAAATGGCAAGATCTGAGAACGCATCGCTGATTGACATGAATCGATGCGGGGTGCCTCTGCTTGAGATTGTCAGCCAGCCCGATATCCGATCCCCACGCCAAGCCTCGCTGTATCTGCAGAAGCTGCACCAGATTCTGGAGTACCTGGAGATTTGCACGGGGAATATGGAAGAAGGCGCTCTCCGCTGTGATGCCAATGTCTCGATCCGTCCGGCGAGTTCGGCGCGGCTCGGTACACGGACAGAAGTGAAGAACATGAACTCGTTTAAGTCCGTCGAGCGGGCGCTCGCTTTTGAAATCGAACGGCAGATCGGTTTAGTCAGGAACGGCGGGACGGTGATCCAGCAGACCATGCTCTGGGACGAGAAGAGCCAGACCGCCTCGCCCATGCGTTCCAAAGAGGAGTCGTCCGACTACCGGTACTTCCCTGAACCCGATTTACTTCCCCTGGTCATCTCCGAGGCGTGGGTTGCATCGGTGCGCGCGTCTCTCCCGGAGATGCCCGATGCACGGGCCGCGCGCTTTGCCGGCCACTATGGAATCCCCGCCTATGATGCATCCGTGCTGACAAGCACAAGACAACTGGCTGACTACTTCGAGGCGGCGGTAGCATCTTTTCCTGACGGCAAGAAAGTGTCGAATTGGATCATGACCGAAGTGCTGCGTGTTGTCAAAGAGCAGGGGATTGACGTCAGAGACTTTCCGGTTTCTCCAGCAAGGCTGGGAGAGCTTCTGGCGCTTGTGGACGATGGTAACATATCCGGCAAAATGTCCAAAGATGTGTTCGAAACGATGCTGGCGACCGGACGTTCGGCGCGTCAGATTGTCGATGTGGAGGGACTGGGCCAGATTTCTGATGATCGTGCACTGGCGAAAGTTGTCGACGACGTACTGGCGGAGAGTCCAACGCAGATTCTGGAATACAAGTCAGGTAAGACCCGCATGATGGCGTACTTTGTCGGGCAGGCCATGAAGAAGACACAGGGACAGGCCAATCCGCAGCGGCTGAACCAGATGCTGGCGGAACGATTGAAGACCACGTGACCCGTCCGGCGAACAAGGTATGACACAGAGGGTGGATAACGATAGGTTGCGCATCGCAGTTTTCGCCTCGGGGACGGGGACAAATCTGCAGGCCGTTCTGGATCGGATCGCCTCCGGCAGATTGAAGGCGGCCATCGCCGTTGTCGTCTCGAATAATAGCAGCGCGCCCGCACTCGATCGCGCCCGCCACGCCGGCGTCGAAGGAGTCCACTGGTCAGAAAAGCGGGCCGGTTCACACGCGGCTTTCGTGCAGGGTCTTCTCGGCATTCTCGGATCTCGCCGGGTCGATCTCATTGTCCTGGCCGGATACATGAAACTCCTGCCCCCGGAAATTGTCCGTGCATATCTGGGACGAATCATCAATCTTCACCCCGCGCTACTGCCGAAGTTTGGCGGCGCGGGTTACTATGGCATGCGCGTGCACGAGGCGGTTTTGGCGGCGGGAGAAAAGGTGAGCGGAGCCACGGTCCATTTTGTTGACCCCGAATACGATCATGGCGCGATCTACATGCAGAGGACAGTCCCGGTGCTTACGGGTGACACCCCCGAGTGCTTGCGCGATCGTGTCCTCAAGGTCGAACACGAACTGTTGCCGGATGCCATTGCCCGATTCGCGCAAGAGTACCGAAGGACAAGGCGAGACGGGGACTGATGGCGCGGAATAATCGCGAAGGCCGTACGTCGATAGAGACTGAGACACAGATGATGGATGCCATCGTAGAGACAAATCTCGGAAACATACCTCTTCTGGCAAGGGGGAAGGTCCGTGACATCTACGATCTGGGCGACAAACTGCTGATCGTTGCCACCGACCGTCTCTCGGCGTTTGATGTGGTCTTGCCAACAGCCATTCCCGGCAAGGGGAAAATCCTGACGCAGATGTCGCGGTTCTGGTTCGAGAAAACGCGAGGGATCGTGCCGAATCACCTGATCACTTGCGACGTAGCCCAGTTTCCGGCGCCGCTGCCGTCATTCCGCGATCAGCTTCAGGACCGTGCAATGCTGGTGAAGAAATGCCAGCGCATCGATTTCGAATGTGTGGCACGCGGCTATATTGCCGGATCGTTGTATAAGGAGTACATGGCCGTCCGCGCCGCTTCTCCCGGCTCGGATGTGTCCGTGCACGGATTCGAGTTTTCCTCGGACCTCGTGGACTCCCAGAAACTGCCCGAGGCCATCTTTACACCGGCGACCAAGAATGACGCGGGCCACGATGAAAACGTGTCTCTGGAACGCATGGCCGGCGTCCTCGGTCAGGCGCTGGCCGGGCGGTTGCGGGACGTGACGCTGGCGCTCTACGACTGGTGTGCCCGCTACGCCGCCGAGCGGGGGATCATTATTGCCGACACGAAGTTCGAGTTTGGCTTTGACAGAGAGCAACTGACTCTGATCGACGAGATCTGCTCGCCGGATTCGTCGCGCTTTTGGCCGGCGGACAGTTACCGTCCCGGCATGTCTCAGCCAAGCTATGACAAGCAGTATGTCCGCGACTATCTCATGCAAATCAAGTGGAACAAACAGCCGCCGGCGCCGGAATTACCCGACGATGTCGTACGCGCCACCATCGGCAAATACCGCGAGGCCCAGCGGCGGCTGATCGGGTGACTGGTACGGCTGACCCACTGCGCTCTCCGGACCCATGCCGTAGAACCTTGGAGAATCGACTGGCGATGACGATGACCAAGATCTTGAACAATAATGGTTCTCAGGCGGCAGAGCGATCCTTGCCGGATGAGCCGGTGATCGTGAAGCGCGCGGTCCTGTCTGCTTACGACAAGACCGGGATTGTCCCGTTCGCTCTCGCATTGCAAAAGCACGGGGTTGAGATCGTTTCCACTGGTGGAACGATGACGGCTCTGCGGGAGGCGGGCATTCCGGTTACTCCGGTCGAAACCTTGACAGGATTCGCCTCGATGCTGGGCGGACGGGTCAAGACCCTGCACCCGAACCTACTTGGCGGCATTCTGGGACGGCCGAATCTCCCGTCTGATCGCGATGAACTTGAAAGGGCGGGAATCGGAACCTTTGAATTGGTCGTTGTGAATCTTTATCCATTTGCGAAGACAGCCGACAATCCGTCGTCTCGCTATGAGGACGCCGTTGAGTTGATCGACGTAGGTGGCCCCACCATGATCCGCGCGGCAGCGAAAAATCACGAGACGGTAGCGGTCGTGTGTGATCCGCAAGACTATCAAACACTGGCGGACGAATTGGATGCCCATCAGGGAGCCACCACCGGTGTGACGCGACGCCGACTTGCCGCTCGCGCATTTGTGATCACCGCCGCCTATGATGCGAAGATCGCATCGTATCTGGCGAAGAACGAAGACCCGGTCAGTGACACGCACTTTCCGGCCATCTGGGTTCAGAGTTTTCAGAAGGCCGGCGCCCTTCGTTACGGAGAGAATCCCCACCAGAAGGCGGCGCTTTATCGTGCTTTGGATGACGATGGACCATCCCTGGCGGCAGCGCCGGTCGCCGGCGGGAAAGAACTGTCGTACAACAATTATGGGGACCTTGATGCGGCCTGGCGAATGGCGGCGGATTTCGACGAACCGTTTGCGGCCATCTTCAAACATGCAAATCCCTGCGGTGCTGCGGCCGGATCGAGCATCCGGGAAGCATACGAACTGGCCTATGCCACCGATCCCTTGTCCGCCTACGGCTCCATCGTTGTCTTGAATCGGCCGGTTGACCGGGCCTGTGCGGAAGCGCTCCAGGGGACAACCTTCATCGAGTGCGTTCTCGCGCCCGGATACGATGCCGATGCCTTGGAACTCATGCTCACAAAGAAGACTCGCCGCTACGTCACGGCTTTGACGATGGGTCTTCGCTCGCCGCGGCGGTTGCGGTTCCGCGAAATCCTCGGCGGACTGCTGGTTCAGGATGACGACGACCGGGAATTAGATCCGGCCGAACTGCGCGTCGTGACACAAATAGCGCCAACGGCTGAGCAGATCGTCTCCATGTTGTTTGCTCGCAAGGTGGCCAAGCACGCCAAGTCCAATGCCATTGTGCTGGTCCAGCAGAAGGCGGCCGTGGGCATCGGCGCGGGACAGACATCGCGTGTCGACGCTGTGCACTCAGCGGTCACGCGCGCCGGCGAACGGGCCAAGGGCGCTGTGCTGGCATCGGATGCGTTTTTCCCCATGCGCGATGGCCTCGATGCGGCCGCCAGCGCCGGCGTGGTGGCCGTCATCCAACCCGGAGGTTCCAAGCGCGACGCGGAAGTCATTGCCGCCTGCAACGAACATGGGATCGCCATGGTGTTCTCCGGAGTGCGCAACTTTCGCCATGCGTAGCCATGGGGGAGGTGGGATTTTATGAGCGTCCTTGAAAACCATCACATTTTACTGGGTATCACAGGCGGGATTGCCGCATACAAGTCGGCATATCTGTGCCGCCGGCTCAAGGATGCCGGTGCCGATGTCTGGGTCACCATGACCCGCAACGCGACTCATTTCATCACGCCGCTGACAATGGAGACCGTCTCCGAACGTGAAGTTCTCCTCGAGATGTTTCCGGCAGATCGCTATGTCGGCACCCGTCACATCGATATCTCGGACTGGACTGAACTGGCGATCATAGCGCCGGCGACGGCGGATTTCGTCGGGAAGTATGCGGCAGGTCTGGCGGATGATATGCTGACGACTCTCCTGATCTCGCTGACCGCTCCGGTTCTGCTTGCGCCGGCCATGAACACCGACATGTACAACCACCCGGCCGTGCAGGCCAACCTCAAGACCCTGCGCGCACGCGGGGTCCATTTTGTTGATCCAACAGTCGGACTGCTGGCCTGCCATACATTTGGTGTTGGCCGCATGGCGGAACCAGAAACGATCGTTGCGGCAGCCGAGACTCTTTTCCAAGGGGTTGCCCCGCGTGACCTGGAGAGTCGGATGATCCTGGTGACCGCAGGTCCCACGCGAGAGCCAATTGATCCTGTGCGTGTGATAACCAATCGCTCATCGGGCAAGATGGGGTATGCTGTCGCCCAAGCCGCCGCCGAACGGGGTGCAGAGGTCATCCTCATCAGCGGGCCAACGGCGTTGCCGACGCCCTCCGGTGTGGAACGTCTGGATGTGGAGACGGCGGATGAGATGTACAACGCCGTGATGTCGCGATTTGAGGCCTGTGACGCGGCCATCGCCGTCGCGGCCGTCAGCGATTGGCGCATTGCCCGGCCGGAATCGCAAAAGATCCCGAAAGCCGCTGGCCCTCCGCCGTTGCGCTTGGAAGCGACTCCCGATATCTTGGCGGCCATGGGCGCGCGCAAAAAAAGCGGTCAGTATCTGGTGGGATTCGCGCTGGAAACCGACCCGTCACGGCTGGAATCATCGTCCAAGTTGAAAGCCAAGAACCTTGACCTGCTCGTGGCGAACAATCCGACGGCGCCCGGATCAGGGTTTGGCAGCGACCACAACAACGCGATTCTGATGGACGCGTATGGCGCGGTCGAACGGACGGGGTTGGTCAGCAAGAGGAAACTGGCACAACACATTGTGGACCGGGTGGCGTCGGGCCTGACACCGAAGGCGGACTTCTCCATGAAGACAACGAAATGACGACACCTGATGAAACATCATTCTTAGCAGCGCGTGCTCTGCAGCAACTCCTGCAGGTGGAACCGGCGCTGGAATTGTTTGACGACAAACCGCGTGTCGTGCGTCCCGCCTCGCTGGATGAACTTTACGAGTTGATCCACACCTGCACCAAGTGCCCGCTGGGATTCACGCGCACGAAGTTCGTCTTCGGCACAGGCAGTCCGACGGCGGACATCCTCTTTATCGGAGAGGCGCCGGGCCGCGATGAAGACCTGTCGGGACTCCCGTTTGTCGGTCGCGCGGGACAATTACTCGACAAGATGATTGCAGCCATCGGCTTGAAACGTGAGGACATCTACATTGCCAATGTGTTGAAGTGCCGTCCTCCCGAGAATCGTGACCCGCTGCCGGAGGAATCCGGCGCCTGCCTGCCGCATCTGGCCGAACAGATTCGTCTGCTTGCCCCCAAGTTTATCTGTTCGCTCGGTCGCGTCGCGGCGCAGATTCTTCTCGATACCAAGACCCCGTTGGGGAAAATGCGCGGCCGCTTTTACGACGTGGGCGGCGCCCGGATGCTGGTGACATTTCATCCGGCGGCGCTGCTGCGAAACCCGAACTTCAAGAAAGAGGCGTGGGAAGACCTGAAATTGTTGCGGCGGACTTACGATCAGGCCCTGGGGCTCCCGTCGCAGTTTTGAAATCCGGCTCGTGAAAGCGAGGTTTGCGTGGAGCATGCGGTAATCTTGGCAGGTGGCCGGGGGGAACGGTTCTGGCCGATGTCGCGTCGGGGCCGTCCCAAACAATTGCTGCCGATCATTTCGCACCGGACGATGCTGGAAGCGACCATCGACCGTATCGCCACCGCATTTCCACCGGAGCGCATCTGGATCGTCACGGGCGAGGAAATCAAGAATGCTGTCTGCGAACGTGCACAACATCTGCCGGCGGTCAATATCCTGGCCGAACCCAGCAGCAATAACACCTGCATGGCGATCGGCTGGGCGGCCGTCGAGCTCGCGGCGCGCGATCCCGAGGCGACCATGGTCGTGCTCTCGGCCGATCATGCGATCGAGCCGCCATCCACGTTCTTGCGCATTCTCAAAGAGGGCATCCGGCTGGCACAGAATGAACCGGACTTGATTACGATCGGGATCACCCCGACCCGCGCGGAAACGGGGTTCGGTTACATTGAACTCGGCGCGCATTTTGCCACATCTGACGGTATCGCATCCTATCAGGTCGAAGCCTTTCGCGAAAAGCCCGACCGCAACACTGCACAGGACTACTATTACGACCGGCGCCATCTCTGGAACGCGGGAATCTTCGTCTGGGCGGTCAAACCGCTTCTCGCCGCAATCGAGAAGCATCACCCCCAAATGCACGCCGCGCTGGTCAAGTACAGCAAATCCATCGGCGCACCCGGGCAGGCAGAGGCGTTGCGGGAGCTGTACGCCACCACCCCCTGTGTCTCGATTGACAAGGCCGTCTTGGAACATGCCGACAATGTCGTGGTGATCAAGGCGGATATTTTCTGGGATGATGTCGGCAGCTGGCTGGCATTGGAACGGCTCAAGCCGGGGGGACCAGAGCGAAACGTCATCGAGGGAACGGCTTTGCCCTTGCATTCCTTTGATCTGACGATCTATAACGAGACCGATGATCTTGTCTGTACTCTCGGAGTCTCCGATCTGGTCATCGTGCGCACGGGCCGTGTCACTTTCATCGCCCACAAGTCACGCATCGAGGAGATGCGTGAACTTAACGACGTTCTCAAGTCCGACAGCCGCTGGGAGCCGTTCCTCTGACGGGTTTTCCGGGAGACGGAATGCGGCCTGTCGTTTGGTATGGTATCGCAACTTGGACGTCAGGACGGCTCACAAGGGGGGCTGGGCGCGCTTCCGGGGATCGTGCGGCTCGACCGTCGCCATCCATCTGTCCATGACATCCAGCACCTGAGGCGTCATCTGGTCCGGGGTGGCGCTGTTGTGTTGCCGACAGAGACGCAGTACGCGCTCAGTGTGGATGCGACCAACTGCCGGGCGGTGGAATTCGTGCGCCAGATCAAGGGACGTTCGCAACGCTGTCCATTCTCCGTTTTCTTCGCCACACGCGATGCGCTGTCAGAGTGGAGGATCGCTGTGCCTGCCTGGGCGGAGGGGCTGGCCGGAGCATTCTGGCCGGGACCGCTCACGCTCATTTTGCCCATGCGGAATCGTGTTTTGGGTCATCTGGGAGACAGGTCGGATGCCATCGGCGTCCGTATCACCCCGGAGCCGGTTGTCACGGCACTCTGCCGTCAAGTGGGAAAACCCCTGATCGCCACGAGTGCCAATCCGTCGGGATTCCTGTTGTCCCCGGCGGAAGAAAATCGTTGGTTGCATACGCAGGCGTCGATGGGCTGCCTGCTGTGGGTGCGCCCACCGCGTTTTCGGCGTCGCCCACCATCGACCGTTCTGGACTGCACCGGCAGGCGGCCCCGGCTGGTCAGAAGGGGTATAATCCCAGTTGCCGTCTGGCAGAAGGTCGTGCGCCAGGCAAAGCGTGGGACCTGATCTCAATGGCGGGCGAGAATCCCGATGGGAGAGCACACATCCGATAAACGCGCGCTTCGCGTTCTCTTCGTCTGCACCGGCAATACGTGCCGCAGTCCGATGGCCGAAGGCTTGATCAGGAAGCTGCTTACCGAATATCGGGGGAAAACCCCGGCGATTGCGGTTGCTTCTGCCGGGACGATGGCCGCGGGAGGAATGCCCGCCACCCCACTGGCGGTTGCGGTTGCGGAGGAGTACGGCGTGGACATTCACGATCACCGTTCTCAGCCGCTGACACTGGCCATGCTCGATGACGCGGACCTTATTTTGGTCATGGCCTCCGAGCATGCCGATTTCTGTTTGCGTGGCGGTGTTTCACCGGGCAAGTTGTTCCTCTTGCGGGCCTTTCCCGATCACACCGGGGACATAGACCAGTTCTCGATTCGGGATCCGATTGGCGGCGATCTCGAGGAATATCAGCGGGCTTTCTTCCAGATTGAGGAAGCACTTCGGCGCAGTCTGCCTGCGATTCTGCAGATGGCGGCGGGATTGGCGGGCGGACAGACGCCGAGGGATGTCACCTGAGAGCATCTATGGCGCGTCCGCGAAGACAGAACGGTAGCCCCCGGCATGCTGGACAGACGCTGCGTTTGCTCTCAACCGGAGCGCTCTGGGGATTGCTGTTTTGGTCAAGCGGGGCACAGGCGGAGTCGCCGAAGACGCGCGGCCTTGCGTCGCACGCCGAGACTTCGACGCGCCCATTGGATACCGCACATGTCGACAGCAAGCCGACATCGCCCGACACCGGTTCCGCAGCCATGCGGAACAGCAGCCCCTGGCCGCCGCGTCCGATCTTCAATCTCGCGTTTGGCTTCGGCGAGACACTGTACTATGACATCGGCTGGCAATCCGTCGTCGCTGGGACGGGACGGATGGTTGTCCTCCCGCCCGTTGACACCAGCAAGCATCTTTGTTTCCCCATTGTCTCTACCGTTGCATCCTCAGCGTTCTTCTCCACGTTCTACCGCGTCGATGATAGCGCCATCAGTTTCATGGACGTGCGCGAACTCTACCCGTTGCGCTTCGAGAAATACCTTCGTGAAGGCAAATACCGAGCCGAGCAGATTGCCGACTTCGATCCCATGACAGGTAACGCCTACACGCCGAAGGATACGATTCCCATCCCGCCTTATGTCCAGGATGCCCTGTCGCTTCTCTATTATGTGCGAGCCCTCGAACTGGAGCCGGGTGCCGACATCACGGTCGAGAACTTTACAGGAAAGAAGAACTATACACTGACCGTGAAGATACTGCACAGGGAACGAATCGAAGTCAAAGCCGGTATTTTCAGCACGGTCGTTGTCGAACCTCTCTTGCAAGCCGCTGGGCTGTTCAAGCAGGAGGGCAAACTTAAGGTATGGCTTACGGATGACCGGCTTCATCTGCCGGTGTTGATGAAAACCAAAGTCCTGGTGGGATCCATCGTAGCGGAACTGACCGACTATCGTTTGGGCACAATTCGACGGTATGGACCATGACACAATTCAGAGCGGCAGACCTGACACAGCTTCGGCGGCTCGATGCCAAGCGGCGAACATCGCTTGTAGATGCAAAGAAATTTGCGCGGCCGCCGGCCCGCGACGACCGGATCGGCGCCTTCTTGGGGAAGCTGCCCGGTTTCCTCAAGGCGAATGACTGGCGTGATCTCGTCGATGCGATCGCATCGACGCGCCACCGGCGCAAGCCGGTGTTTTGGTTCCTCGGGGCGCATGTGCTGAAGTGCGGCCTCTCGCCGATTGTCATCGATCTCATGAAAAATGGGTTGGTCGATCTATTGGCGTTCAATGGCGCCGGGGCCATCCACGATCTGGAAATTGCCTTTCTGGGCAGAACATCCGAAGATGTAGCGGCCGGACTGCGGGATGGCCGATTTGGTATGGCCCGTGACACGGCGCAGTGGTTTGCCGGTGCAGTTGATCAGGCGGCGACAGACAACCTTGGCTTGGGTGAGGGTGTTGGGCAGTACATCATCCGCCACCGTGCGACCATGAGGCGTCATTCTCTTCTGGCTCAAGCGGCGCAAGCGGGGATACCGGCGCTCGTCTTTCCCGCGATCGGCGCGGAGATCGTCGCGCAGCACCCGGAATACGATGCGGCCAAGGTTGGCGCGGCGGGGCATCTGGATTTTCGTATCCTGGCCGACCAGTGCACGCGGCTGCACGATGGCGGTGTCGTGCTGCATTTTGGCTCGGCCGTGATCTTGCCGGAGGTCTTTCTCAAGGCACTCTCCGTGGCACGCAACCGCCGCCATGTCGAGAAGTTCACAACCGCCAATTTCGACATGATTCAGCATTACCGCCCCAATGTGAATGTGGTCTCCAGGCCCACGATGCACTCCGGCCGAGGGTTCTCGTTCACCGGTCACCACGAATTGATGCTGCCGCTGCTGGCATGGTCGATCAAAGCTAAAATGCGGATTTGAGAGGCCACCACGTGATTGTGTATGATCCCCGAATTCCGTCATAGATCAGGACCATATGGCGGAGAAAATCACGTCCGAGAAGCGCAGTTATCCCCAACTCTCAGCGTGTGTGACGCTGTTACGATTTCAGGATCAAAGAAGCCGGGGGTACGGCCAATAATGATTTCGGGGGAATAACATGCGCACGAGGAATGCGGGGCAATCCGCAGCGCCAGTAGCCCCCACCATCTTTCTTCTCGTCTTTGGCGTGAGACTCAATTGCTGAACTACGGTCTAGTCGATCATGCAGATACTGGCCCCGGTGTCGAGCAGCGCCCAACCTGTGCTACCGGAGTGGGAATAGGTTGTTTCGCGGTTGTCAGGGTCTGCTCGATCAATATGGGTACTTGAATCTGAATCTGAATTACCGGACCCGAACTGGTAAAGGTCTGATCTATTGAACTGGGGGCCATTTCTCTCACCCCTGTTATAAATACGGCTTTCTGCGGCCCTGCTTGAGGAATTTCAAAGTGACCCTGCGACCCCCTGCCCACCAGCCCCGTCTATCCCATATTGCCGCTGGGCTCGATTTCGCGTATCTTAAATAATTGCTCTGACTTGAGAGCGTGGGGAGGAGTCGGATTTTATGCAAGTCTTGGTCGAGTGCGTGCCGAATTTTTCCGAAGGAAGGCGTCCGGAGATCGTCAATGCCATTGTCGCGGCGGCGTTGGACGGGAATCAGGTCACCTTGCTGGACAAGGAGATGGATGCCGACCACAACCGTTCGGTTGTGACCTTGGTGGGTGAGCCGGAACCGGTGGCGGCTGCGGTGTTTCGCGCGGTGCGCAAAGCCGCTGAGCTGATCGACATGCGCACGCATCACGGCGAGCACCCGCGGATGGGCGCAACCGATGTCGTCCCCTTTGTGCCGATTAGCGGGATCGATCTGGCCGAATGTGCGGCCATGGCGCGCCAGCTCGGACGCCGTCTCGGCGAGGAATTGGCCATCCCGGTCTATCTCTACGAGGCCGCCGCCTCGCGTCCCGGCCGCGAGAACCTCGCCGATGTGCGGCGGGGAGAATACGAGGTGATTCGCGATACCATTGAGACTGACCCGAACCGGCGGCCGGATTTTGGTCCAGCGGTTATGAATCTCAAGGCCGGCGCCACGGCGGTCGGCGCACGCATGCCGCTGGTGGCCTACAACTGCTACCTCGATACAAATCGCCTGCCAGTGGCCAAAGCCATCGCCAAGGCGATCCGTTTTGGTGACGGCGGCCTGCGATATGTCAAGGCCCTTGGCTTCGACATCAAAGACCGTGGCTGTGTTCAGGTGTCGATGAATCTGGTCAACTATCAAAAGACCCCGATTTTCCGTGTCTTCGAGATGATCAACTCCGAAGCGTTGCGGTGGGGAGCCAGGGTGACGTCATCGGAAATCGTGGGACTGACGCCAGCCAAATCGCTCTATGACGTCGCCGAGCACTTTCTCCGACTCGAACGGTTTTCGCCCGATCAAGTGCTGGAGGAGAAACTTCGGGCCGCGACAGCGCGCCAAACGGAGCGCTCCGGCTGGGCGCTCTTCAGTGATCATGTTGCGTCGTCTGAACCAGCCCCGGGCGGGGGATCGGTCTCGGCCGCAGCGGGAGCGCTGGCCGCGGCGCTCTGTGCCATGGTCTGCCGTCTGACGATCGGGAAGAAGAAGTATGCCGATGTCACCGCCGGGATGGAATCGACTCTCGTTCGCGCCGAGGAATTGCGCCGTACCCTCACCGAGCTGGTAGATCAAGACGCGCAGGCATTTGATGCACTGATGGCCGTGCGTAAGATGCCCAAGGAAACCGAAGCGCAGATTGCCATCCGACGCGAAGCGATGGACAAGGCCACACGGGGTGCGGCCGAAGTGCCGCTCACGGTGATGGGCACCGCCCTCGATGTTCTCAATCTCGCCAGAATTTGTGCCGAAAACGGAAACGTAAACTCGGTCTCCGATGCGGGTGTCGCCGCGCAGATGGCACGTACCGCTGTCGTGGGCGCCGGACTCAACGTCCGCATCAATCTGGCCGGCTTCTCGGATGCCGCTTACGCGGACGAGACCCTCACGAAAATGCGGGAACTCGAAGACGCGGCCGTCCGTTTAAGCGATGAGGTCACGCGGATCGTGCATTCCAAGATCGAGGATCCGACAGCAGGAGCAACCCACTCGTAACGTCGTTTCCGACTGCGGACAAGGGGCTTATAGCCCCTTGCCCTCAAGGCCGGCGCCCGGTTCGAGAAGGAAACGCTGAACCATAGGAACCCACTTGATGCCACAACAAAGACGCTTTTCGCGACTGCTGCCCGTAGTTGTTGCATTTCTCTGCGCCTTTTCTGCGAGCACGTCACGCGGTTCTGATTCGGCCTATGAAAACAACCTGATTGAGAGGGCGTCAGCGACTTTTGGGCGTGTTGGACAGGCGTCCGGTATGGAACCTGGTTTCGAGCAGGTCATCAAATGTGGCACACCCCTGATCTACGAAATCCGGATGAACTGGCCGAACCTCAGCGCACCGACCCGGGCGAAGATTGCCAGCGTTGTATCGCTGGAACGTCCCGTGCTCGCTGAGCGTTACGATACGCCTGATGGACGGTTCCGCATCCATTTCACCCGGTACGGGTCGGACTCAGTCAACATGACATTCGGTGTGGGTGCCGGCCGGGTTCCGAATTATGTCCTCCGCTGCGCCGCGCTGCTCGACACCGTGGTGACGCGTGAGATTACCGACATGAAATACCGCTACCCGATCTCCGATCGTGTGCCCCGTCCGCAGGAGGATCCCCGTTACGACATCTATATGACGAATCTGGGGCCTCTCTTTTATGGAATCACATATCCCGATACATTGGTCATTGGCCAGACGTCGCGTCAACTGACCAGTTGGATCGAGATTTCCAGCGACTACACTCAGTTGCCCGGTTACAGTGCTCGTCCGTTCGATGCCATGGCGGTGACCATCGCGCACGAGTTCTTCCACGCCATTCAGTGGACTTACGATGCGGACGAGGCCGAGTACCGTGGCGGCGTGTTTTATCCCTGGTTCCACGAGATATCATCCACGTGGATGGAGGACATGGTTTTCACGCGCGTGAACGACTATTATGCCTACTTGGCGAATTTCTTCCAGTACCCGTGGATTTCTCTGCGTGTCATTGGCAACTCACATGATCCCTTCCCGGAGCAATTGCATCCGTACGCGTCCGCCATCTGGGGTCGTTTTCTCTCGGAGCGTTACGGCGAGGACATCGTGCGCGAGATCTGGGAGGAATGCGGGAACGTGCCTCGCTTCAATACTTTTGAAGCCTTTGAATCGACACTTAGTAAACATGGGACATCATTTGCAGCCGGTTGGGCGGAGTTCCTTGTCTGGAACTATTATACTGGACAGCGCGCCGCGCCGTGGTCCTACTCGGAGGGAGCGGCATTTGCGCCGCCTCCGTCCTACTATGGTGGACAGCTTCCGGACACCCTCATCGCGCGCTATGGCCGCTATCCCTTGGAAGATTCTTCGAGCCGGAGTCTGCGCGCGCCTTTCAATGCCGATGAACTCGCTGCTTCCTACCTGATGTTCACACCGCCAACTGGAGCCAGTCGCGACTTTCACCTGCAAATCAATACGACGGTATTTCCGAACGAGATGATTGTGATTGCCGGTGGCAGCGACTCCGCCGGAAAACCACACATTGAGTTCACGACCGACGCGTCTCACACGGTCACAGTGCCGGACTGGGCAGTCTGCGGCGACATTCTGGTCATCGTCTCGCCATTCAAGAGCAATGTCTCGCAGGATGTCCTCGACCGGAACATCGCGTACCGGCTGGTGGCGAACGATTCTCTCCCTGAAAGGAGTGTACTGGCCGTTTGCGACACATCCAGCCAGCCGCCGGGTCCCTCGGCGATTCTGAAAATCTATTCGAATCCGCTGCACCTTCCCGCCGACGCTGACTCATTATTCGGCGTCGATGTGACCATCCCGCTCCATGCCTCACTGGACGATGTCAGCATGAAGATCTTCACTCCTGATGGCCGTCTCGTTAGCGGGAAGATGCGCCCGATTCCCGGCAGCCGCCCTGCACGGCTCCGTTGGAATGGCCGGAGCAGCGACGGTAAGTTGGTTGCCAGCGGCATCTATCTGGCATTGGTGCAGTTTGACGGCAAGAAAGAAGTGGTGAAGATCGCGGTGCGCAACGACCGATGAGGCTCTTTGAAACCCGGCGATTGGCAGTGAGCGGCGGCCTGGTGGCCGCCGCTTTTGCTGTGAAGTATCCGATGATTGCGCTGCCGAATGTCGAACCGCTCACCCTCGCGTTCTTTGGCGTCGGCTATGCCTTCGGTCCCCTCTGGGGCGCCTTTGTTGGCTGTGTGGCTGAGGGATTCTACGCGACCTTCAACCCGATCGGAATGCCCATTGCCCCTGTCTGGGCCGCGCAAATCCTGTCAATGGGAATTGCCGGCGCGGCCGGCGGACTGCTGGGACGGGTACACACTAGACTCAACGTGCGGCACTGGCTCGAAATGACCATTCTGGTTTTCGCTGGCATCTCCGTAACAGTGATCTTTGATCTGCTGACCAATCTGGCAATGGCATGGGTCATCGGTCCTTTCTGGATTGTGATGGCCGCAGCAATTCCGTTTGCCGCCATCCACATCGCATCAAATGCATTGCTGTTTGCGTTGATCTTTCCGATTCTCCGGCGATGGCTGATTCCCGTTGCCAGTGTCCACCTCGATTCTCCTCAGCACAGGTAAGAACTGCTGTCCGTTTGCTTGTGATTGGCTGCATGCTTTCAGCGATCACGATTTCCTGGTGTGCGGCTGCGCCTCAATCTGATAACCGGAAAACCCCTCCGGATTCGGTTGCCCTGCGCAGCGATTCGGTGAAATCCGACACGACGCACTCGACAAGTTCAGGGGCGCACGGCCGTGCGCCCGTACGTGAGGAGGCGCTCATCCCGCTTTCTCCCGATTCAGTGGATACACAGCGACGCCTACTCGATTCCCTTCTGGCAGTGGCCCGCCACGACACGACGGTGGGCGATACCGGCGCTCCCGTGGTCATCCGGGAGTTCTGGCCCCCCACAGCGATTCTTGATTCGACCGAACGCGAGTTCGGACGACTCTGGAGCATCCCGCGCTGGGATTTGCCCGCTCTCGCGGATCTGGCGACCGGGGACCTGGCCGACTGGCTTCTTCTGGCTCCCGGCTTTGATGTCGATGACGCGCCCGGACCGGGGCAGTTCCGGCGTTACACTCGGTGGGGGCTGATTGACCGTCTGGGAACCTGGTCAGTCGACGGCGAGCCATTTGCCTGGGAGCGTCTGAACTTCCCTCAAGATGCCCGATTTGACCCGACCTCACTCCCGTCATTCGAATACGAACACGTCCGGGTCAGCGATCGGGTCGATGTATGGCACGAAGCCGAATGGCCACTCGATGCGCATTCCAGCTACTTTCTGCGGCAGGGTGATTTCGGTGAAACCTACTCCGAGGGACGGTTTCGCCGGCGTTTCCCGCTGGCGTTGGCCGTCGATCTGGGGTTCACATTCTACAAGAGCGAGGGACGCTACATCCTTGACAATCGGGACACCCGCCATCTTCGCTGGCAGGTGGCCGGACCGCTCAAGGGAAAGTTCTTCTGGAGTCTGCGCTTCCACCAATTCCGTGACCGGTCGTGGATTTTGACTCCGCAGATTTATAGCGGTATCCAGCCGCGACGGGATGATCTGCTGTATACCGTCGATGCGCTGGTGTACACATCCCCGGCAGACCCGGCGCACCCCATCTTCGGCATGGACCTCCAATCCGGCAAGCAGGATATCAAGGGGATCGGTGGTTACCGCCTGGAAAGCCACGACCGCACCTGGACTTTGTGGGGTCAGCGCGTCGTCCGCGGATGGTTGCTGAAAACAGCCGGTACAATCGACCAGCTGCGCATCAAGTCTGTGGACCGTTCCCGCTGGGAGGCCAGCGTGGAAGGGCAACAAGAGTCGCCCGTGCAGACATGGGGCACGATGGCCCTGAAAGCCAAGTTCTCCGGTTGGGACACTGACCCGTTTGCGCCGGAAGTATCCGCAGCGATTATCGCTGACCGGACTGGATACCAGTTACACCCCGGTATCCGGCTGGAACGCATCCGTGTTGTGCCCACACTCTTCGACCGCTATCGACCGGTTGATACAACATTCTTTGGTTCTGGACAGTACATCGAATCCGGCGATCCGTCGCTCCACGCCGAATGGCGCAATATGGCGACAATTATGCTGGTCTCCGACACGGCCAGGAATGCCGTCGATTTCACCGCCGAAGGTCAGTTGACATACGCACAACACTACACACGCTGGGAGAATATCTCGCAATCCGCAACAGAAGCGGATGATCGCCCCCGTTCCGATGACGCGCGGACGGCTGGCATTGCCCTGGGTCTTCACACTCCTCTGCGCTGGAAATTCGAGACATGGGTGAACTACGCGGCCAAGTATGCAGCGACCGTCTCGGGAACAAAGCTGACGGGATACTATCCCCACAAGGCGAGCGTGATTCTTTCCTGGATCGCGCCGCAGTTCCGTTATGGGATAGACATACGCCTCAACAGCGCCCTGATCTGGTGGTACGGCGACGGGCGCGCACTGCCGACGCGGTACCGGAATCCCCACGTCTTTCGCTGGGACCTTTCCGGATCGGCCCGGATGAAAGATTTCACTTTCTACTATTCCATACAAAATGTGGCGAATTTCCAGTATCGTACGGATGTCGGATATGATTTTACCGGCCGCGATGTGCGTTTTGGGATCAACTGGCAGTTTCTGGACTGAAGGACTCAGGGAGAAATCAGCGCATGAGCATCCGGGGCATCCGGGGCGCGATCGACGTTCCCGTCAATACGGCTGAAGCAATTGAACAGGCCACGCAGGAGTTGCTCCGGGCAATGATCGCTGACAACGGTTTGGATAAATCGCAGATTGTATCTGTCTTCCTCACAGTGACTGTTGACCTGAACGCTCAATTCCCGGCAGCCGCGGCGCGGAAAATGGGATGGACAGACATTCCGTTGCTCGATGCGCAAGAAATCGAAGTCAAAGGCGCGATGCCGCGTGTCATCCGCGTTCTCATGCATGTAGAATCGGACCGCGCACACGCGGACATCCACCACATTTACCTGCGCAATGCCGTCCGTTTGCGCCCCGATCTCGCGCGTCCGTCATGAACAGGCACAGAGCAGGATTGTCCGCCACGACGCCGCATCTTCTGGCCGGCAAAACTCTGGGCGTCGTTGGCTTGGGCCAGATGGGCGGCTCGTTAGTCAAGTGTCTCAGCCGTTATCATGCTGATCTCACACGCATTGGGACCGATCGGAACCCGCGGCTTGGTACGCAGGTCCGCCGCTACGGCCGCTTCACAGCGTCACTCGAAGAAATCGTTGTTCAAAGTGACGTGCTTGTTCTCGCCGTCCCTGTTCCGGAAATCCTGACGCTGCTGCCAAAGATCGCTCGTCTCACCAGGGAGCGTCTCAGAGCCTCCCGTCTGCTCGTTACCGACACCGGAACCGTTAAACGCCCGGTACTCATGGCGGCGGAACGGTGCAGGACTCACTTCGACTTCGTGGGCATGCACCCATTGGCCGGTACGCATACGTCTGGGTGGAAGGGGAGCCGTGCGGATTTGTTCACCGGCGCACCCATCTTCTACTGTGGCCCAAATCGTGGACGGGGTGTCCGCTGGATACGAGAGCTGATCGGCCTGCTTGGCGCGACGCCGATTCCCATACCCGCGCGACAGCACGACCAGATGATCGGAACGACCATCGGCCTGCCCCACCTGCTTGCTTATGCAGCCGAGGGTCTTGCCAGAGAGGGAAACGTGCCAGCCATCTTCAAAGGGCGATCCTGGGGGTCCCTGACACGCGTGGCCGCTTCTGATCCGGCCATGGTCGCCGGATTCCTCACCACCAACCGGGCATCAGTGACGCAGTCGGCTCGTCAGGTCATGCGCCGTGTGGACCTTCTGCTCGCCGCCCTCAAAGACCCGACCGGGAAGGAACTGCTGTTGCTGCTGAGGCGGTGGACAAGACGGTCCGTGTGACCCGGCCGGGAGGCGTATTGAAAAACCTCACGAGCGGTCAACACCTCAAGATGTCACCCTCGCGAACGTGGGGGTCCACCGGGAGCGGCGAAGAGAAAATGGATTCTCGCGTTCACAGGAATGACGATTAGATGGTTTTTCAACAAGCCCCGAGGCTCGTGGCCTCGTTCATTGCTGCTATTTCTCAATAGACATCGGCACCCTGGCCGCATACCTTCTACACCATGCCGACTGTCTATTTTGAGGGTCATTTTGTCGATGAGCGCGAGGCGATGGTTCCGGTCGCCACACATGCGCTGCAGTATGGCACGGCCATCTTCGAAGGCATCCGATCGTATGCCGGCGCGGGCGGCACGTTGATCTTCCGTCCCGACGACCATTACGCGCGCTTCCATCGCAACGCGACGTTAATGCACATGGAGCTGCCACAGTCACCCCGGGAGCTCACAGAACTGACCGTCGAGCTGCTGCGCCGCAACGGGAATCCGGGAGATGCCTACATTCGTCCGTTGCTCTACAAGTCTTCCACGAAGATCGGCGCGCATCTGCAGCCAGGGGAGACGCTCGCCATCCTCACCTTTGTGTGGCCACCCACGCCATTGCCACCAGAGACCGCGAGCGCCACGTTTTCCCATTGGCGACGTTTTCCGCATCAAGCGTGTCCGGCGGGCGCCAAGATCTCCGGACTGTACGTCAACTCCGCGCTCGCCATCGACGAGTCCCGGCGTCGTGGATTCGACCAGACCATTCTCCTGTCGATGACCGGCGAGGTGGCTGAAGGATACGGGGCGAACATCTTCGCCGTTTTTGGCAACAAGGTTGTGACCCCGCCGGACAGCGCGGACATCCTGCCGGGAATCACACGCAACACGCTCATTCACCATTTTCAGGAATGCAGCGATCTGACCGTGACCGTAGAATCGATCGTGCCCGACAGGCTCTATGAAGCCGACGAACTCTTTCTCTGTGGAACCGGTTTGGAAATCAGGCCGCTTGTATCCCTTGAAGGACGGCCTGTGGGAAGTGGCGCCATTGGTCCCATTACCGAGGCGACGGCCCGCTGGTATCGAAGTCTCGTAACCGGCGCGATTGATGCACCCGGTGGTTGGCTGGTACCGGTGTGACCCCCGATCTCACACGGCAATCCCTGCCCCGGCAGGTGATAAACAAACGCCTTTACCGATGTGGGCATTTCTCAGAGGTTCTCACAGAATGAGCAATCGCCTGACGATCACAAGGCGATGCCCGTTCGTCATTCCCGCGAAAGAACGCGCTGAAAAACCTGGCAAGCGACAAGCGCTTCAGATGTCACCCCTGCGTCGAGACGTCACTCCCGCGAAAGCGGGGGTCCACGTCGGGCGGGGGAGAAGAAAATGGATTCCCGCTTTCGCGGGAATGACGTTGGAAAGATCATCCACATTCCCAAGTCTACTGTTCATTCTGTCAGAGACTTTTGTGCAGGGATCAATAGCGAGGTGATCGACCGATGGGATCGGGCGCATCGTCTTCTGGCGGAGCGATCCGGCACAGGCCCGGTCTCCTGCGCCAATGGTCAAACCCGGGCGCCGTGGCCTCGTGGTGCCTCTACGATTTCGCCAATTCGACCTATGCGGCCGTGATCCCCGCGACCATCTGGGCCGCGTACTACGCCGACGTGATTGTGGGTGGGCACGGGGGAGAAGGCGCGTTATGGTGGGGGAGAGCTGTCTCGCTCACCATGTTTCTGGTTGCCGTGACCTCTCCACTCGCAGGGGCCGTCGCCGATCTGGCGGGGTGGCGCAAGCGACTGCTGATTGTCTACACACTGTTGTCAGTCTGCGCAACAGCCCTGCTGGCGACGGTTGCCCCAGGCATGGTCACGAGGGGGTTCCTGCTGAGCGTGATCGCCGGGTTTGGGTTTGAAGGGGCGATTGTGTTTTACAATGCCTTCTTGCCGGAGTTGGCCCCTGCGCACCGGCAGGGGCGTCTGTCGGGGCTTGGCTTTGCCGTCGGATACGCCGGATCATTCGTGGGGCTCTTAGTGGCGTTGCCACTTGTCGCTGCCGGAAATTTCGGTTTGGCTTTTATCGTGACGGCTGTCCTGTTCATTGGATTCTCTCTTCCGGCATTCCTCTGGCTGCCGCAAGATCGTCCGTCAGCGACGCGTCAGTGGAGCATACTCAGTGAAGGGCTGCGCGGAACCTGGAAGACGGCCCGTGACATCGCCCGCATCCCATCCCTGCGCCGCTTTCTGCTGGCCTTTCTTCTCTATGACGATGGTGTCAACACGGTGATCTTCTTCTCTGCGATTTTCGCGCGGCAGGCGCTGGGCTTCGCCATGACCGACCTGATATGGGTGTACGTCTGTGTTCAGGTATCAGCGCTGGCGGGCGCCGCGCTGTGGGCCAAACCGACCGACACCAAAGGCCCGCGATTTGTCGTGCTCACCATGCTGGCGCAGTGGCTTGTCGTCGTCACGCTGGTGTACTTCGTGACCAGCAAGACAGCCTTCTTCATCGTTGCCGCGCTCGCGGGAACAGGCCTCGGCGCCATTCAGGCCGCCAGCCGTGCGTTTATGGCATCTCTGATTCCCCGCGGACGCGAAGGTGAGTTCTTCGGATTCTATTCGCTCTGCGGGAAAAGCGCGGCGATTTTGGGGCCATTGGTCTTCGGCGAGGTGGCCAGTCTCTCCGGCGGCAATCTGCGTCTGGCGGCGCTCTCGATTCTGGTGTTTTTCATTGCCGGGGCGCTTGTCCTCTACGGTGTCAGGGCCGGCGGACCGTCAGAGTCTTGATTGGCTGGCGTAGGGGCACGGCTTGCCGTGCCCGAACGCCGTGCTCGAACACGGTCACGTTCACACTCACCCGGCGGGCACGGCAAGCCGTGCCCCTACCGGTTTGTTACGCATCCTCCGAGTCGGTTCCGTTTCTCCGGCTCGGGTCACCGTGGTGCTGGTCGAACTTGTATTTGCTGATCTTGCGGTACAGCGTGGAATTGTCGATTCCAAGAATCTGGGCCGCCTTGGCCTTCTGCCAGTCGGTCTGGTTGAGCACCCAATATATGTAGGCCTTCTCAATCGATTCCAAGGTCGGTGTGTGCGGTAAAGACTCGCTGGCTGGCGTCACGGTGGGCTCGAGAGAGAGCTTCTCCGGAAAGTCATCAACGTCGATCACCGGCTTCTTGGAGAGGACGACTGCGCGCTCGATGATGTTCTGCAACTCGCGGACATTACCGGGCCAGCGGTACTTCTGCAGCAGGGCCAAAGCCGCCGAGGTCAGAGGTTTTGGCGGGCAGCCCGCACGTTCGCAGCTGCGTTCGATGAAGTGGCTTGCCAATAACTCGATGTCTTCGACGCGCTCGCGCAGCGGCGGGACGACAATCTGGATCACATTGAGACGGTAGTAGAGATCGGCGCGGAACCGTCCGGCTTCGACAGCCGCTTCCAGATCGGCGTTGGTAGCGGCGATCAGGCGTACATCCACGGTACGACCGGAGGTGGCCCCGATCGGTGTGACCTTCTTGTCCTCCAGCACGCGCAAGAGCTTCACCTGAATGGCCGGGGTCGTCTCGGCGATTTCATCGAGAAACATGGTTCCGCCATCGGCGGCACTGAAAAACCCTTCGTGGTCGTGAATGGCGCCCGTGAACGATCCTTTGACATGGCCGAACAACTCGCTTTCGAGGAGTGTCTCCGGCAGGGCGCCACAGTTGACCGTGATGTACGGGCGATCCCGCCGTGGCGAGTTCTGATGGATGGCCGACGACAGCAGATCCTTGCCGGTGCCGCTCTCGCCGCGAATCATGATCGTGGCGTCGGTGGCGGCGACCTGTCCGCCCATGCGTTTGATCTGTTCG
This sequence comes from Candidatus Zixiibacteriota bacterium, assembly GCA_036170655.1. GTDB lineage: Bacteria > Zixibacteria > MSB-5A5 > WJJR01 > WJJR01 > JACRMA01. Next base: position 15,575 of record JAVHPP010000100.1, on the reverse strand, counting down.
ATACGGGGATCGTTCCCGAGAATGCGATCAAATGAGAATTCACTGCCCAGCCGCGCCTTGAGCGCCTTGTTCTCGTTGCGGAGTTGCTTCGCCTCCAGCGTCTTCTGGATCGTCAGTTTGATTTCATCAATCTTGAACGGCTTCGTGATGTAGTCGCTGGCGCCTTTTTTCAATGCCTCGATCGCCGTCTCGACGGAAGCGAACGCTGTCATGACCAGAAAGGGGGTGTCCGGGCTGTCTTCCTTGATCCGGTCGAGGAAGTCCAATCCGCTCATCGCGGGCATCATCAAATCCGCGATGACCATATCGTAAGGGTTGGCGTCGAACATGCGGACCGCATGACGGCCATCCTGCTCGGTATCAACTTCGTACCCCTCTTTGGCGAGCATGATCTTCATGAACTCGCACATCGAGGTTTCGTCATCGACCACTAAGATGCGCTGCGCCATCAGATGAACACCTGAACCTTCCCCGTATGGGTATTATCGGACGTGCGTGGCGCAAGTTTCATTGGCCACGCAGCCCATGCGCAGGTTTTGCCTCCGTGTGCGACATGTCTTGGATTCGCAATCTGCTTACGCCTGGCAGCGGCATCCCATCTGATGTTATTCCGTAGATCCGTATCATGTCTCTCTCTTACCTATTGACAGAATTGATCTTGTGAGTAAATTGCAATTGATGAGTAGCCCGTCTTTCCGGCGGGTTGCGGACCGACGCACTGACCGATGCGGTCATTGCGCCTCATACTGATGGTGTTGCGGTTCATGCTGTTACCAGCGCAGCGCAGTTCTGATCAGGACTGGACGATTCGACGATTCAACTTCACGGCTTGTGCCGTACATCTACTGGACAGCTCTCTTTTGCGAGCGTGGCGTCCGATCAACGTATTACATGACATGGGGTGCCAATGAGACGCATAGGCTTCACACCGTGGGCGATCATCGCAGTTCTCTTGTTTGGTTTGGTCTGGAGTGTTCAGTTCGTCCGTGGCGCGGGCGCTCCGAGTCCGGCCACTGACTATAGATTGAGACTCGCGGCGGGGGAGAGGGCTGTCTACACAGCCGAAACCGGCCAGTTCTTCGCCGACTCGAAACGATCTCCCTACTTCGAACGCGGCGGGGTGATTCAGTTCACACACATTCCCGATTCGTCAACACGCGCTCGTCTGGCGTCGCTGGGGGTGCAGCTGAACGAGTATGTCCCGGACATGGCCTTTCTGGCGACGATTCCGTCATCGCTGAATGAGTCCGATCTCGCCGGGGCCGGTATCCGCTGGGTTGGAAAGCTGCGTCCTGAGGAAAAGGTCTCCGAAATTCTTCAGACGGGAGGCCCGCTGGACTGGACGCGCGATTCGACCGGTCTGGCTCGCTTTGCGGTCAAAGTCTACCGGCATATCTCCCCAGATGAGGCGGCCAGCTGGCTGGCGGGCGAATATGGCGCTGTTATTCTGGGCGAATCACAATTGGCGAATGCCGTAGACGTTGGGCTTCCCGCCCAAAACTGGTCGGATATTGCCGCTGACGAACGTGTCGTCTGGGTGGAACCCTTCTGGCCGCGCCGGGAACACAACAACTCGAACCGTGTCAACTGCGGGGCCGAAGTTACGCAGGCCGTGCCGTATTCGCTGACTGGTTCCGGCGTCGTGGTCGGCGAGTGGGACAGCGGACGGGCCGACTCGGCCCATGCGGATTTCGGTGGACGCGTCCGTTCCGGGGATAACTCCCCCGTGCAGACCCACTCGACTCACGTCGCCGGTACGGTTCTCGGCTCGGGGGCACAGTCCAGCGGCACATACCGTGGGATGGCGCCACAGGCCAGTCTCGTTTCGTACCAATGGTGGGGCAGTTCCTCCGAACTCGAAGGCGACTACCAGAAGGCGCTCGACACCTTCAATATCGAGATTTCGCAGAACTCCTGGGGCGTCGGATTTGGCCCGCCGACCACGGAAAACTGCAACGCGTTCCTGGGGAACTACTTCCTCGAATGCGGCACGCTCGATAACGTTATTCGCGGTGGTCTGGGGAAATCAGTCTCTATCAGTTGGTCCGCGGGCAATGAGCGAGGCAGCAGCTCGAGTTACTGTGGTTCCATTGGCTATACTTGGGGTACTGTCACCCCGTACGGCACCGCCAAAAATGTCATCACGGTCGGCGCCATCAATTCGAATAACTCCACGATGACCAGTTTCTCGAGTTGGGGACCGACCGATGACGGACGTATCAAGCCCGATCTGGTGGCGCCGGGCTGCCAGACCGATGGCGATGGCGGCGTAACTTCCACCAAGCCCGGATCGGGATACACGATCTTCTGTGGAACATCGATGGCGGCGCCCACCGTCACCGGGTGTCTTGCGCTCTGGCTGCAGCAATACCACACGCTGTACCCTGCACAGAGGGCGTTGGCCTCCACAGTGAAAGCGGCGTTCATCCAAACTGCCGACGACCTCGGCGATCCGGGGCCTGAGTACGACTTCGGCTGGGGCCGCATCAACGTGGTCAAAGCCGTCGACCTGCTGAATGCGGGAACATTCCTTGAAGAGGAAATCGCATCCGCCGACACGTTCAGTTGGACGTTCACCAGCGATGGCTCGATTCCCAATGCCACTTTCACCCTGGCGTGGGACGATGTCGGCGCGGCGGAGAACGCCAGCCCGACGTTGGTCAATGATCTTGACCTGCGCCTCCAGGGTCCCGGCGAGATTCCCGTCAATTACTCTCCCTGGCACCTCGACCCGTTCAATCCGTCCGCCAATGCGACGACCGGCGCCGACCATACGAACAATGTCGAGCAAGTCCAGCGCACCGTTCCGTTGACCGCAGGAATTTGGAGAGTGAAGGTCATCGGCTACAATGTTCCCTCGGGGCCGCAGAAATTCTCTCTGGCGTACTCGGCGGGCATCGTCCTGACTCCCGACCAGGCCCAGTACGCCGCCCAACTGATTGCCGGACCGGATCAGTCCTACATTCCGGGGCATCACCCGGTCACGGCCACAATCCGCAATTTAGGACGGCGCGATGATCGCTATGACCTGTCATTCACCAGCGCTCGTGGCTGGACGATCACGCCCAATCCGTCCACGCCTCTGGTCGTGGGACTGAAAGACTCCACGCTCACATTCGATCTATCGATCCCGTTGGCGGTCAGTCCCGGCGAACTTGATACCGTGGTTGCCAGCATGGTCTCGCAAGGCAATCCGCTGGTCACCGGAACAGACACATTGTTTGTTTCTGTGCAATCGGGGTACAGTGTCCTTCTCAACGCTCATTATGACACGGCCGGCGTGCCAAGTCGGGTGATTAGCGTCAACGCCAAGATCACCAACCAGGGTACTTTTACCGATCTCATTGGATGGTCGACTGCCGATCAGGCCGGATGGACCATCTCACCCGCGTACGGCTCGGTCACACTTATGGCCGGGCACGACACGACGTTTGCGCTCTCCGTGTCGATTCCTTTCGGGGCCAGCGTCGGCCTGAACAACCGTCTGCTCATCTCTGGCGTGTCACAGGGCAACCCGCTGGTCACTGACCAGGACACCACGTATATACGGGTTATTGATTTCCCGCCAACGCCGGTTCTGAAGACATTCATCAATGGCGTCCTCTCCAACAGCACGACTCCGCTCCTCGTGTGGTCTCATATGCCGTACGCTCCTTTCCCGCCGGGGTTCGGTGTTTTTCTCCATACCGTCGAAACCGCAGATGATTCGGCGATGACATTCGGCCTGGTGCGTCACACCGCCATCGCCGACACACAGTTGGTGGTGTCGGGGCTGTTAGATGGTGTCCACTACTGGCGGGCGATCACCGACAACGCGATCGGTGACTCGAGCGGCTATTCGGCTTCGGGGCGATTCGAGTTGGACACACAGCCGCCTGATCCTCCGTATTTGATTTCTCCGCCCGATGGCGCCGCCAACTCGGACTCCACGCCGACGTTCGTGTGGGGTGCCATCAATCAGGCGAAAACGCCAGATGCGCTGCTGGCCGAGTACCGCCTGCAGGTGTCTTTTGATTCGCTTTTCTCAACCATCTGGAATGATTCGTTGGTGACCGGCACGACAACATATACGCTTCCCATCTGGCGGTACCTGAACACGTGCAGCACTCACGTGTTCTGGCGTGTAAGCGCACGCGATCCGGCCGGCAATCTGTCAACTGCGGCTGGCCCGAATCGCTACAATATCTTCCGTCGCGGCGATGTCAACTTCGACTGCACCATCGACGTGCTCGATGTCACAGCGATCATCGATTTTGTCTTCAGTGGGCAGTTCCCGCCCCTGTCATCCGAACAGGGTGAAGTGAATTGCACGTCCGGCGCCGACGTGCTCGATGTCGTTTATCTGATCGATTATGTCTTCAGCGGTGGTCCCGCACCATGCGGCCCCGAATGATCGTCGGGCGATAGCTCGTTAGGGACACGGCTTGCCGTGCCCGTCTGTCAATTCGCGCACGTCTCCCAATTCATGCCTGCTGCTCAGGGGCCGGTACGGCAAGCCGTGCCCCTACCTGCGTACATGTTACCATCCCATTTGACTCGCAGTCACGACTTCCGCCGTGATCAATCAAACTCATTGTTCAAACTTTGCCCAGTTTCGCCGATGATTGACAGAGGAACCGAAGCAGCACGACTGATAGTTGAGCCATACCATGCCATCCCGATTGAATGTCCTGCTCGTTGACGACGACCCGGAGATCGCGCAGGCGGTGAGAACTTTCCTGCCGCCCGAGCGATATCAGGTGGAGATCGTCGTCGATGGCGCCCGGGTGATGGATGCCGTCAAGGGATTCCAGCCGGACCTCGTGCTACTGGATGTCCATCTCCCGTCGGTCTCCGGTCTGGAGCTTCTCCGTCAAATCAAAACAGAAGTTTCCCGCGTCCCGGTGGTCATCATCTCCGGGTACGTGTCGACCGGCAATGCCATTGAAGCGATGAAGGAAGGGGCATTCGAGTACCTCACAAAGCCCTTCCGATTGGAGCAGCTCGAGAAGACCATCGCGCGTGCCGTCGGTCAGATTGCGCCCAAGACGGTGATTGCCGACGATGACGTCCCTCTGACCGAGGGACAGATCATCGGCAAATCGCCGGAAATCGTGCACGTGGCCAAAATCATTGGACAGATTGCGGGTACGGAGGCGCCTGTCCTCGTGATGGGGGAGACCGGCACCGGAAAAGAACTGGTCGCCCGCGCGATCCATCGCAATTCTCCCCGTTCGACACAGCCCTTTGTCATCGTCAATTGCGCCTCCACCGAGGAGGTCACGCTCGAATCCGAGTTGTTTGGCCAAGACCGTCCCGTCTCGTCCCCGTCATTTCTCCGTCATCCGGGCAGATTCGAGCAGGCGAATGGTGGCACTGTCTTTCTCGATGAAGTTGCAGATTTGTCCCTTCAGATACAGTCCAAACTTCTGCGCCTTCTTCAAGAGCAGACCATTGACCGGGGCCAGGGTCTGGAGACCGCGCCAATTGATATTCGCATTATCGCGGCAACAAACCGGAGTCTGGTGGACTTGATGAAAGAGGGGCGCTTCCGCGTCGATCTGTTCTATCGTCTCAAGGTTATCTCATTGTTCCTCCCGCCCTTGCGGGAACGACGGGCGGACATTCCCCTCCTCAGCGACTTCTTCATCAAGAAGTACTCTCGTGCCAGCGGCTGCCAGCCGAAGCCGCTTTCCGAAGGGGCGAGACAGTGTCTCGCACGCCATGCTTGGCCGGGCAATGTGCGCGAACTGGAGAATGTCATCCATACGGCCGTCGTGCTGTCGAAGGAACACGAACTTCTGCCGGAAGACTTTCCGATGATCCAGGGGTCGGCGGCGACAATTGCATGGGCCAGAGAGCAACCGCGCGAGGACTATCTTGAACTTTTTCGCCAAACGCTGGCCCCGGCTTTCGAGCACATCTTGAGCTGCTCGGAGGGCCACGTCCATGGGGAGCTCACAGACGCACTCGAGCAAGTCCTCGTTGAGACCGCCCTCGAATGCACGGGCAACAATCAAGTGCGGTCCGCGCAATTGCTGGGAATTTCCCGGAATACGCTGCGTGATCGTCTTAAGAAATTCGAGTTGTCTGCTCCGGCACCAGCCGGTGGAGAGCAGGCGTAACGGGTGGAAGCGGACCGGTGGCGTGCTCAAATGGGTTGAACCGGGTCAAGACGGCGAAAAAAATGCCTAAAACAATCTGGCACAAAGGCCGATCCAATTACCAGACAGTCGCGGAGACTTGAAGCGGTCTCGGGGTGAGCACGCTTTCAACACACCGCGCCAGAGTGAAAAAGAGCGGCGCCTCCATGGGCGCCTCAGTCAGGACGGAGAGATCATGCGACTTCCGCTTCGACGCCGTGCAAAATCAGTTGCGGCATTGGACATCGGCGCCAACTCGATCAAGTACGTGCGACTCGACCGCCATGCCGATGGGTATGCCCTGGCGGCTGCAGGCATCCGTGAACTGCCCATGGAAGCCATCGTCTCCCAGGAGATTAAAGATCGCGACGCCGTGATCTTCAACATCCAGGGGTTGCTCGATATGTGCGATCCCCGGACCACCAACGTCGTGGTCTCGATCTCCGGCCACGGTGTCATTACAGACAAATTTGAAGTAGACCAGAAAACCGGCGCTGAGGCGGAGCAGGCAATCCTCTTCGAAGCCGAACAACGCAGCCCCTTTGATGTCGACGACGTGTCGATGGACTATCAAATCCTGCGCACCGATGACACACGCGGCAAGATGGAGGTCCTCTTGGTGGCAGCACGCCGCGAATTCGTCATGGATTACCTCGGCCTCATCCGTGACGCCGGCCTGCGCACCTCGATCGTCGACACCGACGCCTTCGCGGTCCTCAATGCTTATGAGATCAACTACGACATCGATCCCGACCGGGTGACCGCGCTGATCAACATCGGCTTCGACACGACCAACGTCGTGTTCCTGAAGGATGGCATCTATCACTCCACGCGGGACATCTCATCGGGTGGCCGGGTGATCTTCGACGTGATTCAGCGGGAGTTCCGCTTGAACCAGGAGATGACCATGAAAGTGATCCGGGGCGAACTGGAAGGGTCCGTGGATCACGATATGCTGAAAGCGACCATCCGCTCGGCGGCAGACGAACTATTGGGAGGGCTGGAAGTGGCCTTCTCCTATTTCAAGACACTGGCGAAAACCGACTCCGTGGATTGGATCGTTTTGTCAGGTGGTGGAGCGTTGATCCCATTTCTCCCAGAGAGTATTCAGTCACGATTGAACGTTCCCATTGAAATTGCCAATCCGTTGCGCAACATCGAGTACGATCCCGAATTGTTTGGCGACTTGGAGCCGGACAAGATCGCACCGGTGTTGGCAGTTGGCGTGGGACTGGCGGCACGCGAGGTCTAATATGGCCATGATTCAAGTCAATCTGCTTCCGAAAGAAATGCGCCGAGGCGCTGGTGGATTTCACCTGCCCAAGGCGGCACTGGCTGGTGTTGCCGGCTCGATTGTTCTCGCCGGTCTGCTGGTGGGAATCACCTACTATCAGAAGATGCGCCTCTCGCATGTCACCTCGGAAGTCGCCCGCGTCGAGGAAAAGACCAACAGCATGCGTAAGGACATCGAAATGGTGGACCGACTCGTCGATGTCAAGACGCGCATCCTCAAACGCATGAATGCGATCGAATTGCTGGATCGCGATCGCGGCGCCTGGGTCCAAAATATCGAGGACCTGTCTGTGGTGGTCCCGGATTTCTTGTGGATCTCGGAATTCCGGCAAGGGACAAACAACGATGGGCGAAACCGGAAGAACACACCGCCGCAGCCAGTGGCAGGCACCAGCGCCGATTCGGTCAAGCTGGCAAGCAATGCTGTGACGCTTGACGGGTACTGCTTCACGCTCAACAGTCTCTCCAACTTGATTGTGAACCTGCAGGATTCTCCACGCTTCTCGAATGTGCAACTGCGTTATGCGAAACTCGCTGACGTGAGGGATCGCCGTGTTTACACCTTCCAGGTTGGCTGTCAGTTGGAGCATCTGGACGCAAAGATCAAGGACATCGAGAACGGTGCATCCGGGCCGTCTCAACTGGGCGACACAACAGCGGCGCCGGGCAGGGAGTTGTCTTCCACTGACAACACCCAACCGGAGAGTGGAGACTGATCGATTTCATGGGCGGAACACACAACCCAATGGGTGGATGAACAATGGATTTCAAGGACCCCAAAACACAGAAATGGCTCCTCGGAGCCCTCGCGGCCGTCGCCGTCGTGTACTTCTGGCACAGCAAGATTTACAGCGGCTATGAGCAGAAGATCACGAGCGAGTACGCCCGGTATGAGATGCTACAGACCGAACTGAAGAGCGTGGAAATGAAGTGCCGTACGATAGATGCGCTCAAGTCGGAGTACAACGATCTCACGGGCCGCTATCGCACCATTGCCATGCTCCTGCCGGAGGACGACCAGATCGCCTCCCTGTTGGCGAAAGTCCATTCCGCTGCGCTGGAGACATCCTCACGGGTCGCCAGTGTTGAGCCTCAGGCGGCAGTCTCGGAGGGATTCTACGATCGTCACGATTACCAGCTGACAGTCCATTCGACGTATCATGATTTTGGCGACTTTCTCGCCCGGATCTCCAATCTGCCATTCATTGTCAACGTGGGCAGCGTGCACATGGTCACGGTGTCTGAGCAGGATAATCCCCAGACGGCGCACGGCGATTTCACGATGACGGCGACGCTGACCATCTCGACATACCAGGTCAAGGAATCGGAGCGGTTGGTGATCGCGGGTCTGTAAACGACGGGGAGAGGATTGGGATACTCTATGAACGCTAAGAACAACCGCTGGTCGATGATCGTCGCTTCGGGGCCAATTGGAACCGTGGTGGGAGCACTCACGGTCCTTGCTTCCATGACGTGGGCTGGGGCGGCGACACCGGTATCGAACCTGGTCTTGCGGCCCAATGGCGCGTTCACCGAACTGTCGGTCGTCGGCGGCGGTCGTATGCTGTGCGACCACTTCTCGCAGGAACCGGGCAATGGGCATCCCTTCCGCGTTGTCCTCGATTTTTGTGACGCCGACCACGCATTGGGACAGCAAAACTTCGAATCGCTGCCGGCATCGGTGATCACGCGGATTCGCACCAGTCAGTATGCGACCAGCCCGCAGCAGATTGTGCGTGTTGTTCTCGATATGCGTGAGCCGGTTACTTACACGCTGTCTACCACCGGCAACGATGTCACTGTGCGCATGGTCGACCCGCAGCACAGTTCATTCTCGGTGTGGGAGGCCAACGCATCCGCACGACCAGTTCTGGCCGGTCCGGCAGAACCCGCAAAGAGCGGAAAGGAAATGGCGAGCACAGAAGTGCCACACGTCAGTACATCAGGCAACGCGGCAAAAAACATAAACCCACGGGTTCCAGCGAACCCCAAGCCAGAAGCCGTCACTGTGGCAACTGTCCCCGCGCCCTCTCAGCCGTCGGCACCGGCGAAGTTAAAGGAGCCGACTGTGCCGAGCACGGTGAAGACGACGTCTGTGATGACGCCGCCTCAGGCCCCGGCCAAGCGCGTAGAATCTGAAGCGAAAACGGCAACGCCGGTAAAAGCGGCAACTCAACCGGCGACACCAACACCACCAGTGGTCGCCGAACAGTCGAGCAAACCGGTTTCCCGCCCGTCTCCGGACACACCGGTGCACGTCGCGGCGGTCAGTCCGGCGAAAACCGGCGCGCCGGTTCCAGTTGCCCCCCCTCGCATCGGGGCAGTCGCGTCGAATCCAAGTATGGCCACGGCGTCCAAACCAGCCGACCAATCACACGCCAAGATAGATGAAGCGACCAGCGAGAGACCAACTCTGACCATGGACCCCCCGCCGGTGATCGCAACCGAGATTCCTTTGGCGGGCAGCAAGCCGGCTGCCGTGTCGCCGGTTCCAACTCCGTCGGCCGCTGCGTCTGCCAGGAAGCCGTTTATCCCTCCAGTGAAGCCGCTGGTGCTGGTTACGGAATATCTCATCGGCGATGCCAGCACGGCGACACCGACAGAGTCCGAAACTGACAAGGTACCGATTGCGAAAGTGTCTATGCAGCCCATCGGTCCGCAGCCGTCCGTGCCGTCGTCGGCTGGTTCACCCACAGCCGAAGCGCCTCAAACACCTTCGCCCATGCTGGCATCGATAGCCCTGCCGTCTGGGTCCTCTGGCGGCGCCAGTACAAACAAATCGGCCTCTGCCACCGGGCAGGAATCACTCTTCGAGCGGCTGAAAGCCAAATTCCTGACCGATCAAACACCACCCCGGCCCTACACCACAGTCGAGGACAATAGCCCTGTGCTGGAAGCCGATTCCCTCACGCCGAAGGTGTATGGACCGCCGAGTCCAGCATTGACACTCGATCGGCAGGCCCTGCTGGAACGGATTCGGCTGGCCGGACAGGCGGGATCAACGGAGACGGAAAAGACCGGAGAGGAAGCACCGACGACCGGGGCAGCAGGAATCCCCGCCCGTTCGGTGGTGTTCTACGATGATATGGGACGCCGTGATCCGTTCGCCCCGCTCGTCAAGGGGCAACGCTCTGGATTCCTGACCGAACAACTCCCCAGCGTGGAGAATCTCCGGCTGGTCGGTGTCCTGCGCGATGACCGTGAATCCATGGCTCTCTTGGAGAACATGGAAGGGTATGGCTACGTTATGCGCGCGGGCGATCGTGTCGAAAACGGAGCGGTCATGGCGATCCAGGAAAACCGCGTCTTGTTCCGCGTGGAAGACTACGGGTGGTCGCATGTGGTTGCGCTGCAACTGACGACGCGCGGCACGGACCCGTCGAAGTCGCTCGGCGCGAACACCACGACACCCTATCAGAAAGAGTATCAGACACCGCCACAAACCGAAGAACAAAAACCCAAGACTAACGAAACACCCAAAACGGAGAGTGTGAATCCATGAATCTGAGCCGGAACCGCCGATGGATGGCACGTACCCCGCTCCGCCACTGCGGCGCGGTCGCGATGCTGGGACTCTGCGCCCTCGTCATGTTGGCCCCTCTATCGGCCGGCGCGGATGCCATTAAGAACATCAATTTCCAGAACGCCGACGTTCGCTCCGTGTTGAACTTTCTCGCGGAATACGGCGGTGTCAATCTCGTGGCTGCTCCCAATGTTCAAGGGCAGGTCACGCTCAATCTGAAGAACGTCGAATGGCGGGCCGCCTTGGATATCCTGGCCAAGACCTATGGCCTCAAGGTCGTCGACGAACAAGGGTACGTTCGTGTGCTCCTGCTGGCCGATTTCCTCAAGGAAGAGTCGGATCGGGAACGCCACTTGTCCGATCAGCGGCAATTGGTCGAGGTGGAGACCCAGTTGCTGGTCATCAAGTTCGGAAACGCCAAAGACATGGTGAAACCGGTCAAGACACTGTTGTCGGGACGGGGGAAAGTGGACGTTGACGAACGCACGAACACGCTTCTGGTCTCGGACGACCCCGGCAACGTCGCCCGCGTGAAGACCCTCGTGTCCGGTTTGGATCGCGAGACACGGCAGGTGAAAATCTCGGCCAAGCTCCTCGAAGTTTCGTCCGACTACCTGGAGGAAATGGGCATCAACTGGAACATTGCCACCAATGGCACATCTCACGGGCGCACATACTCAAATGACCTTTCCGCCAAGGGATCCGACCGTGTTGCTGATCCCTTTGCGAGCTACAAATGGGCGACACCTTTTAGCCGTGGCTGGAGTATGGATGCCACCGTCTCCGCCATCGTCTCGTCGGGAAAGGGTAAAATTCTTGCCCATCCGGAAATCATCACGGTCGACAACAAGGAAGCCCGCATTCAGATGGGACAGAAGGTGCCGATCAAACAGTTCTCGTCGTCCGGTGATATTGTCATCACGTTCGAAGAAGTGGGCACCATTCTCCGCGTCACGCCGCACATCACCGCCGATGACCGCATCCTCCTGTACTTGCGGCCGGAACGGTCATCGTACTCCTTTGACCCCAACGGCGTCGTTATCAACACGAACAACGCCGAGACCAATGTGGTTGTTGCCAACGGGGAGACAGCCGTGATCGGCGGCCTCACGACGCAGGACGAAGTCACCTCGCGTGTCGGGATTCCCCTCCTGAAAGACATCCCGGTGCTCGGGAAGCTTTTCAGCTACGAGAAAAAGGATATCAAAAACCGCGATCTGGTCATCTTCGTTACGCCGACTGTCGTCGAGAACGCGATCATGGGCGCCACCGACACGCAGCCGTAACGAAGTCTTCAATACTCTCTTCGAAGCCTCCAGTGGAGCGATCTGCTGGGGGCTTCGTCTTTGCGCCACCATCCTGCGGAGCGAGTTCAGGTCCTCTATTAACCCCGCGGTTCAGCGTGGGATGGTCGATCCGCCTGATTCGGTCCGCCGTTTCAACGGCTTTGCATGGTCCGCAAGCCGCTGAATGTGTTTGGCAGGAATCGTAACACAACATGTCACAGCCGTCTTTTCTGTTGACTCACCAAACAGTTTAGGCGATCCTCGTTGCCTGTTGCCTCACTTGAGGTTGCGTTATGCGCCTGTGCCTTCAAAGAGTCAAGAGCGCCCTGGTCTCAGTTGACGGAGAGACGGTCGGAGAGATCGGTCCAGGGATCGTCGTGCTGGTGGGCTTCCGTCACGGTGACGAAGAAACGGCAATCGAACCGGCCGCTCAGAAGGTCGCGACTCTGCGAATCTTTGAGGATGAAAACGGGCTGATGAACCGATCTCTGGTCGATCTTCATTACTCCGTCTTGGTTGTTTCCCAGTTCACCCTCTACGCGGACACACGCAGGGGACGGCGCCCCTCATTCACAGAAGCGATGGAGCCGGTCTCGGCGGAGAAATTGTACTTGCGCATGATCGACGCCTTTCGGAGTATGGGGGTGCCGGTGGCGTCCGGTCGCTTTGGCGCCAAAATGCTGGTGGAGATTAGCAACTGGGGGCCGGTGACTTTGGTCATCGACATGTAGTCAGACAACACATTGGTGTTCTGAGATCCGATGAAGGGGGGAAGTGGCCGGCCGATTGTCCGTCAGGAAGATGGCCGGGCGTTGCGCGAGGCAATGGGGAGACGTCGGATGTTCCTATCGTCGAACTCTCCCCGGCGGCGTGAGTTGCTGATGGAGTGCGGAATCAGGGCGTGTGTCTGCCGACCGGTAGCCGATGAGCCCAGACCGCTCCGACTTGTAACCACTCAAGCCAAGAGGTGGACCAGACACTGGGCGTTGCATAAAGCAATGAGCGTCCGCTTGCGTTGCGGGAACGGGATCATCGTCGGCGCCGATACAATTGTTTTGCTGCCACCCCAAGCAATGGGCAAACCAACCGGACCACAGGAAGCGCGGAGAATGCTGAAGCGGCTTTCCAACAGGACACATCAAGTGATCACGGGTGTATCGGTTGTCGACTCAGCGACCGGACGTCACGCATGCGGATCCTCGCTCTCGTATGTCCGGTTCCGGCGGCTATCCGATCGTGACATTGACGTCTACTTGCAAACCGATGAACCTTGGGACAAGGCAGGAGCGTACGCTGTTCAGGGGCTGGCCGGGCAGTTTGTAACCTCGGTCGATGGTCCAATCGACAATGTCGTGGGATTGCCGATTCGTCGTTTAACACAACTCGTGAAGCGTCTCAACAATGAACGGACGTCGTAACAACAAGACACCGAACGGCGAGCTGCCAATCCCATCGGAGAAGACCGATGCCGGGGCGCCGCCGGACGGACGGATCGATCTCGCGCCGCCGCATGGCATTGACATCACCAGCGACCGGCTGGGACCATTGTTTCTCGCGCGGCGTCACTCGATGGGTTTGAAGATCGAGGACGTGGCCGAGGATATCAAAGTTAAACCCGACTACCTGCGCGCCATCGAAGAGGAAAACTTCGGCGCGCTGCCGACGCCGGAGTATGCGCGCCTGTTTATCAAGGCCTATGCCGAGCGTCTGGGCTTCGACCTCGCTGAGATTTACGCGCTGCTTGATCTTAATCCTGCCGTCGCCGAGTCGTCTTCTCACCCGACGATCGCAGTGGCTTCAGAACCGGCTGAACCCGACCACCATGGCGGACCCACAGCCCCAGCGCCCCCGCTTCCCCCGGTACCCACAGAAATTGGAGTTGTGCGGCGGAGGAAGAAATCGTCACCGTCTTTCTTGTGGATCGTACCTGCGATTGCGGTTGTTCTGGCTGTCGTGGCCTGGGTTCTCTTGCGCCCTCCGGCAAGAACGGTGAGAGAATCGCCAACGCCCGAAGCGAGAACCCAAACGGCGCCACCGGTGCCGGTGCCGGAGCCGGAGCCAGTCATCTCCGATTCGCTGCCAATGCCCTCGGCCACCCAAACCACCGGACCAATGGAATTGACACTACAATTCGAGCGTGACACGTGGACATTCCTTGAAGCCGACCACGACACGATCGTCAGATCGCGGGTTCTCAAGCCGGGAGAGCGCATTGCCGCCACCGCGGCGGAATCTTTTGTTCTTTCTCTGGGGCAGACTCGAGGAGTGACGGCGACAGTCAACGGGCGCCCGCTCCGACCCTTTAGCACGTGGGCCAATCGTTTGAACCGGCATCTCCTGACCCAGGATAGCGTTCTGAAACTGCTGGAGCCGGCTCCAGCCACGGATTCTGCGGCGGCCGTTGAGGGAACAAGATGAGCACCGGGTACGCGATGCCTGAAGACCCAATCCGGAACGAGGAGAGATGATCCGCCGCTCGCTATTGTGGCTCTGGTCCCGGCGCAATCGTCCCGCCGAATTCACCTTTCCTGGTGCGTTGCGCCAGGCAAAGCGGATTCTGATCCTGATGCCATCCTCCGCGGAGGGCTTGCGGCAGTCGGAGTTTTTTCTGACCCACGTTCCTCGAGCATTTCCAAAGACAGACGTGACCCTGCTATACCCCGCAAAAACCATGACCGCTCGCTTCTACAATCCGTTTGGGTTTCATGTGGTCGTGCCGACCTCAAGCCAGATGGGCTGGTGGGGAGCGCCGCGAAAGAAGTTCCTGCGAGAATTGTTTCAAAAACCGTTTGATATCCTGATTGTACTGGATCGCGAGCCCAGCGTCTTTCTCGCTGCGGTGACGATCAGTTCCGGAATTCCAGTACGTCTCGGCTTACCATACGGGCTGGGACAGCCGTATGTGACGGTCGAACTCCGTCATGGCCGTGAACAGGCCGATCTCAAGACGGAATTCATCCTCTTTATTGAAATGATACGGCGGTTGGCGGCGCCGCCAGCATCGGCGTAGCCCGTCGTTGGCATGCCCGTGGCTCTCGGTGAGACACGGATTGGGGAGATGACAAAAACACAGGTCAGGCGCCCACGACACAGATACCACAGTCCATGGGGGAAACGTGTTTCTGAAGCATATTGAATTGGCTGGATTCAAGTCTTTTCCGGAACCCACTGAAGTCATCTTCGGCCAGGGGACCACAGGTATCGTCGGTCCCAACGGTTGCGGCAAATCGAACTTGACCGACGCCGTCCGTTGGGTGCTGGGGGAGCAGCGTGCGCGCGTCCTGCGTGGCGGCAAAATGGAGGAAGTGATCTTTGGCGGGACCCCGCAGCGCCCGCCATTGTCGGCGGCGG
>JAVHPP010000099.1:0-12027 GCA_036170655.1 Candidatus Zixiibacteriota bacterium | reverse complement strand
AAAGTGGGATGTCCCGCCGCCCGGCGGGGCATCCCACTTTGCCTTTGTACGCGGCGCTGCATCTCCCTTGTCGCCAATGGGGAGAGGGAATGCGATCTGGTGACCATGCCTGAGCCATCGCTCCGCGGGGTGCTGGTGGCCCACGCCGGGGGTCGAAAATGTGCAGGATGCCGCTTTTTTGCCGACATTTTGTTCTGGACGGCCCGCGCTGGCGAGTGGTAACTTAACAGGGGACTCCTGAGCCGATCACGGTTCGGTAGCGCGCGGGGAGAAGGTGGGGACGATTATGGCCGTATTCAGACCCAAGGACGATGATGCCGTCATGGGGGACTCAGGGGGAGATAAGGTGAATACTCTCATCGGCAAAGACACGGTTTTTACCGGTACACTCCAAGTGGCTGGCACCCTGCGTGTCGACGGCGTACTCAAGGGCGAAGTCACCGTGACTGACACGATTGCCATTGGCCCGACGGGGGAAGTCGACGCGAATGTCAACACCAAGAACGCCGTGGTGTCCGGCGCTGTGAAAGGGAATATCCACGCCACCGAACGGATCGAACTTCAGGCCAAAGCCGATATTACCGGTGACTTGACCACAAAATCGCTTGTTATCGAACAGGGAGCCATCTTCCACGGTAACTGCAACATGAAGTCTCCGCCTTCGCAAGTTTCAATGGGGCAAAAATCTGACTCTTCGGGAGGAGTCGTTCAGACTAAAGCTCCACTCAATACAGCCGAAAGAATACGACAAGGGGCCACTGGCTCCCCACTGGGTGGACCGGATGTTCAAAACGACCGGCGGCCTGTGGAAAAGCGCTTAATCGGCTGAACGGCAATCAATTAGTGGCCGGTGAGCGTTCGTAGCGGTCCGGTTTTCCACATCCGATGTGGAAAACTGGGTTGGGGTCTATGCTTGGAAGGCAACCGTGCTATTTGATGCTATCCTTCCGGTGGTCGCCAGCGCCATATTTCTCATAGGCGTCTCGATCCTGATTTTCATCATCCTGAACATCTTCCGTTCCATGCGGCTGGATTCGCGTGGGAGGAGACGCCTGTCGAGGGGCTGGCTGACCGATTTTCGCCGGGCGCTGTCGCTCTTGGCCGCGTTGGTTCTGATCGGTTTTGGCAATCTGACATTTTGGGTGAACAGCGAACTGCGCCTATACTCACCCGTGGTTTCGGGCGTGCCGTTGGGTACGATATCCATCTTCCAAGCGAAGGGCGGTTCGCCACGTCTCGTGTATGGTTCTCTCGACCGGGAAGGGCGGGAGGCTTTGGAGGTGTTCCCCGTCCATGATGCGACGTTCCAACTTGAAGGCGAGCGCATCCAGTGGTCTCCTCGCCTTCGGTCCCTCGGCCTGGGTGATTACTTCAAGCTCTGCCGCATCGACTTCTTCCCGCAGACCAAAGCCAAGGCGGTGCTGGATCGCGCGACATTCAGCGTCGAGGTACGACAGGGATCGACGGACCTGTTCCATTACATCAGTGCCGGCCGACGCTGGCTGTCGTTCGTCCAGGTGGACACGCTCCGCACCGGCGGCGATGCCACAGGCGATTATTCACGCTATCTCTATGTCGACTCCGGACGGATTGTCATCCGTTAAACATGGTCCTCAGCGAGTCTTGCCTGGAATCCGGGAACAACCGCGAGTTCACGGCGTAACACAATCTTGAGCCGGTCGGCAAAACAATTGACTCCGAGCCGTCGGTGTGTGGATACTTAAAGTTTACGCCTTCGTGAAGAGTCCGGCGGCGTGGCCATTTTATGGTGAACCATTCATGATGAACCATTTGACCCCCGAAGGAGCGCTGTTCAGCCATGTCCGAAAATGACCTGAAGGCCGTAGAGAACCTCCAGTCCGGATACCAGACATTGCGGGCCGAGATCGGCAAAGTGATCGTTGGTCAGACAGAAGTGATCGAACAGCTTCTGATCGCGTTGTTGTCCAACGGGCACTGCCTTCTGGTGGGCGTGCCGGGGCTTGCCAAGACGCTCCTCATTTCCACCGTGGCGCGGGTGCTGGATCTCAAGTTTTCGCGCATCCAGTTCACGCCCGATCTGATGCCGTCAGACATTACCGGCACCGAGATCCTCGAGGATGACCACACCACCGGCAAGCGGATGTTCCGCTTTGTGAAGGGGCCAGTGTTTGCCAACATCGTGCTGGCCGACGAGATCAACCGGACTCCGCCAAAGACGCAGGCCGCGCTGTTGCAGGCGATGCAAGAACATGAAGTTACTGCCAGCGGCGAGACATTCCGTCTGGAGGAGCCGTTCTTTGTCCTGGCGACTCAGAATCCCATCGAGCAGGAGGGTACCTACCCCTTGCCCGAAGCACAGCTCGACCGATTTATGTTCAACATCAACGTGAACTATCCCAGCGAGACCGAAGAGAACACGATCGTCAAGGCAACCACCTCGGCGATGGTGGCCGATGTCCGCATCGTGATGGACGCTGCGAAGATCAAGTCCTTTCAGCAATTGGTTCGCCGGGTGCCCGTTTCCGATCATCTCGTGTCGTATGCGGTCAGTCTGGCCCGCGCCACACGTCCCAACGAAAACTCGCCGCTGCCCTATGTCAAAGACTGGGTCTCCTGGGGCGCCGGTCCGCGTGCGTCGCAATACCTCGTGCTGGGCGCCAAGTGCCGTGCGATCTTGGATGGCCGTCCGACGCCGTCCGTCGAGGACATCCGCGCGGTCGCTCGTCCGGTGCTGCGGCACCGGATCGTCACCTCGTTCAATGCCGAGGCCGATGGCGTCGGGACGGTGGACATTGTGGAGCGACTGCTGGGGGATGTGAAGGAGAAGGGGTGAAAAGACAACCCTCCAGGAATTCAGGCCATATGACTGGTGCCCCACCCGAAGGGTGGGATGAACCGTAAGGTCTGCATCCTCGGATTCGAGGCAGGGGCATGACAACGCTACGGCACTACGACCATGATGGGCGAGTAAGGTTTATCACATTCTCCTGCCATGAGAGGTTGCCGATTCTGACAAATAACGTGTTTCGAGAAATCGTGGCCCGATCAATTGACGATGCTCGAGCAAGATACGGATTCAAGCTCTTGGCATACGTCATTATGCCCGAGCATGTGCACGTCGTGATTTGGCCCAGAACAGAGTCTAAAGTCGGGACAGTCGTGGGTTGGATGAAGCAGGAAGCCGCGAGAGGAATAGCCAAATTGTTACGGGAGGTTCGATCTCCTCTGCTTGACCGGTTGGAGGTTACCCGAGATCGTGTGAAGAAGCTGGCACTTTGGCAGCGTCGGTGTTTTGATCACAATTGTCGTGACGCCGCGTCCATGTGGGAAAAGGTCGAATATTGCCACAAGAATCCCGTGAAGCGCGGACTGGTACGGGACCCGTCGCGCTGGTTGTTTTCAAGTTTCAACTGGTATCAAGGCGTGCTGAATGTGCCACTCAGAATCGATGCAGTGCTGGCCTAACGATCATTCCCACCCTTCGGGTGGGGCACCAAAGCCATGAACCTCTGGTCACGCCTGAAATGTCTCTGGGAGGAATCGTACTCGTACGAGGAGCGGGAGGAGCGCCTCGGCAAGTTAGAAACTCGGTTGCTGGAATCCCCAGAACACGCCGCATTGCTGTCCGAGATTGGATCTACTGAAGCCGACCTGCTCGAGGTGCTGGCGCGGGCAGGGAGAGGGGTCCCAGAAATGCGACGCATTGAGCGAGCGATGAAGAATCTCGACTTGCTGCGCTGGGCCCTCATAAGGCTCCGCGACAGCCACTGGGACAACGCTACGGCAGTGACATTCCGGCTCTGGATCAGGAACGGAGAACGACCACCGAGCGCAAGTTGAGATCCATCCTATGCCCCCTACCGACTACCGCAAATTCCTGAATCCCGAGGTCATCTCCCGGCTCAAGTCGATGGAGATGAGGGCGCGTCTGGTGGTTGAGGGCTTCATCACCGGGTTGCACAAATCGCCTTACCATGGCTTCTCGGTCGAGTTCGCCGAGCATCGCCAGTACATGCCTGGCGATCCGATTCGCAATATCGACTGGAAAGTCTTTGCCAAGTCCGACCGGTATTTCGTGAAGGAATTCGAGGAAGAGACAAACCTCAAGTCGTATATTCTGCTCGATGCCTCCGCCTCGATGTCGTACACATCGGCGAAGATCACGAAGTTCGCGTATGCCTCCCAGTTGGCCGCGGCGCTGATGTTCCTGATGCTCAAGCAACGCGATGCGGTCGGACTTGTAACTTTTGATGAACGGATCCGAACTTACATCCCGCCCAAGTCGGCGACGGTCCACTTGCACGCGCTCCTCACCACACTGGCGGGTGTGGAACCATCGTCGAAGACGCATGCCGGTATCGCGCTGCACGAGATGGCCGAGCGCATCAAGCGACGTGGATTGATTGTCATCCTCTCGGACTTGTGGGATGATCCCTCCGGGGTGCTCGCCGGATTGAAGCACTTTCGTCACCGGAAACACGAGGTCATCGTGTTTCACATCTTGGATCCGGCCGAGCGTGACTTCGCCTTTCCCGAAGAGGCGCTCTTCAAGGATATGGAAACGGGCGAGGAGATATCGACCCTGCCCTGGCAGATTCGTTCGGAGTATCAGAGAGCCATGGGGGCCCATGTGGACCGCTACCGTCGCGAGTGCCGTCAGTCGTTTGTCGATTACGTTCCCATTGACACGTCGGTGCCGTACGACTACGCGCTGTTTTCCTACCTTTCGAAGAGGGCACGATTATACTGATCGATTCTCGGCCGGATGGCAATGAGTCTTGAAATGAATGCGGCCTCAAAGACTGGCGGGCCGCACACTCCATCACTTGATTTCCTGCGGGACCGGACTCCCATTCAGAGAACCCAACCATGCCAAAGCAGACAGAAGATTTCTTGATCGGCGCCCACATGTCGATTGCCGGTGGGTTGCACAACGCCATCCTCCGTGCTGAAGAGGCTGGTTGCCGGTGTGTGCAGTTGTTTGTCAAATCCTCCAATCAGTGGCGGGCCAAGCCACTGACGGATGAAGATGTTGGTCAGTTCAAAGACGAACGTCAGCGTACTGGGATCGGCCCGGCAGTCGCGCATTCGTCCTATTTGATCAACGTCGGTTCGCCGGATGAGGCGCTCTATGAGAAATCGCGTGAGGCGCTCCTGACGGAGTACCAGCGGTGTGTGCAGTTGGGTGTCGAGTATCTCGTCTTTCATCCTGGTGCGCATACGGGGTCTGGGGCGCAGTCGGGCATCGCGCGCATTGCCACGGCCATGGACTGGGTGCTTGGCAAGATCCCCGATGGCGCGACGTTCCTGCTCTTGGAAACAACGGCCGGCGCGGGATCCCACCTCGGCTCCACCTTCGAGGAATTGAAAGCCATCCTCGACCGGGCCGGTCGCCCCGATCGCACGGGAGTCTGCCTCGATACCTGCCACATCTTTGCCGCTGGCTACGACATCAGAACCGAGGCGGGGTACAAGTCGACGATGAAGCGGTTCGACAATATCTTGGGACAGTCCACACTGAAGGCCGTCCACGTCAACGACTCCAAGTATGACTTCGGAACGCATAAGGACCGCCACGAACATATCGGCAAGGGATTCATCGGGGCAGATGCATTTGGCTGCGTCATGCGTGATCCTCGGCTGAAATCTGTCCCCAAGATTCTCGAAACACCAAAGGATGAAGCCGGCCAGTGCGACAAAATGAACTTGGCTCTGCTCCGGAAGCTGGCTGTTCAGAGCAAGACAACTTGATGTTGATCCCATGCACCGGCTGACTTCCCCAATGCCCAGGCATCTTCTGGCACACGGAGTGTACTGTGCTCTCGCGTTCGTTGCGTGCTGGATACCGGCCGCGCATGGCGCTGTGGTGGATTCCGTTGATGGGATCCGTCTGAACATCACGATGCGGGAAATCCTGCAGTCCGATCCTCCCGAGACGACGATTGTCGACACGTTGGGCGCACGACTGGCTTTCGGGCAGGAGACAACGTTGCGCGTCGGGAATTCCGTCATCTACGTGACCGCCAGGTCCGCGGACAGTGCGCGCTGCAAGATAGAGTATGGGTTGTTTGCTCCAGGTCCGATTCCTTACCAGCAGACTGGCGCAGCCACCATCGAATACGGTGTGCCGTTGTTCATTGACGGGATTCGGGGAAAAGGCAAATCGGTTTATCGTGTCCTGCTTGTTCCGCATCCGGCCCGGTTCCCCTTGCTCGGGATATCGCTGCCCGGTGACTCCAGCGATTGGGACGTTGTCACATCGGTGTACTATCTCTTCCACGTGGCGCCGCAGTCGCTGGCGGCGTTTCGCTTTCCCGGCCTGCAAAGCATCCTCGACCATGACTACGAAAGCGCCAAAGACATATTCGGCTTTCGGCCGACGGACCGTCCTCACTACTATTTTGTCGAGGGTTTGTGTGCGGATGTGCCGTTGGATCCCCGCTTCGATTTTGCCGTTGATCCCTCGCGTGACCGTATCGTGGCCCGCTATGATCACGCGTACACGGGTGTCGATGCGCAGGCGATGCTACTTTTGAAGCTCTATCGCTGGTGGGGTTACGCCCCCGAACTCCTGGCCATCGGCGCATCGGCCTACCCGTCGTTTTCCGACTTCGAAGTGATCAATGACCGCGACAGCGGGCGCGCGATCGCGCTGGATTCACTGGCACAAACGCTCTGGTTCAAGCGGCAGCCTTTTCCAGCGTCGATGCATCACGCCGCATCATTTGTGCGCTGGCTGATCAACACGCATGACCGGAATATGTTTCATGACTTGTACGCGAAGGCAACAGACCTGTCGCTGCCGCGTGCCTTCTGGTCTGTTTATGGGAAAACACTCAAGGAACTCGAAGCCGACTGGCTGGCATATCTCAAGACCAGACGCTTCGCCCCGGGCGAATTCTATCTGCAAGCCGAACGCGCGGCGGCCTACCGGCGTTATGCGGAGTATTACGACCTCCTTCTGCGCGCGGTTCGAGGTGATAGCGACGTGGTGCCCAGAGCCTATCGTGAGCTCGGACTGGCCGCGGCGCAATTGGGGCGTTGGTCCGAGTCGGTGGATCACTTTGTCCAATTCTTGCGGCGGGGGCCGGATGACCCGCCCGCGATCAACCTGTTGGCCGAGGCGCTGTGGGCCAGAGGGATGACCTCTGATGCAGAACACCACATGAAGCGCCTGATGGCGATTGACACCACCGATGCTCGCCCCTACCTGTTGCTGGGGGACATGCAACAGCGACAGTTGCGGTCGGATTCGGCGACCTCCTTGTGGCGGCAAGGGCTGCGACGCGCCCAACCCGGACCGGTGGCTCTCGAACTGTACCTCCGGCTGGGCGAAAGGGAACGTTTCCGTCATCCCGACACGGCTGCAGCGTATTTCCACCGGGCGCTCGCGATTGCACGACGCTTGCTGGAGGCAAGGGGAGGAGAGCCGCTGACGATCATTCGTGCGGGTGAATCTTACTTGCAACTGGATAGCATCGACATCGCGCTCGAGCATTTCTCCCTGGCCGCTGACGTTTGCGACTCGCCCCAGGAGTTGGGGCGCATTTACCTTGATGTGGGACGGGCACACGACTTGGCGCACCGGCGGAAAGACGCGGTCAGGGCTTATGAATTGGTCTTCAAGCTTCCGGCAACGTATAACGACCATGAAACCGCCCGATACTACATCAATCACATTTACAGACACTGACGCGGTGGAATCCGTGTCACGTCCGATGCCGGCTGATCCGCAATGAGTTTCCTCAATTCCGCTATACTGGCAGGACTGGCCGCGGCCTTGGGGCCGCTGCTCATCCACCTTCTCAACCGTCGCCGGGTTAGAACGGTGGAGTTTTCGTCGGTCATGTTCCTGCGCGACCTGCGGCGTACGCGCATGCGGCGCCTGCAGCTTCGCCGCTGGCTGTTACTGGCGATCCGGACACTGATGGTGGCCTTAACGGTGCTGGCCTTTGCTCGTCCCGCGCTCAAAGGCGGCGTGTTTGCGGCACTCGGGTCGCGGGCACGCACGACATCAGTCGTGGCGCTCGATCGGTCGGCATCGATGGCCCAGGAAACAGTCAACGGCTCCCCTTACGAACGGGCCCAACACCGGGTTCGCGAAATCACGAGTCTCGCGGGCGAAGGGGATCAGATGGTTGGTCTCCCGTTCTCGGGGCCGGGGGCGCCAGTTGCCGATCCGCCCACTGCCGATGGCGCCCGATTGGCGAAACGATGCGCCGATCTGCCGGTTGGTTTCGGCAGCACCGACGCAGGCGCAGCGGTCAAGGTCGCTCTCGAATCGGTAGGCACGGGAGACAACCTGAACCGCGAAATCTACATGATCAGCGATTTACGGCGTCAGGGATTCACCATGACGTCGCTGCCACCCGCGGTCAGCGATCTGTCGAAGGTCACCGTCTACGTTGTCGACGTGGGTGGTGAGCAAGGGTATGACCTCGGTGTTGATGAGGTCAAGATCGGTGAGCAACTGGTCGGCGTCGGTCTGCCTTTCGAGGTTGCGGCAACTGTCTCCAATCACTCAGGGCAGCCGGTGGAACGGCTTCTGGTCAGCCTGTTCGTGGACGGACGGAGACTGGCCCAGCGCGAGGCTTCTCTCGATGCCGCAGGTACGGTCGTGGTGAAATTCTCGGCCTTGGTGGAGACTCCGGGGGTGCACTCGGGGATCGTCGAGATCTCCGCCGACGACAATCCCTTGAACAACCGCCGTTACTTCGCCATCTCGATACCCGATGAGATACGCATCCTGCTGGCCTCCGATTATTCCTCATCGCGTGTAGCGGCCCGGCTTGCCCTCGCCCCGCAGCCGGAAACTGCCAGGCGCTTCCTCATCAAGGAGGCGGACACTGGAGACCTGCTGCGTGAGAATTTCTTCGATTACGATTGTGTGGTGATCACAGAATGGCGTCAGCCGGATGCCACGGTTGTTGACCATCTCCTGCGATTCGTGCGTGCTGGCGGTGGTGTGTTTGTCGCGCCGTCTGCCGATGCCGATACCACAACCTGGAACGCACGGCTTGCCGTACCGTATTTCGGCATGCGGCTGGGGGCGAATCCCGCGCCACCCAACCCGGAACGCTTCTTCGTGTGGGACCGGATCGACTGGGATCATCCGGTGTGGGCGGTCTACCGGCAGGTGCCGCGCGAAAAGATACCGGAGATTCGCTGGTATTCCATTTTCAAGGCGAGCGGGACTCCCACCGGTCATCCATTGGCGGGTTTTTCGGGGGGGTGGCCGTCCTGGACGGAATCGCGCTTGGAATCCGGGAAGCTGATCGCGTCGTGGGCGCCTCCCAACAGTCCGTTCACTGATCTGCCGTTGCATTCTTTGTTTGTCCCTCTCATGCATCGTCTGGTCGAATACCTGTCCGCCGACCTCAGTGAACGGCGCAGCGATTTTCTCGTTGGCGAACCGGTTGTGCGCGAACCGGCGGGCACCATCGCTGCCGGAGCCGACTTGCAACTGGCTGGGCCGGATGGCCTGGCATCCCGTCCCGCCGTGGAATGGTCCGGAGGGCGGGTCAGCGTCAGAATCGGGGCGCTGGACCGGCCCGGGATCTATACGCTTCTGGTGAACGATCGCCCCATTGATGCCTTCGCTGTCAATGTTGATCCCAAAGAGACGGCGCCGGAACGGATCTCACATGAGGAACTCGAACGTCGCTGGCAGGGATACAAGCTGGTGTTCATCGATCCCGACCGTGCGCTCGGCGAAGTGGTCACACAAACCCGGTATGGAACCGAGGTTCGGGGCGTGTTCCTCTGGGTCGTGATGGGATTGTTTCTCCTGGAGATGGTGGTTGCACGCACCCGACGGCGTGACATCCCGGTCACCGGGGAAACAGCAACGCCTGCTCTGCCGCGTCATCCGTTACCGGTCGATTGACCCCGGCTCTCGACGATCCTAACTTATTGAGCTGTGCCGTTCGGATCATGGAATCCGCGGCAGACTTGAACGTGGACAAACGTGTGCGATGATCCTGATCTCGCTCCATGGAATCACAAAAGGGTTCCCGACCGGTGATGTCCTCACGGGTGTTGATTGGGAGATCAGGTCGGGGGAGAAGATTGCCTTCCTCGGTCGCAATGGGTCTGGGAAATCAACTCTCTTGGGGATTCTCAGTCAACGCTTGGTGCCGGATAGGGGTACCCGGACAACGGGCCGTGGTGTGCGAATCACGGAGATGCAGCAGATTCCCGACCGCGACAGTGATCTTGCCCTCTTTGACTACTTGGTCGCGTCACGCCAGGATCTGCGGTTGATGCGCCAGCGGGTGGATGACCTGACTCTGGCTGTGTCCGAGTCTCCCCTTGATTCCGAACTCCAGCAGCGCCTTGGCGCCGCGCAATACGAACTGGAACACGCGGGGGGATACCAACTCGAGCAGGAGACTGAAGTCGTGCTGACGGGGCTGGGATTCAATCGCATCCAGTGGACGCAACCCCTGTCGCGTTTCTCCGGAGGAGAACGGACACGAATCGAGCTGGGACGGCTGCTGCTCGTTCCCTCAGACCTGTGGCTTCTCGATGAACCGACGAACCACCTCGATATCCCGGCGGTCGAGTGGCTGGAGGGGTTTCTTGCGCACAGTCCGGTGGCCTGTGTGCTCGTCTCACATGACCGCGTCCTGCTCGAACGATTTGCCGGGCGGGTGGTCGAGCTGGTGTCCGGACGGTTGGAGCAATATGATGGAGATTACCGCTCCTACTGCACCGAACGGCAGCTGAGATTCGCAAGACGTCAGAAGGCCTATGATATGCAACAGGCCGAAATCGCGCGCATCGAAGACTTTATCAGCCGCAACATCGCAGGACAGAAAACTCGTCAGGCGCAATCGAAGCGTCTGGCTCTGACCAAGGTGAAACGGCTCGAAGCGCCATCGCAGGATCGACGGACATTGAAGGTGGGGTTCCAAACACAGCGCACCTCATTCCGCGACGTGTTGACGGTCACGGGATTTGGGAAACGATTCGGCGAGAGGATCGTGCTGGGGGATCTGCATTTCACCTGTGAACGGGGCGACAAGATCGGTGTTGTTGGTCCCAACGGCGCCGGCAAGACGACCATGTTGCGCGCGATCGTCGGGCTGGACAGCGATTATGATGGCCGGATTCGAATCGGTGAACATGTCGAGATCGGCTATTTCGACCAGCATCTCGACATCCTCAACGGACAGGGTTCGGTGATTGGCGAAATATGGGACGAGTTCCCGCATTTTACTGCGGGCGAACTCCGGTCATATCTGGGGCGATTCTTGTTCCGTGGAGACGATGTTTTCAAGTCGGTCTCGGCCTTGTCAGGGGGAGAACGTTCCCGCCTGGCGCTGGCGAAACTGATGCTCACGAAGGCCAATTTTCTGGTGTTGGATGAACCGACGAACCACTTGGACATCAGTTCACGTGAGGTCCTCGAAGACGGGCTGGCCGCATACGAGGGGACCGCCCTAGTCGCCAGTCACGACCGCAAGTTTCTGGATCGTTTCACCAATAAGATTCTCTATGTGGCGGGAGGTACGGTCCGGCTGAGTCTGGGAAACTACTCGGACTGGGCCGCCCGTCAGGCGTCGATGTCGCAACAAGATGAGACTCAAGCGCACATGACAGGTGTGCCACCCTCGGACGCGGCGGCCGACTGGGAATCGCGCAAAACGCGACGGGCACAGGATCAGCGTCTTCAGCGGAAACGTCAGAAGCTGGAAAGCGAAATCACCGTACTCGAAGAGCAAGTCCAGGCCATTGAACGGGAGTTGTCTGGTGAGACCGTCGCTCGGGATTGGAAGCGCCTGTCCGAACTGACAACCCAGCGTGGCCAGTTGTACAATCAACTCACGGTGCTTTACGAGGAATTGGATGCGACGACGGAAACGGCGGCAGACGAATAGACGGGGGATGTCTGCGCGATATCATGTCGGCGCGATCCAGGCCGCAATTGACTCGTGCAGACGTAATGCCCTCAATCAAGGACGGTATCAGAAATCGGAGGTCCGTAGGGGCACGGCTTGCCGTGCCCGCCCCTCAGCAGGGGCAGGAATCGGGCACGGCAAC
>JAVHPP010000098.1:0-12028 GCA_036170655.1 Candidatus Zixiibacteriota bacterium | reverse complement strand
CTTGGATGTCTATTTCGGGGAGCTTGCTGCCGCCGATTCCTCCTATCGCGCAGCACAAGCCGCCCGTCCCAATCAGGACGAAAGTGAGGAAATCGCCTTCCGGATTGCCGAACTCCGGTTGTTCTCCAAGGAGTATGACGGGTGCGCAACTGATCTGAAAGGACTGGTCCAGCGATTCCCGCGTGGCCTGTACGTCAACGATGCCCTCGAATTGAAGGTTCTCCTCACCGACAGCAAGGATGCGATGAACTGGTCACTGGACCGGTACGCCGCAGGTCTGTACGCATGGCGGCGAGGGATGACAGACTCTGCCCTCGTATCCTTTGGCCAGATCGTGGCCGATTCGGCCAACAAACTGGCGCCATATGGTCTCTTCCAAATCGCGGCTATCCACACCGCACGGACAACACCAAGCGAGGCCGTGGCAGACTACCACTCACTCATCGCACGTTATCGCGACAGTCACCTTGTCCCAAGGGCCTGGGCGGCGATCGGCGCGTTGTACGAAGGTCCGCTGGCCGACCGCCAGCAGGCACGCGCCGCGTATCAGACGATCATCATGGAATACAAGGATTCGCCGCTTGTTGAGGACGCGCGGCTGCACTTGCAGAAGCTGGATGTCCCGCAGCCTTAAGCCTGCGGTGACATGATGGAAATCGCACGTGCCTCGGGAAACTCAGGCCGACACGCTGACACGCTGGGATGGTTCCCGGTCTTTCCGGCCACCCTGTTGTAGAGCAACGATTTGCTCTTCCAGGGCGTTGATGCGTTCAAGATTCTTTTCGATCGCATGGGTACGAATCTTCGTGGTCGTTCTGACCAGGAGTCCCAGCGATACCAGCATGAACAGCACCGAGTTAACCTGCCGGAAGATGTCCCCATAATTGAAGAGACTATCCATGAAGGCAAGGATGCCAAGAGTGAAAAGTATCCCGCACCAGATCAGCATGTCCCCTCCCGTGCTTGAGATCATCCCGTAATGCGACGAATGTCAACTTCGACAATGATTCCGAATTCCGGTCTTCGGACGCCTGTTTCCCGTTGGCCAACAGGGCAACGGGATGTAACTTAGTTACCCTTTATTCATCGGCTGCTGGCAGAAACTTCTGAAGGGGTGACCAATTGAGAATGGATGAGCGGACGTTCAACAGAATACAGTATCTCGTGGCAGGGGTTGTCACCCTGTTCACTCTGGCCGTCTATGTATTGACGGCGGCACCCACGCTATCCTATTGGGATTGTGGGGAATTCATCGCCTGCTCCAATATCCTTGGTATCCCCCACCCGCCCGGGACACCGCTTTTTGTGCTGATCGGACGGATATTTTCCATTCTGCCACTGTCGTCCGACCTTGCGGTTCGAATCAATTACATTTCCGCCTTTTCCAGCGCCCTCGCCGCCGGGATCGCCCTGTTAGTTTTGGTCCGGCTGATCCGTGGCGCGCTGAGTGTCAACGACCAGCCAATGGAACCTTGGCAAACCGTCGTCGCCATCTGCGGCGGTATTTCCGGGTCTCTTTTTCTTGCTTTTTCGGAAACCCACTGGAACAACGCGGTCGAAGCCGAAGTTTATGGCGCATCCATGTTTCTCATCCTGTTCCTGACTTGGCTGACCTTGCGCTGGATTGACAGTCGTCACAAGCCGCGAGGGAACCGTTACCTGATTGCGATCGGGTATCTGGCATTGCTCTCCTTGGGCATCCACATGACGGTTTTCCTCGCCATGCCCGTGGTCTTCCTCCTGATTGTGATGGTTGATGAAGGCCTGCGGCGGGACTGGCGTTTCTGGGTGACCGGGCTCGTCATGTTCATGGTTGCGGTTGACCTGACCTGGTTTCTTGTCGCCGCCAGCGCTTGGGCGGTCATCACCGTCCTGATGGCCTTGTCCCCTCGGGCCCGTGCGGGTTGGAGTCTGGTCGCCGCCATCATGGTGGCCGGCTGGCTGGGGTATACCTCGCAGCTTTTTATCCCCATCCGCTCGCATCAGAATCCTCACATCGATGAGAACAATCCGGAAACATTCGACTCGTTCCGCAGCTTCCTCGAACGCAAGCAGTATGGCCAGACCGGAATGGTCGAACGAGCCTTCACCCGCCGTGGAACATGGACCAACCAGCTCGGCGATCACGCCCACATGGGGTTCTACCGCTCTTTCCGCAAACAGTATGGTTTCGATGGTTGGCCGATGGTGCCGGTCATGCTGGTCGGTTACTGGGGTGTCTGGTGGTTGATCCGTCGCCGCCCACCGTGGGGCATGTACGTTCTGCTTCTTTTCCTGACGGGATCAGTCGGTTTGGTCTGGTATATGAATTTTGCCGATGGCACGCAGTACTACCGTCTTGCGCCCGATGCCTACATGGAGGTGCGCGACCGGGATTATTTCTTCACACCGGCCTTCATCGTGTTTGGCATGATGATGGGCTTGGGGCTAGCCGGCTTGGCAGAACTCGCCATGAAACAATGGAAGCGTCAGGCGATCCCGATTGCGATTGGCATTGTCGCGGCCCTGCTTCCCCTGCACACCCTGAGGGCCAACTGGCGTGGCGCGGACCGTTCGGGGAATTACACACCGTACGATTACGCCTATGATCTCCTTCAGTCCTGCGGGCCAAACGCCATTCTCTTCACCGGCGGCGACAACGATACCTTCCCTTTGTGGTGTATCCAGGACGTTTATGGCGTGCGACGGGATGTCTCGATTGTCAACCTGTCGCTGGCGCAGACTGACTGGTATATCTACCAAATGAAACATTCTTGGGGATTGCCGGTCACCTTCACTGATGATCAAATCCTCTGGGCTGTCCTGGATCGGTCACTGGGTCCCGACATGTTCCGTCCCAAAGAACCCTACCGCGACCCCGTGACCGGATCGCGGCATTATCTCTTCACCACGCGTGACGGGGAGGACGTCGTCTCGCCGGCCCAGTTGATTGTCGAACACATCATCATTAACAACAAGTGGGAGCGCCCCGTCTACTTTTCCGGCTCGCCCGCCGATAAATCGCGACTCGGACTGGAACGTCACTGCCGGATGATTGGCAATGCGTTTGAAGTCATCCGGGAAGATGCGAACTACGAATTCGATTACGATCGCACCGCGGCCCTGATGGATTCGGTCTTCCAATATCGCAGCTACAATTCCCCCAAGGTCGGTTTGGATGACAATGCCATCGGGCTGGCCATGGCGTTTCCCGAGAAGATGCTGGGCCTCGCTGACCATTACCGGCGTCAGAACGACACGCTGAAATGGGAGCATTGGAATCGAAAGGCGGTCGAGACCTTCCCGTTCTACTGGAGATGCTATGACCAGATGGCCGAGATGATGAAGGCGCGCGGAGACTCAGCGGGCGCACGCGACCTGATCGACCGCGGAACTGACGCCGTCGGCGCGTACGCACGCGAAACGCCGGACAATCGCATCTATTGGCTGTTCTGGGGCAAGATGTGTGAACTGGCCGGCCGGACCGATCAGGCGGGCGAGTATCTGGCGCGGGCCTTCTACATGAACCCGTACGACCAGATGACGTACCAGTCATTTGTCAATTACTGCATCGCCAACAAGAGATCAGACTTGTCCGCCAAGGCCGCGCGGAAATGGCTCGAGTACTACCCGGACGATGCTCGGGCCCGTACCCTCGCCGCAGGCGCCGGCCAGTAACGATATCGTCCCGCTCCGACGATATATATGTCGCCGGGGTCGAGATGTGGTGCAAAATTACAAGGCGCTGGGCTGAGGGGGAACGAACGCAGCGTTCAAACGGTGTGCCAACAACAACTGAGGCCAGACCCGGCCCCGGCAGCATCTGATCCGCCCAGACCCCCGCAAGATCGCCTGCTTGCGGGTTCTGTCAAGCGGTTATTTTATCGAACAAAAGGAATGTTGCGTGGCCATTCAGCGCCAAGCCGCAGATTTGCTGTTGGAATCATCACTGGGATCTTTCTCTTGCGCGCGGCAGCAAGGCATGTAACTTGACCATTTCTTGGCCGTTTGAAAATACGGCCACTGAGGAGTTTTGCCCATGAAGGCACTGGTGACCGGCGGCGCCGGACTCATTGGTTCTCACATTGTGGATTTGCTGCTGGAACGGGGGCATTCTGTCCGCATCCTCGACAACCTTGAGCCGACCGTCCACTTGGATGGCCGGCCGGACTGGATCCCGCATGATGCCGAGTTCATTGAGGCTGATGTCCGTGACGAATCTGCATGGGAACGCGCACTGAAGGGGATCGATACCGTTTTTCACGAGGCCGCCTACGGAGGATTTGCTCCCGAGATTTCCAAGATGACCGCGGTCAATGCTGTCGGCACGACCCTGATGTTCGAAGTCATCAAGAAAAAATCATTGCCGATTCGCAAGGTGGTGACCGCATCGTCGCAGGCCATCTATGGTGAGGGCAAGTACACGTGTGCCATCCATGGCGATTTCCACCCGCCGCTTCGCTCGGAAGACCGTTTCCGCCGCGGCCAGTGGGAGGTCCCCTGCCCGCAGTGCGGTGCCGACGCAGCCCCGCGTCCCACCGATGAGATGACCGACGCTGACGTCACCGGTGTCTATTCAATCACCAAGTACTTTGAAGAACGTCTGACCCTGGCGATGGGCCGCGAATTGGGCATCGGTGCGACCGCCCTGCGCTACTCGCTCACCTATGGCCCGCGTCAGTCACTGTTCAACCCGTATTCCGGGATCTGCTCGATCTTTTCGACGCGATTGCTCAATGGCCTCCCGCCGGTCATTTATGAGGATGGACGCCAGTCGCGTGATTTCATCTTTGTCAAGGACGTTGCCGCAGCCAACCTTCTGGTGGCCGAAGACGGTCGTGCCAATGGCGTCGTCTTCAATGTCGGGACCGGCAGGGCGACAGGCGTGGCCGAGTTCGCGCGCAAGCTCGCCAGGGCCTACAAAGTAAGCACCGAGCCGGAGACACCGGGATTCTTCCGCCCGATTGATCTGCGGCATCTGTTTGCGAACGCTGACCGGCTGAAGGCGCTGGGGTTTCAGCCCAAGTACTCCGTCGACGATGGCATCGCCCAGTATGTCGAGTGGATTCGCTCACGCGGCAAACCGAAAGAGTACTTCAGCCGCGCGGAGGAGTACTTGAAGCAATTGCGCATTGTGCGCCGCGCAGATTTGATGGCGGAGGAATGAGTTCGTGATGTATCACAGCATGAGACAGGTTCTGGTGGGGCGGACACTCTTGTCCGCCTTCGTATCGTGCCCTGATTCCGGCGTCGGAACGGGTCTCAGACTTGCCCTGCCGCTGCCTGAAGAAAAGGTCGGGTCACGGACCCGCCCGTACGGTTCACCGTGTGCAGTTCACCGTGAACGGTATACCGCAAGGAGTTCAACGTGAGCGGTCCGTTTTCGATTTCCCATGACGCAGTCTGACCTATTTGCATCGCCACCAGAGACTCCGCGTCGACCCGCGAAGCCACGGGTCGTCAGTTGCATCCTCTGCTACAACGAGGCGCGCAAGATCGGTCCGCTGATCGAACGATTCAAGGATGCCACCGTCGATGCCGTCGTCGACACCATTCTCATCGTTGACGATGGCTCCACCGACGGCTCGGTCGAGGCGATCCGTGCGGTCGATCATCCCAAAGTCGAGATCATCTCCCACGGGAAGAATCTCGGCCCCGGCACCGCCATCCGCAACGCCTACAACTTCGCCATCAAGAACGGGTACGATATCTTCACGTTGATGGCGGGAAACGGCAAGGACGATCCGCGCAATATCCCGCCGCTCGTTGCGCCGATCCTGGAGGATCGGGCCGACTATGTCCAAGGGTCGCGCTTCACCAAGGGCGGCCTCAGCCGAGGTCTGCCGGTGCATCGCTGGATTGCGATGAAGATGTACACGTGGACTTTCTCGCTGGCGCTGCGCAAACGTCTCACCGACGCGACCAACGGCTTTCGTGCCTACCGCATCTCGCTCTTGACCGATCCGCGCATCGACTGGAACCAGCCATGGTTGGGCTTTTCCTACGAGATCGAATTCTATCTCTTGTTCAAAGTCAACGCCCACAAGTTTCGTGTCGCCGAGGTCCCTGTCTCGAAAGTCTACGATTTCGAGAAAACCGAATCGTACACCAAGGTCCGCCCGGTCGATTGGCTGAAGAATCTCAAGCCGCTGTTTCTCCTCTGGTTTGGTTTGCGAAAGTAGGGTTCATCCTGAAGGGCGGGTGCTTTGCACCCGCTTCTTGGGGCTGGTACGCGGGGCGGTCGCGACTCTTTCGCGCCGTTATGCGATCTTGCGTTGTGGCGCCGAATCCGTTGCGAATCGCCTCGCGTAAGGTCTATATTGGGCGCTCGCATGGGAACGCGATTGCAAAGGAGGAACGATGAGACAGATGAACCGCCGCGTGGTGATCTTGACTCTGCTGGCGACCGTGGGTGCTTACGCGCTGGGTCATGCACAAACGCAGCCAGTTGCCCCGACCACGACCTACAAGATGTCCAACGGGATGGATGTCATTCTCAAAGAGAATCACTCCAGCCCGATGATCGCGTCGATTGTCTTTGTCCGCTCCGGCTCGAAGTACGAAACAGACTACAACAATGGCGTCACGCATTTCCTAGAGCACCTGCTCTTCAACGGCACCGCGACCCGGACGCAGGAGCAGATTTCGGACCGCATCAAGAACTTGGGCGGCTACATCAACGCATTCACCCGCAAGGAGCTGACGGCCTACCTGTCTTTGGTGCCCGCCGAGTACATCGGCGAAGCGCTCGACATCCAGCAGGACATGTTATTCAATTCCATCTTCCCGGAGGATCGGTTCCCCAAGGAACGGAAGATCGTCATCGAGGAAATCCGCAAAGACAACGACACGCCCGACAACATCGCCGAACTCTTTCACGATCGCTGGGCATATCAGGGAAGCCCCTACGCGCGTCCGGTCATCGGTTATGAGAACCTGATCGCCACGATTCCTCGCCAGGAGGTCATGGATTATTATCACACATATTACCAGCCCAACAACATGATCATGCTGGTGATCGGCGATTTCAGCGCCACCGCCATGCAAAGGACGCTGGAGAGCACATTCGGACTTCATCCGGCCCTGCCGATTCCGCCGCGTCCCGCGATCAGTATCTCCCCGGTTGCTGGGCGGACCATCAAGCGCACCGAGGCCGGCATCGCTGAAACACATATCGATATTCATTTCCGTCTGCCGGTGTTTACCGATCCCTCATACTTCCCGCTGACGCTGCTCACGGAGATCCTCAATGAGCGCGCGCTGTCGCCCTTGCAGAAAGCACTCACGGAAGGGGAAAATCCGCTTGCCACGAGCGCCACGGCGTCTCTCGAATCGCAGGAAGAATTCAGCGCGCTGCGATTGTCGATCACATCGGGCGACGCGTCGAAGGCCGATACGATCATAACCGTGATTGATCGTGTCATGCACGATTTGCCGTCATTGAACGTCCCGCCGGAGGATTTGCAGGCCATCGTGACCCGGTTGAAGGTTGAAGACTTGTTTCTCCGGGAGAAGCTGCACTATTACGCGCTCATGAAGGCACCGATGATGGTGGTGACTGGATACCAATTCATGGATGAACTTCCCGATCGTCTTGGACGGGTGAAGTTGGGGGAATTGCGACAGACCGCGGCACGGTATCTCGGCGGAGAAAACTACGTCGCCACGATTGTCACACCGAAGCAGGCGGCCGCATTCGATTCAGCCAGCGGCGTCGCGAAGCCAAAGCTGGCCTCGTACGCAAAGCGGACGCTCGCCAATGGCATGACTGCAATCGTCAAGAGCAACCCCGATTCACGTGTCTTTGCCATCAACATCCTGGGGAAGGGCCGTGCCGCCTGTGAACCGGAGGAGCTGACCGGGATTTCGGATTTCGTCAACCGCATGCTCCAAAGCGGCACGGAGACACGGACCGCCGACCAGATCAGCCGGACGCTGACTTCCATCGGCGCAGATCTGGCCACCAACGACAATCCGTACATCCCCTATGACGATCATTACACAACACCGCAATACACATTCATCAAATTTGCCACGATTGACGAGTTCGCCCAGACGGGGGCCGGCCTTCTGGCGGATATGCTGGATCATTCGGTCTTCCCGCCCGACGAAGTGGCCAAGACCCAAAAGCAGGTGATGGGGCTCCTCGGGATGTCCGCGGGCTCCACGAACCAGGCCTGTCGGGAGTTGTTCTATGATTCGCTGTTCGGCAGCGCTCCCTACGCGCATCCGGTTATGGGCACGGTCGAAAGCATCATGCGATTCACGCCTGATGTTCTGAAGAAGCACCTCCATACGCTCTATGCCCCTGCGAACATGATTCTCACATGCGTCAGCAACCTCGATGTTGAAAGCGCCTTCAAACTGCTGGAGGACAGCTTCGGAAAGATTGCAACGGGGACGCCCTCCAGCGTGACTGTGGCGAAGCCCATGTCTCCTCGTGGGCTGATCGTCACGCACAAACCGATGGAGAAGGCGCAGGTCTACATTTATCTTGGTGGAGTGTTGCCTGGAGCCGCCGACGCCGACGCATCGGCGATCATGGTCGCCAACCAAATTCTGTCATCGCGATTGGGAGGCGAGTTGCGTGAAAAACAGGGACTGGCTTATTCCGTCGGATCATTCGTGCGGTTCGATCGCGACTTTGGCTGGTACGCCTGTACGATGGGAACGGGGAAAAAGAACTACGCCCAGGCCAAAGAAGGCATCTTGAAAGAGATCAAACGTCTCCAGGATGAACCCCCTGCACCCGAGGAAGTCGAGATCGCACAGAACTCAATCTGGGGATCGGCGCTGATGGCGCAGTTGTCCCGTGTGAACCAGGCCTATTATATGTGCGTCGATGAGTTCACCGGTGTCGGGTACGATCACGGGCAACATCTGGCCGAGGCTGTC
Organism: Candidatus Zixiibacteriota bacterium; assembly: GCA_036170655.1. Lineage (GTDB taxonomy): Bacteria > Zixibacteria > MSB-5A5 > WJJR01 > WJJR01 > JACRMA01. The sequence continues at coordinate 3,154 of JAVHPP010000098.1, read as the reverse complement.
CGTGCCATAAAGCCGGCGGATGTGCAGCGCGTGGCACGAAAGTACTTGAATACCGGCAGCTGTGTCTTGGCAACGGTGGGGAACCTGGAATAAGCCGGGGATAAGGTTCAACAGGTGGAAGAAGGTAATCGAGATGACCAGTCTGACTCATCAACTCGTTCTGATCACCGGTGCTTCGTCGGGTATCGGTCTGGCAACCGCACGCGCCTTCGCCCGCGAGGGCACCCGCCTGATTCTCATCGCCCGCCGGGCGGATCGCCTCGACGCGCTGGCCGCGGAACTGAAAAAGGCGCATAAGACCGAATGCTATTGTTTGCCCGTTGACTTGCAGCAGTACAAGGAGATCGCCGGTCAGCTGGAGACGTTGCCGGGCCGCTGGCGCGACGTCGATATTCTCGTGAACAATGCCGGGCTCGTGCGCGGGCTGTCGAAACTCCACGAGAGCCTGCTGGACGATTGGGACGAGATGATCAACGTCAACATCAAGAGTCTCTTAGCCGTCAGTCGCACTGTTATTCCCTGGATGGTCGCGCGCAATCGTGGTCACATTATCAACTTGGGTTCCATTGCCGGTCACGAGGTTTATCCCGGCGGGAATGTCTATTGCGCCACCAAGTTTGCGGTCAGGGCGCTGTCGCGTGGGATGAAGATGGATTTGTCGGGCACACCGATTCGTGTCACGTCGATCGACCCCGGTTTGGTGGAAACCGAATTCAGTGTCGTCCGGTTCAAAGGCGACCGGGAGCGAGCGGCGATCCCGTACAAGGGAATTACGCCGCTGCACGGAGAGGACATCGCCGAGGCCATCGTGTGGTCCGCCTCCCGTCCACCGCATGTCAACATCACCGAGATGATCATCTTCCCGACAGCCCAGTCTTCGTCCACGCTGGTTCATCGCGACGACTGAGCCGGGGAGGGTTCTCGCACGAGAGTGGACGATTGACGGCGTGGACTGCATGGACTGCATGGACTGCATGGACCGGCATGGACTGCATGGCAAGTCCCTGCAGAACAGATCAACGCTTCGTGCCATGATTGCGCATTGACTTGAACTTTGGTACTCAAAATAACAGAGGAGGAATGAGGAATGCCGAGCAGAATTTCGATTACCTACTGCGGTCAATGAAACTACCTGCCCCAGGCCTCCAGTTTGGCGGCCACACTCAAGAATCGACGCGGAATCGACGCGGAACTGATCCAGGGAGCGGGCGGCGTTTTTGACGTGACGGTCAACGGCAAGCTGATTTTTTCGAAGAAAGTTGCCGGCCGGTTTCCCGAAGATGGCGAAATCCTCGGGGCAATTCCCGGGTAAGCGCGGTCGCATCTTTGTCATCAGCCCGGTAAACCGCGGCCGTTTTGTTTGCTCCAGACCTCATTCATGTGTTACTTGATCTGATGCACGCGGGAAAACATCGGAGCGAAGTCGATGATGCCTATGCCATCTGCGACCAGGTGGCGTGCCGGGACAAGCCGCACCTGCACGCGGCAGCGCAGTATCTCGCTTTTCCCGAGACGCGTCGGGCATTTGCCGCCGCCTACGCCTCGATGCGGTTTGTCGACGACTTTGTCGACAACATCCCCAATCGGTCGGCTCTCACAGACAAGACCCGCCGCGCGGCGGAGGATATGGTCGGCCGATGGTCGCAATTGGTGCGCGACGCCCATGCCGGGAAGGTCGGCGCCGGACCTGTCTGGCTGGCGCTGGCGGACACGTTTGACCACTTCGCATTACCGCTCGATCCCTGGGAGAATCTGGCGCAGGCCATGGTCAGCGATCTGCATCAGCCCATGTTCCGCGACTGGGCAGGCCTGCGCCGGTACATGAGCGGGGCGTCGGTCGCGCCGGCTGTCGTCTTCACGCATCTGGTGCTGATGAGTCCTTCGAGGCAATCCGGCCGCTTCGAGTGTCCTTGGGATCATGCGCGGGTTGCCCAAGCCACCGAGGACCTGGCGATTTTCTGTTATTGGGTGCATATCCTCCGCGATGTCGGCAATGATCTGTCTGTCGGGCGCTCCGGTCTTGTCTATCTGCCACAGGCGGATTTGGATGCCTTTGATCTGAGCATTGAAGACCTGTACCGCATGAAGGAGGAACACCGGGCGAGCGAGGCGTATGTTCGTCTGGCGCGTTTCGAATCCCATCGGGCACAGACACATCTGGCGCGTGGCCGCTGCCACATGGAGGAGATTCTGGCGGCGGCGCCTCGTGAGAATGCAGGTGCCCTGACTGTCTTGGTCGATACCTATGTGGCGCTGCTGGAAAACTTGGCCCGACACAATTTCGACGTTTTTGCCGACTCTCTGGAGCTCGACGAGATGCAGCGGACGAGGATCCTGACATCATCCAGCTGAGTCGCGCCTCTCTCATGGCTGTGTGGTCGTCTCTTTTCCCATTGACGAAGAAGGACCAGTTGTCCTGATTGCGTATAATGGAGTGCAACGGTTTCACAAAGGAGCAACGATGAAGAAATGGACGATTATCACCGCGCTCGCATTGATATTGCCGGGCGCGGCGCCTGCCGTCAACGCTACGGGGTGGGGAATCGGCGGCTTTGGCGGTGTCAACATTCCCATTGTCCAAAAGGATGCCGAGCGGGGTTATGTGGCTGGTGTGCATCTGAAACTCTCGCTCGCGGGACTGCTTGGCCTCGAGCCCAACGTCACGTTTTTCCGGAACGGAGACTGGAAAACCGATGATCTGTCCGGTTTGACATTCAAGGGAGCCAAGTACAGTGCCGTTGGCGTGAATCTGATTCTGGGCGGTGCGGGGCCGGTCACCGGATTTCGCTTCTTCCCATTTATCGGTGCGAAGTACTACAACGAGAGCGCACCTGGTTTGGACAGCAAGAGCCAGCTTGGGTGGAATGCAGGTATGGGCCTTGAGATTGGCCTCGGCCACATTGGCATCGAGGCACGCGCCTCCGGTGAACTGATGAAGGTCAAGGGCGGCGCCTCGCGCAAGTGGGGGCACATCACGGGCGGACTGAACTACTATTTCGGGATCTTATAGGTGGAGGAGATGACCATGAAACGGTTTTTACGCCACGCGCTCGCACTGACAGGCATCACCGCAATACTCGTCCTTGCCGGATGTATTGTCTCCGGCCAGTTCGTGATTGTTATCCCTTGGGGTGGCGAACCGTCTATCGAGAAG
>JAVHPP010000097.1:0-40584 GCA_036170655.1 Candidatus Zixiibacteriota bacterium | reverse complement strand
CTTCGTGAATGAGTCGAATTCCATATCGTCGTCGCGCTTGGGAGTGTCGACGTCTCGCTGGGGCGCGTCATTTGCAGAACGATCGACGTATTCGGGCATCGCCGCGTTTGACATACAGGGCATCGACCGGACACTATGGATCTTGCCATTGGCTGCTGGCCAAGGCTGGGAGGTACGCCAACTCGATAACGGTGCTATTCTTGACACACTCTGTGGGATGTCGGCAGTCGACCTGCAAACCGGGCCGCTCTCCACCGCGACACAAACCGACCTCTTCTTCGTTTCCGACTCCAGCATCTACATCTGGGCCCCTCTCGTAACAGCGATCGAGCCTCAATCCTCCGAGAGCAAACCCACGCAGTCCCTGATCCTTTCAGCTACCCCCAACCCGTCCAACTCCTCTATCGTGCTGAGGTGGACCGAAGGGGAGGCTGCAATCTCCATGGAAATCTTCAACGTCCTCGGTCAGAAAGTACGTGTGCTTGGTCTTTCCGACACGCGAAGCGAAGCCTGTATCACATGGGATGCTACTGACGACTATGGAAACCCTGTTCCCACAGGTCTTTACTTCGCAAAGCTCGTGACCACACGCTCGTCGGCGGTCGCGAAGCTCGTGCTCCTGAAATAGGCCGCGGGCACGCTGGCTCGTCAACTCTTTGCGGACCATCCGGATACGGCTGGCAGAAATAGCTGCCACCCCGATTTCATGGTTGACTGTCTCATCCGCCGTCCCGATACTTGCGCGTTCGGTCCCGTGCGGTGACGGGACGATTTGCTTTATCACGTTTTGTCAATAGATTCTCTTGACGATGGATCAGTTCATCTTCTGGGTGGCGGCAATCGTCGCGGTGATTGCCGCGGTCCGCGTGATCTTCCTGAAAAACGCGATCGTCTCGGTCCTCCACCTGATCGTGGTGCTTGTGGCGCTGGCGGTACTCTTCCTGCAATTGTCGGCGGAGTTTGTCGCCGCGCTGCAGGTGATCATCTATGCCGGGGCCATCATGGTGTTGTTTCTCTTTATCGTGATGATGCTCAATCTCCGAAAGGATGAATTCGGATCCGACCGGTTGCCGGGAATCGGTGTCTTGGGCACGCTGGCTGCCGGGGCTTTGCTGGGAGAAATGGTCATTCTCTTCAGCGGGGAGCAGTCCGTCGCCGTGCCATCGCCCGAAGGATTTGGCGGCGTGCGTTCGGTAGGGCGCGCTCTCTTTGGCGGATACCTGTTTCCCTTCGAACTGACATCGCTTCTGCTGCTGGCGGCGGTGTTGGCGGCGGTTGTTCTGGCGCGCCGTCGTTCCGGAGCTGGAACCACCGCGCAGACTCACGGAGGGAGAGAGGCTTAAACGATGCTGCCTGTCCCTCTAAGTTATTATCTGGTCCTCGCGGGCATCCTCTTTACCCTGGGTGTGTTCGGTGTCATTATCGCACGCAACGTGATCGTCACCCTCATGAGCGTTGAACTGATGCTCAATGCGGCGAATCTCCTTCTGGTGGTCTTCGCCCGTGTGCATGGCGACTTGGGCGGGCAGGTCATGGTGTTCTTTGTGCTGACTGTTGCGGCGGCCGAGGCGGCGGTGGGACTTTCGATACTGGTCGCCATCTTCCGGCGCAAGGGCTCAATCGATGTCGATCGCTTGAATATCCTGAAAGGATAGGTCGGATCACTCGATGAACACGCTCCTCTGGACCCTACCCCTCTGGCCGCTCGTCGGCTTCCTGCTCAACGGTTTTTTCGGACGCCGGTGGGGGAAACGAACCGCCGGTCTGGTGGCTTGCGCTTCCGTGTTCCTGTCATTCGCTGTCTCGTTGTTTGCCTTCGCGGCGGTGCGCTCAGCGGATACAGGACGTCTGACTGTGACCCTGTTTGATTGGATTGTCACCGGCAATTTCCACGCGTCTGTCAGTTTCCTGCTCGATCCGCTCTCGGCGGTGATGATCCTGGTCGTTACGGGCGTCAGTTTTCTCATTCACGTGTATTCGCTCGGTTACATGGGGCACGATCCCGATCAACCCCGTTATTTCTCTTTCTTGAATCTCTTTGTCTTCTTCATGCTCATGCTGGTTTTGGCGGACAACTTTCTGGTCATGTACATCGGTTGGGAGGGGGTCGGCCTCTGTTCCTATCTGCTGATTGGATTCTGGTTCCGTCGTCTCTCTGCGGTCCGCGCGGGGATGAAGGCCTTTGTCGTCAATCGCATTGGTGATTTCGGGTTTTCCCTGGCCATCTTTCTGATCTTCTGGCATTTCAACACAGTCAATTTCCTCGAAGTCTTCGAGCGTGCGCCAAGTGTCGCGGCGGCGTATAGCGGCACCCTCACGGCCATCGGTCTCCTGTTGCTCCTCGGCGCCACCGGCAAGTCGGCACAGATTCCGCTCTATGTGTGGTTGCCCGACGCCATGGAAGGCCCGACACCGGTCTCGGCGCTGATCCATGCCGCCACGATGGTGACCGCCGGTGTGTACATGATCGCGCGCTGCTCCACGCTTTTCGCGCTGGCCCCGGTGACGTTGCTGGTCGTGGCGATTATCGGTGCGGCGACGGCGTTGTTCGCCGCCTCGATGGCTCTTGTCCAGAACGACATTAAGAAAGTCCTCGCGTACTCGACCATCAGCCAGCTCGGCTATATGTTTCTCGCGCTGGGTGTCGGCGCGTTTGCTGCGGGTATCTTCCACCTGATGACGCATGCGTTCTTCAAGGCGCTGCTGTTCCTTGGGGCGGGGAGTGTCATCCATGCGCTCTCGAACGAACAGGATCTACGCAAGATGGGCGGCTTGAAGAAGTCCATGCCCGTCACCTACTGGACTTTCCTGATCGCCGCGCTGGCAATCGCTGGGGTGCCCCCACTGGCCGGATTCGTGTCGAAAGACGAAATCCTCTGGCGCTCTTTTTCATCGCCTCTTGGCCATTGGACATTCTGGTTGGTAGGGACGATCACCGCGGCGCTGACGGCATTTTACATGTTTCGTCTCGTGTTCCTCGCGTTTCACGGGGAATCCCGGGTTGCACATGATGTTCACCCGCATGAATCACCGGCATCGATGGCTCAGCCATTGATAGCGCTCGCCGTGCTCTCTGTCATCGGCGGATGGATTGGCTGGCCTCGCACTCTCGGCGGGGGCGCCTGGTTTGAGCATTTCCTCCGCCCTGTCTTCGAGCACGCCGACCAGACGCTGGCACTGAGCGCAGGTGAGCATTCCGCGGGTCTGGAATATGGCCTCATGGCAGTTTCGATCATCGTCGGATTGCTTGGTATCCTCCTCGCGTACCAATGGTACATCAAGTCCCCGGAGCGACCCGAACGCTGGAAGGCGCGCTTCGCCGGGCTATACAATCTTGTGCTCAACAAATACTGGGTTGATGAGTTGTATGATACCGTCATCGTGCGACCCATCGTCGGTCTTGGCCGCGTGGTGTACCGTGGGTTCGATCTGGCGGTCATCGACGGCGCCGCTAATGGCATCGCCGGGCTGATGCAATCCCTGGCCGCCGGGGGTGTAAAGACTTCGACCGGGCGGTTTCGCTTCGGGGCGGCGACATTTGCCGTCGGCTGTGCCGTGGCGTTGGGCTGGGTTCTGGTCACTGTAATGGGAGCGGCGCGCTGAGCATCTGATGGGCATCTTAAGCGTCCTCATATTCTTTCCCGTGCTCTGCGGGGTCGCGCTGCTGGTCTGGCCGGGTGAGCGGCACGCCCAAATTCGGGGCTTCGCCACAGTCGCGTCGGCGGTCGAGTTTATCGTCTCGCTCTGGCTCTGGTTTGGTTTTGTCCCTGGCGGCGGCTTTCAGTTTGTCGAGAGTCTCGATTGGATCAGCCGGTATGGCATCGGGTACCGGGTTGGCGTGGACGGCATCTCGCTGCTATTGGTCCTGCTGACCACGCTTCTGACCGTGATCGCCGTAGTTTCGTCATACTCGGCTATCCAGACAGGGCGAAAAGGTTACTATGCGTCGCTCCTGTTCCTTGAGACCGGCGTCATCGGCGCCTTTCTGGCCACCGATGTTTTCCTTTTCTACGTCTTCTGGGAAGTCATGCTCATCCCGATGTATTTTCTCATCGGCGTATGGGGTGGTCAGAGACGCATTTATGCGACTGTCAAGTTTGTCCTCTACACCATGGCGGGATCGCTCTTGATGCTGGTCGCGATTCTGTGGACATACCAATACAGCGGCGGTTTCTCCGGCCACGGGACGTTCAATCTGCTCGATTGGTATGGTCTCGGTATTCCCGCATCGGCGCAACGCTGGCTCTTTGCCGCGTTTGCCCTGGCGTTCGCGATCAAAGTCCCGATGTTCCCCTTTCACACCTGGTTGCCGGATGCTCATGTCGAAGCGCCCGCCGCCGGGTCGGTCATGCTGGCCGGCGTGCTCTTGAAGCTGGGCGCCTATGGCTTTCTGCGGTTTGCCATCCCCCTCTTCCCGCAGGGGTTTGAGTACTTCGCTGATACCCTGTGGATCCTCTCGGTCATCGGGATCGTCTATGGCGCGATCATGACGTTGATCCAGGAAGACATCAAGAGTCTCATCGCGTACTCGTCGGTGTCTCATCTTGGATTCGTCATGCTGGGGATTATGGCACTGAATCTGGTGGGCGCCACGGGCTCGCTTTTGCAGCAGATCAACCATGGCATCTCGACAGGCGCGCTGTTCCTATTGGTGGGGATGATCTACGAACGGCGTCATACACGCAAGATTGCCGACTATGGCGGCATCTTCGCTGTCGTGCCGGTGTTCTCCATCGCCTTTCTCATTGTGGCCCTTTCATCGATTGGCCTGCCGGGGACCAACGGATTCGTGGGTGAATTTCTGATTCTTCTGGGGGCGTTCAATGCGCGTCCGATCTTCGCGACGATCAGCACTGTCGGTGTTATTCTCGCGGCCGGTTACATGTTGTGGCTGGTTCGGCGGGTGTTTTTTGGGCCGGTCGTTCACGCGGTCAACGAGACGATTCGCGATCTCACCCGGCGGGAACTGGCAACTCTCATTCCTCTGCTCGCGCTGATCTTCTGGATTGGTATTTACCCGCGGCCGTTCCTCGACCGCATCGGCCCCGATCTGGAATCATGGTTGAAACGCGTGCGGACCGTGGAGATGATCAAAGCGCCGGCGTGGGATCGGCCGACACCGTTTGTTCCCCCAGAGGCCGTGCTGTCTCGCGCGGCCGGAAAAACACCGGGCGATGGGGGCACACCATGAACTTTGCCGCCATCATGCCGGAGATCATTCTTACGGCGGGCCTGTTGTTCCTCATGGTCATGGATGTCATGACGGATGGCCGGAGGAACCTGGGGTGGTATGCGGCGTTGTTCATCTTGGCCGCCGGCGTGGCGGTGGTGATGCAGTTTGACCACATCGAGCTCGGGTTTTCCGGCATGGTCATGTCCGACCGCTTCGCGAATCTGTTTCGGCTGATCATCTATTTAGGCGGCTTCCTGGCCACCCTGACGGCGACAGCGGCATGGGACGGCGAGGCCAAGAGCGTCTTTGGTGCAGAATTTTTCAGTCTACTTCTGGCGTCCATGGTGGGAATGGATCTGCTGGTCATCGGCGCCAATCTGATCGTGATCTTCATCGGCTTGGAGATTCTGTCTTTGCCGCTCTACGCGATGGCCGCGGGCCAAACTCAGTCCGACGAGGCTGTTGAGGCGGGGGCGAAGTATTTTCTGACCGGCGCCTTTGCGTCCGGATTCCTGCTCTTTGGCATCGCCTTGGTCTATGGCGCCACGGGCTCGTTCGCGTTCGAGGCGATCGGCAATTCCTATGCCGCCGGACCATTCTCGGAGCCGCTGCTTTTGGCCGGTGGCGTCCTGATTCTCATTGGATTCTTTTTCAAGATTGCGGGTGTGCCGTTCCACGCGTGGGCGCCGGATGTGTACGCTGGCGCGCCGACTCCCACTGTGGCATTCTTCGCCGCAGCGCCAAAAGCGGCGGCGGTCGGTCTCCTCTTAAGACTTGTTCTGACGACCTTCGCTGACCTGCCGTTGCAGACGATTATCTGGTGGGTGTCCTGGCTCTCGATGTTCGTCGGGAACGTCTGGGCATTGCGCCAGCGTGACCTGAAACGGCTCCTGGCCTACTCGGGAATCGCCCATGTGGGGTACGTGCTGGTTGGGCTTTGCGCCAACGGGCCCGGAGCGGCCAGCAGCATCGGATTCTACCTGATGGGATATGCCGCCATGAGTGTCGGTGCATTCGCGGTCATCGCGGCGGTCGAGAAGGCAGGGAAGGCCACGACTTTGGACTCCGTCGCCGGCCTGGGACGGCGTCGGCCTGCCATCGCGGCCGCGTTGTCACTCTTCATGTTCGCACTGACGGGTATTCCGCCAACTGCGGGCTTCGCTGGCAAGTTCGCGCTCTTTTCTGAAGCCCTCAAATCGGGTCTCCTCGGTCTGGTGATCTGGGCTGTCCTGTTTTCGGCTGTCTCCGTCTACTACTATCTGCGCGTCGTCGTGGCCATCTGGATGTGGCCTGAAACCGGCGAGACCGCCAACGCGAGCCGTGCCGGATCGGGTGGATATGCCGTCGTCCTTGCCCTTGCCGCAATCATCACCTTGCTGCTGGGAATCTACCCTCAGCCATTCCTCGCCCTCGCTGCAGACTCGCTGGTCTGGCTTTTGTAATGCACATTCCACCTGTTCCGTTCCATCCTCCCATTTTTACCATTGCTTTCAGCCATTCCATTTCTGATAATATGTGGGAGCAGATTTCTTGCCCGAACCATGCTGTGGCGGTATGGTTTTTGACGAAGAACAGGCAATATGGATACTGACTGATCGCTGACGGAGCCACCCATGGCACGCTATGAAGTGTATCTGGAATATTCCAAGACCGGCGCAGCGATGGCCCATGTGCCCGAACTTTGGGGATGTCATCTTTTCGCCGACAGCCGGAAACACGCGCTGGCCCAATTGGGTGATCGCATCGCCGAGTATCTCGACTGGCGGCGCGCCATGGGAGCGCCGACGCCCGCCGGCTATGGTCCGCGGCGCCTCGAAGTTGTCGAGGAGGCCTATGGAACCAGTCCGTGGACCGTCTCCGGGGTCAACGCGTTTTTCCGATGGGACGCCCAGCCGCTGACGAAGGCGCAGTTGAACGATGCATTGAAGGTCATGGGCGCCGCGCGTGCGACCCTCATGCGCCTCGTTGACGGAATCAATCCCCGCATTCTTCGCTGGAAGCCGTACCCGGGTGGGCGCTCGGTTTTGCGTCACCTCAGCCATGTCGAGTCATGCGAACGCTGGTATCTGTCCCGTTTGGGGATCATGACGGAACGCACCGGCGGGTTGTTTCTCCTCCCGCACCTGGCGGAGACACGGGCGGCAGTGACGGCCGCGTTGCGGCGGCTGGATGAGACAACCCGCACCGTGATCTTCGAACCCCATCGGGACGCTGCCAATGCCATCGAGAAGTGGACGGCCCGCAAGGTCGTGCGACGCATGGTCGAGCACGAGTTGGAGCACATCGAGCGTATTCGCGACACCATCCGGCGCTACTCGGAACTTCCCGCCTCGACCAGTGGTCTTGCTTTGACCCGCCGCTGACATCCGCTCTGATGTCCTCTGCCTGCGCCGGTCTGCAAACAGGGACGATGCGGCGGCGTATCATTCGCCGGAGGTGGACTCCAATCAGGTCGCAGTCATGCAAAACTCGCCCGAGAAGCCCCGCGCGCACGTGATCTCCCTGTTTTCGGGAGGGCTGGACTCATCGCTGTCGGTACTCCTGATGTTGCGTCAGAATGTTCAAGTCACCGCGCTGACGTTCATGACGCACTTTGGCTGCGATCTGTCGGATCGCTCCTCGTGTTCTTCAAATCCATACCCGGCCGCCAAACAGTTTGGCTTCGATGTGAAGCTGGTGCATCTGGCCGACAAGTTCGTCAAGATCGTGCACGATCCGGTGCACGGTTACGGCAAGAACATGAATCCATGCGTGGACTGCCGTATCCTGATGTTGCGCGAAGGAAAAGACTACATGGACATGGTGGGTGCTGATGCGGTCATCACCGGCGAAGTCCTCGGCCAGCGCCCCTTCTCACAGATGCTGCCGAAACTCCATCTCACCGAGCGTGAATCCGGGCTGAAGGGACGGCTTTTGCGGCCCTTATCTGCAAAGCTCCTGCCGCCGACGATCCCGGAATTGGATGGCCGGATCGACCGGGACAAGCTCGAGTCGATCTCCGGTCGCAGCCGCCACCGCCAGATGGCCATGGCGAATGAGTTCGGTTTGGAAGACTATCCCTCACCCGCGTCCGGCTGTTTGCTCACCGACCCGGAGTACTCGAAGAAGCTGCGTGATCTTTTTCAGAACACCCCCCACATCAACTTCACCGACCTGAATCTACTTCAGGTTGGACGCCATTTTCGCCTGACCGCTGTGACCAAAGCAATCGTCGGCCGTAGCGAAAACGACAACAACAAGATCGAAGCCTATGCCGAGCCGGGTGACTGGCTGCTCGAAGTGATGGACACCGGCTCGCCAGTCACAATCGTGCGCGGTGCCCCCACCGAAGACGATCTCGAAAAAGCCGCCGCCATCACGTCGCGTTACTGTGACCTCTGCAAGGATCCGTCAGTCGAGGTCTCGCTGAGGCGCGGCGGTGAATCGCGGACGATCCGGATCAAGCCCGGCAGCACCGAGTGGGTTCAATCGCTGCATATCTGAGTTCGCCTCTCTCCGATTCGTCTATTCTTGTCCATTTCGCCTATTTCGTCCTTCTCGTCCACAACACTCCCGCAATCCCCGCCGACACCGCCAATCCCGGGAAAATCGGCTCCAGTCCCGCTGGGTAATGCCCAAACACTGCCTCGGTGACAACCCAAGTCGCGGAAGTCAGGCTCGGGAGAACAACCCACCACATGGCCTGACGTGAAGAACACGTGATCTTTCGCGGCAAGAAAGTCGAGAGGATCGGCAAGAGCAGCGCCGGAGTCCCGATCGATCCAAGGTCTCGCCACAGATTGACCACGGACTTTTCTGTCACGGCGATCACGACAGACAAGAGAACGGAAGCGGCGATTCCCCAGCGTGTCGCCGTAATCACGGTATGGTCGGATACCGGTTTGACCCGGCAGACAATGTCGCGTGCCAAGGCCACGGCCGCCAGAAATGTGTAGGAGTTCACCGTTGACATGACCGTCGCCAGCATGCCGACGAAAAAGAGACCGGCGATTCCCGGGGGAAGAATCTTGAAGGCCAGTGCCGGGTACGACATCTGCGCGTCCGGGAGTCCGGCACAGGCGGCGCTGGCGTACAGTCCTGCGCTCGTTGTCATAAAGTCAAAGAGAATCCAGAACGGAATTGACCATAAAATCCCGCGTCGCGCGACATGTTCCGACTGCGCCGCATAACAACGCTGATAGAACGACGGCTCGATCAGCGTTTCCATGGCGAGGAAGTACCACGACAGGATGTACCATCCGGAATTCCCCCCGTGCCACGTGAAGTGCGTCGCCGGCACATGCGCGGTCAGGTACGACCAGCCGCCCAGTTTCCAGAGGGAGAAGGGAATGATCAGCGCGAAGCCCCCAAACATGCAGAGAAACTGCAACTTGTTCATCTGCACATCCGCCCGGAATCCGCCAATCACAATGTATCCGACCGACAGCACGGCCCCGACCGCCACGCCCCACGCCAGCGGCCAGCCCCACAGGAATTGGATTATGGTGCCCAGCTGAAGCACATACGCCGAAGGCACCGTCATCACGAAGATGATGACGGCCGCGGCGAGGGCGGGCGCTTTTCCGTAGTGCTGCGCGAGATGGTCCGGAAGGGAGATGAACTGAGTCCGCCGTGCCCGGCCTGCCAGGAAGAGGGCAAAGACGGCGGCCCACAGATAGTACGGCAGGCCGAAGACCAGCCAGTTCGAAACCCCGTATTTGTAAGAGTACTCCCCGACTCCGAGGACGCCGCCATACCAGGTCGTGACCAGCGTGGCGACCAATGCCGGCGCAGTCAGCCGTCGGCTGCCAATCAGATAGTCGAGTGCGCTGAGTTTCTCGCTCCGCTTGCGCCGCGCGGTCGACCCGAAATAGAACTGGAACGCCAGAAACGCGGCGATGATGATGATGTCGATCGGATTGAGTGCCTTGATCATGGCATGCACAGCGGGCTACACCCGCCAATCCGTTAGATCAGTCCTATCTGTCCTATTAGTCCTATTCTCCGTATCCACTTCACAAATTCACCTTCAGTCCCACATAGAAGTTCCGTTTTGCCGCCGGCAGGAACAGCGGTGTTGTCCCATCGTCGTCCAGGTACCCTCCCGTTTCGTAACTCTGATTCGTGAGATTGTTGATCTGCCCGAAAGCGCTGAGTCCATCCCAGCCGGCAACCGGTCCCAGCTTGATTTCGCCACGGAGGTCGATCACCGTGTATGGCGCGATCGACGCGCTGGGGGAATTCGAGTTGTCAATGTACGAGCGACCGGCCGAGAAAATGTGCCCGGAGATGCCGGCGTAACGTTGTTCATACGTCACGCGAAGATTCGCCAGATGCTTGGGAAACCCAGCGACCACATTGCCGGAGCGATTGATCGTGTCGCCGCTCCACGCATATTCCGTGAACTTGCTGAATGTGTTGTCATTGATAGACAGGTTCCCCGAGAGGGTCAATCGCTTCCACGGGCTCATGCGGACAGACAGCTCGATTCCCTGATGGGTTGATGACGGCGCGTTGGCGCGTAACGGCACGCCATCATCGCTGAGTGTTCCGTTGTAGACGATTTCGTCGCGAAACGTCATCCGAAACAGATTGGCAGTGAGTTGCCACCGGTCGCGCTGGAATGTCGTGCCGAACTCGTAGTCGGCGAGCCGTTCCGGTTTCATAATGGGATCGCGCCCGACCCCTGTTGTGGAATCAAAATTGCGGAAGAAATCCCGCGCGTTGGCGTCGTAATCCTGCGGGTCAAAGATCTCGTCGTTGGTTGGCTCCTGTCTGTTGGCGCTGATACTGCCGAACAGCGACAGATCCCTGACGGGACGGATCGTCAGACCAAAGCGCGGCGACCAGATCTTGTAACGCGTCCCATGGCTGACCATTTGTCCAAGCCCGTTGGGGAAGCGGCTGTTATCGAGATGGTACTCCTTGATCGAGTACTGCACCGCGCCCGTCAGCGTGATCCCGGACAACGGTGAATACACCTCCTGAGCGAACCCCGAGACGACCGTCTTCCGGCCTTGGTAATCGTAGTATTTCTGGCCCGGAACGAAATGCGAATCCGGCGCTGGCACAACCGACCACACTTCGGCCCAGTGGTCGGCGCTCAGCCTTTGGACCTCACCGCCGATGGTCAAGGCGCCGCCCTCGTGCCGACGCGTCACTTTCGGCACGAATCCCCAGAAATCGTTGTCCACCCAGCGTCGGCGGGCTAACTGGTCGGCTCTTCCCGGACCAAACAAATGGTACTTCTTGTATTTCTGGCCGAATCTGAGTTGGTCGTAGTATCCTTTTCCTTTAATGTAGAACGACGTGTTCTCGAACAGCCAGCTCGAGTCCGGCTGGAACTCGCTGATCAACTGGTATTGCGGCTGGTTGAAGTTGTCGGTTTCGCCGTTCCATTCGAAGGGATTGTACCGGCGGTCGATGCTCTTGTTGCCTGTTGGCTGGCGTCCATTGAAAGTGAATGTCGTGTCGCCATCGATGAACGGTCGTGGGATTCCCTTGTATGCCAGATGTGTCTGCTCCGGACCGCCGAAGACGTTCAGATGGTTCGTCCACTTCGCGTCAAAGCGCGTGGCGGAGAAGAAATACGACCACAGGTCTGTCCATGCGTTCTGGCGATACCCGTCCGACACGATGCGCGAGAAACGGCCGTACAACGCATAACGGTCATCGATCAGACCGGAGTTGAGCGCCAGAGAGAACTTACGTGTCCCATACGAACCGGCTCCCGACGTGAATGACAACTGCCGGACGGGGGAGAAGGAGTTGGTGAGCAGGCTGATCGTCCCGCCCATCGAATTGGCGCCATAGAGCGTGGTGCCCACGCCGCGCTGGATCTGCGCGTCTTGAAGATTCTCGGCGAGATCGGGAAGGTCGATCCAGTACACTTCGTGAGACTCCGGGTCGTTCAACGGAACGCCATTGATGAGCACCGAGACACGTCGTTGGGGAAATCCACGGACAGACAGATACGTGTATCCGATGTTGTTCCCATTGTCGGAGTAGGCATACACGCCGGGGCTTTCGGTCAGCAGTTGCGGAACATCCTGGGCGTAATGCGCCTGACTGATCTCCTGACGCGTCATATTCTCAAAGGCCACCGGCGACTCGCCCCGCACCGCCCGCGATGCCGTGACGACAATGCCCTGACCGGGCAGGATGACCGGCTCTAAGTTCACGACGATGTTCTGTCCAACCGGGAAGACGGTCTGCCGCCACGAACGATACCCCACGTGGTGGACGGTCAAGGTCATCCATTCTTCGGGGATATTGTCGATGACGAAGCCCCCATTACTGTCAGCCACGACACCGATGTGACGATCGGGGACCCGCACGGTTGCGGCCGCCACCGGCACGCCGGTCTGGGCGTCCACGATGCGCCCGCTGAGAATACCGGCCTCGGTATTGCCGACACATGGCCACAACCCTGCTGTCAGGGCTACGATGGCCGGATAGAACCATGTTTTCTTCATAACACAATTCCTCCCAGGGGCCCCAGAATGCGAAAACCGTTTCCGGTCACGCGGAAACGGCTCTTTTCTCGATGTCCGGTTTTGTCCCCGGTCATCCGCCCGTCCGTTTCCCTACGCCGGTATTACCCGGATCAGGTTCGAAGGGTATGATCTCAGGCCCCATTGACGGGACCATCCCCACGAATCAGGCGTCACACAAATACACGATGGGCTGGCGCGGCGCAAGCAATTTCACGATCGCGTGTCCAGCAAAGCGTAGGGGCACGGCTTGCCGTGCCCGTCCCGGAAATGACGCGTTCTCTTCTTGGATTGTGCCACAGGCGGCGTTCACACACGGCGTGGCTGGTGTTCAATGAAAGCGGGCACGGCTTGCCGTGGCCCTTCAGTAGAAGCCATTCGGCTGACCCGTTGCAAAACCTCTGCCCTCTCCTTAAGCCGTCGGGTATATTGTCCTGCCGGAAATACCGGGGAGTCAACTGACCGATGGTCTCTTTCAGCATTCTCAAACGTTTTGCCTGGGATCTGCAGGAATTGCTGAAGTATTCGGTTCAGCTTGGACGGCGGCTGTTTGGCCGCCCGTTCTATTTCGTCGAAACAGTCGAACAGATGTACTTTCTCGGCGTCGGCTCGCTGTTTCTGGTTGTACTGACGGGTGCATTTGCCGGTCAGGGGTTTGCCCTGCAATTCTCCATCGAACTCGCCGATTTCGGTTCCAAAAATTACCTGGGACGAGTCATGGCGATTGCTGTTTTCCGTGAACTGGCCCCTGTCTTGACCGCCCTGATGGTTGCGGCACGAGTGGCTGCCGGGATCACGGCGGAACTCGGCTCCATGAAATCGTCAGAGCAGATCGACGCCCTGCGGGCCTTCGGGGTCGATCCCATCCGCAAGCTGGCGGTGACGCGGTTCTGGGCGATCTTCATCATGCTGCCGGTCTTGACGATCATCTGCGATTTCGTCGCGATCTACGGTGGCTACATCATTGCCATCTACATTGCGCATATCTCTGGAACTGCATACTGGACCAATGTCATGGTCAAGGTCAACCTTGGCAATATCATCGTCGGCCTCACCAAACCGTTTCTCTTTGCCGTCATTATTGCAACCATCTCCACACACATGGGGTTTTCCACAGAGGGTGGCACCAAGGGAGTTGGCCGTTCCACGACCGATTCGGTGGTGGCCTGTTCCATCACGATCCTGATGGTGAACTTTCTCTTCACCCGGCTGATTGTTCCGCTTCTGAAAGGGATCCTGTGATGGCGGCGCAATTGGCCGTATGCCGAAGGCGCGACGAAACAGGAATGGACTGTATGAGGTTGGGCGCACAATGATTCGTTTCGAGAACGTCTCCTTCGGCTATGGCAACGTGCGTGTGCTCCGGGATGTGAGCTTCCATGTTGCGCCGGGGGAGACCAGCGTGATCTTTGGCGTCTCCGGCTCCGGCAAGAGCACGATCCTCAAACTGGTTGCTGGTCTGGTACGCCCTCAGTCGGGGCGGATCGTCATCAATGGGACGGACATGACTCAGGTATCCGAGTCCAAGTGGAGCCGGATCCGTCCCCAAATCGGTTTTGTGTTTCAAGGCGGCGCCCTGTTCGATTCCATGACCGTTGGGGAGAATATCGGGTACGCCCTCTTGGAGAATACCGACAAGCCATTGGCCGAAATCGAGGCGACCGTCCGCGAAACATTGCGGTTCCTCAACCTATCGGAGGATCTGATTGACATCCTGCCCGACTCGTTATCGGGCGGCATGCAGCGTCGTGTGGCCATCGGACGGGCGGTCGCGGCCGTGGACCCGCTGATCATGCTCTACGATGAGCCCACGACCGGTCTTGACCCGGTCTCCACGCGAGCCATCGCCGAGATGATCCTCAAGCTGAAAGACGTGAAAGGGGTGTCCTCGATCATCGTCACTCATCAGATCGCCGACGCATTTGGAATGACAGATCATTTCATCGTGCTCCATGATGGTGTGGTCGTTTTCGATGGCACCTGCGCGGAATTGATTCATTCAGATAATCAGCACGTGCGGGAGTTTCTCGCACCGTTCATCGACTCTGTTCGAGCCCTGCCGGGGGTTTTCGAATGACGATGGCCGGAGCGCTATCTCACCTCTGCCTGCCCGATTCTGTGGCAGGCGTGGCGCATTTCTTGTTACTGTTCCTCACGGTGGAGTCCCAGATCCGGTATTGAAAACAATGGTCACCTGAGTTACATTGCAAAGTCACGCCCGGTGGAACGAAGCAGGTCCCGCGATCTGCTGAAAGATATGGGGCGCACCTGAGCGACCGAACGGAGACAGATCAATGGGAGCATGTTGCAGCGCTATCGATACTCTGGCCATACAGTACGTGCGGGAGATTGCCGTCGTCCTGCGGACTCGGGATCTCGGCCAGATCAAGACTTTCTACCGCAAGTGGGAGAAGGCCATGGACATGGTTCCCATGCCCGATGACCGTCAGTTGGAAATCGACATGCACAAGATGATCTGCGAACTGCCGGCTCTGGCCGATCTGCACGACGAATCGGTTGCGTGGCTTACAGCGCATGACGAGGCGTGGGACGTGCGGGGCAACAACTGCAGCCATGGCTGCAATCCCGGCTCATGTGGCCGGAAGGCCGTCGGTTGACCCCATGCATAACGGAGTGGACCGATGAGACGTAGCGGCCGTGTGGCATGGGGCGAAGTCCGCGTCGGCATGGTTGTCATCTTCGCCTTCTCCGTGCTGATGTGGGCCGCCTTCAACGGCTCCAGCATGACCTTCTTCAAGAAGGGACATAACCTCACGGCATTCTTCGATGATGTCAGCGGACTGGCCACCGGATCGCCGGTCTGGCTGGGCGGAATCGAGGTCGGCCATGTTTCCAAAATCGAGTTCGTTGAGCGGAATGGCGTGGGGAAGGTATGGATAAACCTGTCAATCCAGGACGATGCCTGGCAACTTGTGTCAAGCCAGTCCGAAGCGGCGGTCGCCACCATGGGCCTGATGGGCGACAAGTACATTACCCTGACGGTGCGTCAAGCTGGACAGCCGCCCGCCGGGGAGGGTGACATTTTGCGGACCCGCGCCGCCGCTGATATGACCGCGGCTTTCTCCAACGTTCCCGACCTGATGGACAATCTCACTACGACCACCAAGCATCTGAATAAAATCCTCGCCCGGATCGAGGGTGGAGAGGGGTTCCTCGGACGGATAACAAGCGCGGGAAGATCATCCGATGAACTGGATTCCCTTGTGACCGTCTCAAAGCGGTTGATGGTCGGACTCAACGATGCGCAGGTGCGTCTGACCCGTTCGGTCGGCAACGTCGAAGCGTCGTTCGATTCTGTCTCCCACGGTATTCTTCATGGTGGCGGCACTCTGTCCAAGCTCGTTTGGGACTCGACGCTCTACGTCGAAATGACCAGCATGACCCGCCGTATCAATTCCCTCGCCGCGCGCCTCGACTCCGACCAAGGTACTCTGGGTAAGCTCACCGCCGATTCCACGATGTACGTCGAAATCCGTACGCTGGTCACCGACACCCGCGCCCTCCTCGACGATCTCCGGGCGAACCCGAGGAAGTACCTCAAGTTCAGTGTGTTTTGATGCTCTGCTAAGCCTTGATAACTGCCCGGTGCAATCACAAGATCACTCGATGGTCCGGAGCCTGTCATCGTCCTCGACAACCGGGATAAGAAAACGCGGCAAATGAAGCCGCGATTGGGATCGTTTACGCCTGTTGAACCCAAGCCTTCATGGAGTGAATTGGACCATGACCAACACCGAATTCGCCGCCACGATAGAAAAGCACATCCGCCCCGCCACTTTCCCCGTGGCGGTCAAAATGATCAAACCGGGCGAACCCCTGCCCACAAAGTGCAAGCGTCCCAAAGCCGACTTGGGGTTCGAGACTGCCATCTGCCAAGCGATCGGCTTTGCGCGACGCTACGGGTGGACACTGGCGGTCGGCAATGAAGACATCTCCTGCCCAATTACGAAAGCGTTTTTCGGATTTGAACCACGTGTGCCATACCTGACCGAAGGCCATGCCTGCGCCGGCATGTACACGGCCACACCGGAAGCGGGCGCGAAGACCGAAGCATCGATCCCACGCTTCGAGTATGGCCAGTACCAGTATTTCGTCGCCGGGCCGCTGGCACGTGTCGCATACGACTGGGACGTGGTGATTGTCTACGCCAACCCCGCGCAGGTCATGCGCTTGGTCACCGGCGCGCTTTATAACGGCGGTGGGGTGATGAGTGCGCAGACCGCCGGACGGGTCGATTGCGCCGATCTGGTCATCGGCGCCATGAAATCCGGCGAGTGCCAGTATGTGCTCCCGTGTTACGGCGACCGCATATTCGGCGGCACGTCCGACGACGAGATGGCCTTCTCTCTGCCCCGATCAATGATGCAACAATTGATTGATGGCTTGGAAGGTACCCACAAAGGCGGTATCCGCTACCCGATCCCGACGTTTCTCCGTTTCACCGGTGAATTCCCCGAGAATTACCGCCGTCTCGCTGACTTCTGGCAGAAGCCTGAGGACGAAACGAAATGAAGCGCTTTACAATCTGCTCGCGTGCGCGGACACCGTAATTGATTCGAGCGTCCATGAGATTCGGGCAAGGGGCTTTCAGCCCCTTGTTCACTCCGCAAACGGTAATCATCGAGCTCGCAACTTCCTGAATTATTGCGAGAAGCGATTGCATTTTCCTTCTTTGAAATCACAAATTGTGATGTCAAACATGATTCAGCTCCGCACAACAAAGCCCTCTGCAGAGAAGATGAATCGATCCAGTCGCTGATAACCGCCATTCGCCAATGAATGTCTTCGCCAGATCCCAAACGACGGCGGATCGGCTTTCACAAGGAAGACAAAAACTGATGATTGGAAGTACCGAAAGTGGATGCTGGTCAACCGGAGTGCTGGTAAGAGCCGACTTACAGAAACCCCGGACAAAGCGTATCATCAACATCCGCAAGTCGCGGATTGCAAGAGCCCATGCCCGAACGCCTCGACCATACAGATCGGCTGCAGGCCCTGATCGAGGGGGTCAAGCCCGATCGTCCTCCTGTCTCGATGTGGCGGCACTTCTACCAAGAGGAGAACGACCCGGCGCGTTTTGCCGAAGCGATGGTGGCGTGGCAACGACGTTACGACTGGGATATCCTCAAGATCAACCCCAAAGCTTCCTACCACTATGAGCCTTGGGGCGTGCAGATGACCCGCAGTCCTGACGGCATCGCCAAGCCGATCCGTCGGAAACCGGCCATCGTAAAGTTATCCGATTGGGGGAAGGTTGCCGTCCTGTCGGTCACTCACCCGGAGTTCGACGCACAGCTTCGCGCCATCGCCAGGATCCGCAAGTCGCTTCCCCGGCCGTTCAAGATCGTTATGACCGTGTTCAACCCGATTTCCGTCGCCGGCGACATGGTCACCTCGGACAAAGTGCTCTTGGAGCATCTACGCGAATCACCGCAGATCGTTGAGCGTGCCCTCCTTGCGATCCAGTCCACATTGGTCCATTTAGTCTATGAGTTCCGCAATGCCGGCGCCGATGGGATCTTCTTCGCCACGACCCAGTGGGCGTCGGCCGATCTCATGACGGTCGAGGAAGTCCGGCGCTACGGGGTTCCATTCGACCGGCCCGTCTGGGCGGCTGCCGGAGAGGATGCCTTCAATGTTCTCCATGTCTGCGGATCGAACAACTACCTGAAGGAATATGCAGAATTCAAGGCAGCGCTGACCAATTGGGACGCATCCGATCCCAGTAACATGACCTTGGGCGACGCCTACGAGCTTTTGCACCGTCCGGTGATGGGCGGGATCGCCCACGAGACCGATCTCATTGCTGACACGCCGGAAATCCTGCGCGACAAAGTGCGTCGTCTCATCGACACTCATCGCGGCATCCCCTTGGCGATAGGCCCGGGATGCGCCATCCCCGTAACCGTGCCGATGGAAAACATCCAGGCCGTTCGTGATGCGGTGACATTATGATCGTCTTGTGCCAGAGTTTGGCATTCGCTGATAATCATTGCGCCGTATAGGGGCGCACATCCGTGCGCCCTTTCTCGCGGAATCTTGAAGTCACAATGCCTAACCGGACGGAAATCCCATGAACACCGCCGATCACTTGGAGCAGATTGACTATGTCCTCGCTCAGAATGGCGGCGCGCGCGATTGCCTCGACCACGTGGTCGCATTGCTCCATGAACGGGTCCCGCGCTATACATGGGTGGGCGTGTACTTGATGGACGGAAACGAACTCGTGCTTGGTCCCTTCCGGGGCAAACCGTCGCCTCACACACGCATTCCGCTCAATCGGGGCATTTGCGGCGCCGCCGCATCGCAGAAGCAGACCGTAATCGTTCCCGACGTGAACGCCGACCCGCGCTTCCTCGCCTGCTCCCTGGAAACCCGCTCCGAGATCGTTGTGCCGATCATGGACGGCAAGACCTGCCTCGGAGAAATCGACATCGACTCCGACCAACCCAATGCCTTCGACGAAACCGACCAGCAATTCTTGGAAGCGGTCGCTGGGCGACTGGCATCCATACTCGGTCCCCCTTGACCAATTCATGGACCCCTCCAGTTTAACCGGTCCACTTTGTCCACTCTGTCCATTCCGTCCACTTCATTTGCCCGCTTTTGATTGTCTGTGGGCGTTGGTGTTGTTATTGTGCAGCAATCGTTCCTGCCTGATAGATGGCGGGGGAGATGCAGAGAGGTAACGATGTTCGGTAGCGCGGAAGGTGCAGGATTCTGGATCGGATTTCTGATTTTCGTCCTCGTGCTTCTCGCTGTCGATTTGTATTGGTTCCACCGTCGCCCTCACGCGATTGGCGTTCGCGAAGCTCTTTGGTCGGTGGTTTTCTGGGTGGGTTTGGCGGCTCTCTTCAATGTTTATGTTCTCATTGAGCTCGGTCCGAAGAGCGCTCTGGAATTCACGACCGGATATCTGGTTGAAGAGGCTCTGTCCTTTGATAATGTCTTCGTGTTCATCGTCATTCTTCGTTATTTCCAAGTTGAACCGAAGTACCAGCACCGGGTGCTCTTTTACGGCATTCTCGGCGCCATCGTTCTGCGCGGCCTGTTTATTCTCACCGGCACGGCGCTGATTTCAAGGTTCCATTGGATACTCTATGTTTTTGGTGCCTTTCTGGTCTTCACGGGAATCAAGATCGCCATCCAGAAAGAGATCGGTGTTCATCCCGAACAAAACCCCATCTTGCGATGGCTGCGCCGGATGATACCCATTACGAAAGACTACCACGGTTCGAAGTTCTTCGTGCGGCACGCCGACGGAATTGCCGCCACGCCGCTTTTGGCCGTGCTGATCATGATCGAGACCACGGATGTCGTGTTTGCGCTCGATTCGATTCCCGCCGTTTTCGGCGTCACCCGCGATCCGTTCATTGTGGCGACCTCCAATATCTTTGCCATCTTGGGGCTGCGGGCGCTGTTCTTCCTGCTGGCGGGAATCATGGTGAAGTTCCGTTTCCTCAAGTACGGCTTGGGAGCGGTGCTCCTGTTCATCGGTGTCAAAATGCTCCTCTCCTGGTACATCGAAATTCCCATCGGTGTATCGCTTGGCGTTGTAGCGCTGCTATTGGGTGGCTCAATCGGCCTGTCGTTCCTGCGGCCCGCTTCCGAGGACAGCGCGCTGACCCGCAAGAAGACCCACGATCAACGCCACTAATTCGCGGGCACCGACCGCGAAACAGACCCGCTCGAGGAGGGACGCACGGCCGTGCGCCCTCTGGTGGCGGGGATACCTGTGTGTTCGGCTGGCTTGTGCTATTATTTGTGGAATAACGAATGATACAGCACACTGGGCGCGTTGGCGAACCCCGTCCAGAACAGATTGGGGCTGTGCTTCAACCGCCGTCGGCAGTACGCGATTGCCTTGTCCCAGTTCTCCGCGAACGGGACATAGAGCCGGTGCACGGTTCCCTGATGCAACGCCGCCGTTGTCCCGTTCCCGCCGGGCGTGCGGGCAAAATACGCACCGGTCACGAGTTGATCGATCAGATGCTGACGTGGGACGCCCAGAAGTGTCTGAGTCTCAAAACGGTCGGGACTGATGTGTCCCTGCACGATGATCTCATCCATAAACTGGTGCATCAAGGGGATGTCATGCGTGGCAAATTCGAGGAAGACGTTCTTCTCAAGCAGACGCCGTGCCAAAGGGACCATCCGCGCTTTCATCTCCGGATTGCTTTGCAGCGCAATTTCCGGCGGTTCGTTATAGATTCCGATGCAGAGCCGAATCCGGGATCCATTCGGAAGTTTCTCGACGTCATCCTCAGTTCGAAACAAACGCGACTGCACGACAGTCCCCACACATTGTCCATATTTTCTGAACAAGTCCGCATAGAGTGTCAGCGTGAAGTCGGTCCACTGGTGGTTCTCCATGTCGACTGTCAGGCGAATCTGCCTGGCGCTCGCGAGCTGGGCGATCCGGTCGATGGTCGCGGCGCAACCGCTCCAGTCCACGCGCTCCGGCTCCCGCACCACGCCGGCCTCGTCCTTGGGAGCGATGACAAAGGATGATGGTTTCAGACTGATTGATGGGCGCAGTCTCTCCGGTATCCCTCGGAGAGCGGGATCGCCGCTGATGCGCGCGATCAGCGTCTCATAGATGCGCACATATTGGGAGATGTCTGCGAGCGATGCCGCGTCCTCACCCAAGATGTCGATTGTCGATGCGATACGCTGTTTGGCCAGTTGTTCTGCTTTGTCGAGTGCTGCCTGCATGGAATCGCCCGCAACGTACGGACCCGAAAACAGCCGGATCGCCGGCTTGGGAAGCATCGCAATGGTTGTCTCACGCAGGTCCATGAATGTCACTCGTTCCTCTAATCTTCTACGACCCGTCAGCGCCGGTGAATGTCCGCACCCGGGCGCGCAACAAAGGCTAACAGGCGCCGCCCCGCTGAACAACCGCAATTTCTCTCCGCTTCGTAAAAGCTTGAGAACTTTGTCACGCGGGAGGGTTAGAACTCGGCATGACCGTATCCTGTCCTCGTGCATGGAATTGACCGGCCGGACTATGCCGTCTATCTTGTCTGTTGGCAGAAAACGGAAATTTCGGCTCAAGGAGATTACAGAATGTTCAAAATGTTGTTGACCACAGCGCTCTTTTTCACCCTGTTACAGGTTGCGCTGGCCGCTAATAAGACTCCAAGGGCACCGATTCTGACCGTCGATGGCTGGGTGACAGCCGCCGACTCGGTGCCGCTGGCGTTCACCTGCCTGACAAAGGCAGGCACGGATTCCCTGCGCGCTCCAC
The DNA here is from genome assembly GCA_036170655.1 of Candidatus Zixiibacteriota bacterium. Classification (GTDB taxonomy): domain Bacteria; phylum Zixibacteria; class MSB-5A5; order WJJR01; family WJJR01; genus JACRMA01. The sequence continues at coordinate 18,668 of JAVHPP010000097.1, read as the reverse complement.
TCGTCCTGCTCTTGCCGATGATGAACCGCGATCGTTCGTCCTGGCATGGACTGGACACGCTCTTGGCGTTGGACGGTTTTAAGGTCCTCTCCATCGACATGCGGGGTCATGGCGCAAGCACCAAACGCAACGGACGCTCGTACCGATGGCAGGAGTTTTCCGATGCCGATTTCGCGAACATGGTCAGTGACGTTGGCGTGTTACTGAATCACGCGCGAGCAGCCGCAGGGCAGGGGAGAGGGCGAACCCGGCTGGACGCATTGCTGAGCGGAGCCGATGTCACCAGAATCGGATTGGTCGGAGCCTCCATCGGGTCTTCGGCCGCGCTCCTGTATGCCGCCGACCATCCGGAGATCGGGGCTTTGGTTCTGCTCTCTCCCGGTCTCAACTACCGTGGATTGCAGACCGAACCGGCGATGCGCCGATATGGAGCGCGCCCGGTGTACCTGCTTGCCGGTAGCGAGGATGTTTCATCGGCAAAGACGGTCGATAGGCTTTATGCCGTGGTCAAAGGGGAACCGAATCCGCATCGCGTATTGGTCGTGCATCCCACAGACAAGCATGGGACCGATCTCTTCGATTTTGATCTCGGGATCCGTCGGGAACTGGCCGGTTGGCTGGAATCGGTTCTCGGTGCGAAGTAAAGAGCAACGCAATCTGCATGGAAGGCCGCCGATTGCCTGAAAGAACCCGGGGCATTCCGCTCTCGCGGAGTGCCCCGATATGGGTTGGGGGGGTCGGCCAAGGTACTTGTTTTGGGGGGGGCAAAACGTTCCCCCGACCTCCCACCCCCATCATCGTCGTTCATGTCTTGTTCAATCTATTAAACCCCGAGTTGTGCCGAGATGTTGCGTCCAAGGTTGCGCATGATCGCCAGCCGGTTGGCGGGATCGGTCGGATCCAACCACTGTTCTCCGGAATAGAACCACCGGGCAGGATGGAATTGCAGCGAGAGACTACCGGTCGCGCCGTTGGAAACGGTGTATGAGCCATTGACCGCAACTTCCGTCGTGATGTCCGTGGTGAACGTGAAGAACTTGCCCCGGCTGCCGTGCCAGACCATGCCGGTTACACGTACCGACGACCCAAGCAATTCCGGGTGCGTGCCAAGATTGTCCGTGGGGCGCGCTTTCTGGAAGACAAACCGTAATTGGCTGTAATTCCCGCTCGGCACAGTGGATGTTGCCAGCCCCTGTTGTGTGTCATCGACAACCAGAATATAGGGCCCACGGAAACGTACCGATGCATCGCCAAGATCCCGCTGCTCGTCGGCTGCCGTGATGCTCGTGTCGATCACTGCACTGGGATCGGCCACAAATCGCAGCGAGCGGACCATCGCCAGGCCTCCCGTCACCGTTATCGAATCAGGACCGCTGACATCTGGCGGTCGGGATTCCCTCTGCCGGTTGTTGATGTCCACGAGCGGCATATCCGGGGATGACAAGTCGAAGGCGACATTCAGGCCGAGTGTGCCCTGTGACGGCTGGTTGATGGATTCTTCCCCGCAACCATTCATCAGCAAGACTCCGCATGCCAGGGCCGCTATGACTGGGGTGATTTTGTTCATACTCCTCCCTCCTTTTTGGTTACCAGACACTTTCACCGCTTTGATCTCTCTCAGCGAACCAGAATCATCTTGCGCACAATGGCCCGCCCGGCCGATTGCATCCGGGCGAGGTAAACTCCGGAACTCACCGCATGTCCGGACTGATCATTGCCGTCCCACGCAACTTGATGCGTACCCGCGGGCTGTCGTTCGTCAACGAGGTCTCGGACCATCTGTCCCAGCACGTTGCAGAGAGTCAGCCGGACGATCCCGTCTTTCTCAAGACCGTATTCAATGATGGTCGAAGGATTGAATGGGTTCGGCGAATTTGTCAGGAACAACGAAGGCAGGCCGGAGCCGCCCGTCTGGTCGTCGACGATCCCTGTACCCAATGTCACCTGAAAATCACAGGTCATGGTCAGCCCGGAGTTGGAGATATTCGTCACGACGACATAGGTCGGGCCGCCGCTGTAGGAATCTGATGAGGGTGTCGAGGCCGCCGAGAACGTGCGCTTGTCCGTCAAGCCGGGGAATGGATCGCCGGTGTCGCCATTGTCGAGGTTCTTGTCCAGTTCCCACAGGCCATCCGCCTGTTCGAGCGCCACGAGGTAGTTCCCGAAGCTCGTGTGTCCGGGGTACCATTCCTGCGTGTTACCACTCTTGGTCTCGTCAATGTGCCAGATGAGCAGACCCGCGCCCGGGAGAGCAGCGTCGTATCCGGTCTTTTGACGATTCTCGACGAGGAAATACTCATTGCCAATCGTGCCCGACGACCAGACGCGGTAAACGACCGCCGAGTCCTCGATCCGGGGGACCGACGCGCCATAAATGGAGCCGTTCACCACCGTCGGCGTGCAAAACCCCAACTGTGTCCGGCACCAGGCATCCAGATGCGCCGGTGAATTGCCAAGCGACCCGTTCCACGAACCGTTTGCCATCAGCGACCAGCGGGCTAAGCCACGTGAACTATTGTCAGTGTCATAAAGATCCGGAAGTCCAAAGACATGCCCAATTTCATGGGCATAGACTCCGATGGTAATGTCGCCGGGCGTATACCAATACTCCGGCTGGATGGAAAAGTCGCTGATGAAAACGCCATCTTTCAGGCGTGGCATGATTCCCCATTTGTGCGACCAGACATCACTGGTGGAGCCGCTCAGTTCCGCTCCCGTCCCAGCGTGGACGACAATCACCCCATCGACAAACCCGTCGCCGTCGTTGTCGTAGCTGGCGAAGTTGACCGTTGGATCGACGAGGTCGACCAGATCTTCGACCAGTTTTTGCGAGTTTTGCGGGTACGAGCCGAGCGCGTAGTTGTTGTTCACGTAGTACGCATATGTCGAAGGCGCGCGTTGCCAACCCAGAGTCGAAGGCAGGTTCACGGTCACGATCGTCAGCGTGCCATACGAAACCTGGTGATAATAGTCGCGGACCGAGTTGCCCTGCTGGGCGAAAATCAGCGTGTCAAACTTGATGGCCGGGGTGGACGACGGATGATCGGAGAAATCCACGCAGATCGCCAGCATGTTGAACGATCCGGCCAGTTGTGTCCCGGCCGCGATTCCGCCGGGTTGGTCGATCCCCCGTTCAGCGAATCCGGCGCGTAACTCCATATAATGATCCACCGCGGCGGCGGCCTGCTTTGACTGGGAGGCCAGACCGGGATACGGCGGCATTGCGTCCGCATCGTTGAGACGACCGCTGGCGCCCAGGGCAAGGACACCGAGAATGATTCCGCCTAAGAGTGTGCTGAGTTGCCGCCGCATCAGTCGCTCCTTTTCTCAGAAAGCCAGATCGAGGGCCAGGGCTCCGCTCATTCCCCGCCCATGGCCAATCCAGATTGCCTTGTCAATTCTGACACCAATATCAAAACGAGCAGGTCCGAGCCACAGTCCCGTGCCCCAGCCGACAGCGTACCCCGAAGTCCCGCCCAGCGCGACACCGGTACGGAGCGGCAGGAAGCCGGCTGCCAGATACTCGATCCCGCCGGCAATCTCGGGTGTTGTTGTCCCGCCGAGACGGTTGGCCAGCGAAACCGAGAACTCTCCGGCCACACGCACGCACGCGGCGGTGTGTCCCAGACCGAGACGGACACGTATTGGCAGACCGCGCGAGAATGCGGGACGTGTCGACACCGATTCATGACTGACCCACAGGGAATCGTCGTAGTTATCGACCGTAACGCCCTCGAAGTTCAGATCGTAGCGCCGAGTCTGAATGCCCCGATTCCAGTGTATCGTGTGTATGACATTTTCGAGCTTCAAGCTCGCCATCCAGTGCGGCCACATTTCGGTGGCAAGGCCCAGGTCGATGCCCAAACCGTCACCTCCGGTCGCCGTCGTCACATCCGCCGCTGCGGCGCCAGTGAGTCCGTTCGCCTGCGTGCTAAGCGTGGCTCTTGGGTTTTCGGAGCGGGCGTAATACAGTCCGCGAACATAGGCCAGCGTGAAACCGGCGTAAATCTGCCGGCCAAGCAGATGCCCGACGGCACGTCCGTGCGACAGCCCCGCTGTCCAGCCCGCCAGCGCCTCGCCTTCTGAGTTGGCGAACGTCCAATCCGGTCGGGCTGCATTGCCATACAGGACCAATTCCACAATCTGCCGGTCGAGCCGGCCGCGCGCCGCGCCAAACGCGGATGCGTGGACGCTCCACCGTCCGACACGGGTGGCCATCGCCGAGGCGCCGCCACCAGCATCAAGAGACAGTCCATCGCTCGGAATCGAAGCGACGATGGCCGCCTTGTCCTGCTCATTGAGATTGGCGCCGTTGTAGCGTCTGTAGTCGCCCCACCCAAATCCGTTATTACTTAGCCTGGCGCCGATATTCAGCAGCCGAAGTTGCATGCGCGAAGTCTGTGGCCAACCCAATTGTGCGGGATTGTCAAATGCCGCATCGACACCGAAGCTCAGCGCCATCGATGATCCGGCCATTCCCGCTGACAGTGGTGTCATCTCGGTTGCGGCGGCGCGACTCCCGCACGCTGCCGCCACGATGACACAACCGCCGGTCAGCCAGGCCAACCCACAGAGTCGCATGTTGTGCGTCATCGCGTCTCCCCCGATGCGAGTTCCGCTTCGGACCGCACTTCCAGCCGGGCTGACGCAGACCAGTTGAAATAGTCGTTGGGACGAATTCTGGATGCCGCGCCGTTTCCCGGACCGATCAACCTCAATTCACCTGCAATCCAGACGCCTTGGCCTTCAAACAGGGCGATGTGCGCGCTGTCGACAATGTACTGCAGAAGCGAGGTTGATTCACCCGTTGTGCGCCCCGTGTGGTCTGTGGGGGCGGGGGTGACAACCGATGGGCCAAAAACAATACCTGGATTAGAGACGGCCGAGGCCGAATCGGACGCGATGCGCAGCGTCAACACTGCTCCCAATGGCAGGTGATTGCCAACAACGACTTGGACCTGAGCATTTTTTAGCCGCCCGCGCCGCTCAACTTGGTCGCCCGTGGCCAGATTTGCCCACATGATGTCCGGGCGCAAGTTCACTGAATCGACGTACAGATCAGCCGGTGAAGTGAATGTCAGCCGGGGGGCGACGAAGTCTGACGCACGGACGGTCCCCGTCGTCACGCCGTCGCCGTAGGTGATTGATCCGCCAAAGATAATCTCCGTTGGCAGCGGGCGCAGAAGAGCGGCGACATCAGGGACCGTGATTTCGGTCAATACAGGATGCGCTGGTGAGCCGGCCTGAAGCACGCCTCCCACGGGGACTGTCAAACCACTTTGATTGGCGATCTGTCCCTCCAGTTGAACCGGCCAGGGAAGAGTCGATGTCACCGAGAGAATCAGTGTGCCGCTGTCGAGCCCGAGGTCTTTGGTCCCATTGGGCCATGCAATCGCGGTCGAGAGGTGGTCGACCGTCTGACGGGTTGGGCTGAGCGCGCCAGTTGCTGACTCGAGTGCGATGTCGTGCGCCACTGTCTGCACGCTGACCCCGTCGTTGCTATTCATCGTGACTGTCTGTCCGCCTGACCCTTCTGAGAGCACGGTCATTTCCAGCCGTGCGCTCGATGTAGCCGCACTGCCGAAAAAATGGAAACCTGACAGATCAATTTGGCGTGATGCCGAACTGTTGGGGCCGATCACCTCCGAACCTGACAGCGAAATCCCGTCCCGTCTCAGCTCTGGGCTGACCCACTGCACAGCGATCGGCAGTGGGGTTGTGTTCGCCCAGCCGATGTCGATTCGCCCTGAACCAAACACGGCCTCACTGAGGGAGTGCTCACGGCTGAGCGAAAGCGAGTCCGTGTATTGACGATTCAGCGGCGATATGACGGCGGTTGCACGGGTGACAAGAATTCCCGACGGAATGTCGGCTGTCACCGCAACATACTTGTCATCGGCAGTCAGAATCGTCCCGCCCGGTGTGTAGAACGACATCGCATAATCCCATTGTGGCACGATGAGGCCCGGCCGCAACGGGGCCTCGCCAACGGCGGAATCCCCCGTCAGGATGGGACCGCCAATACTGACGTTCGCCAGCGCCGTGTCCCCGCCGCCGTTGTAGATTGCGATCGCGACGGAATCGAGCGTTACCCCCAGATGGTTGGAGACGGCTACTCGAATCTGACCGTCCTGAACTTCGGCGCTTATCCATCCAGAAACAGCGGGCAGTGAGCGGCGCGTCTGCGCGGAAAATGCGGCGATCAAACCGACCGGACCGGAGTACAGATCGGACAGCGGCAGAGCTTCCGCCGTGCGGGTTCCTTCACCGATGGCGAACTGGCCGACTGAGAACTGCGAATTGCCTGTCTGGGTCGCGACGGTGAGGTGATCGCCGACAAAGACGGTATCGAGCGCCCGTTCAATCCGAAAGAAGGCGCCCGAATCTTGCGACCATTTCAATCCCTCCAGATCAGAATGGCTGACGATGTAGGCAAGGTCGAGCTGGTGTGATGCAATGGGGACTTCAATCGTCGCCGTCCAGTGCGGTGCCTGTGGTGATTGCAGTCCGCAACCAACGATGATCAGAGGGCAGAGGATGAGGCCGAACCAAGTCGGCCGACGCGGGATTCCAAGTCTCGCCCGCCGTATTGAAATCTTTCCCCCCGATAATCGCATTACTCCCCCCAAATCCTCTTCGAGCACATCGACCGCACTGGGGGTATCGCAAGCTCTGTGCCATCAACTCGTGCTGGCCGGGTTCTGTTAGTTTCGGTCATGCAACACGCTGGAAGACAATAACTTGTGTGTGTCGCTGCATTCGCAATCTGGAGATAAGACGTCTTGATAGGCCACGTTGGGGCACAGACGGTCACGTACTTCAGCACCATATTGATGGGACGCGGCCCATTGTCAGGGCACACGACATCACACTTGGAGCGGTGGTCCGGTCGTATGGCGCGACATTTGCTTTGCGCAAACTTTGCGACGCAGGAATCGATGTTTTTCGTGCAAATCTCTTGACAAATCTCGGTTTAGCGACAAATTACAAAGTGAGTAAGGTAAGTGGACTTCATTTGATTACAGGGAATCGTGGATGACGATCTTGGTAGACCAATCAACCTTGCTGGGTGCATCTGACACGCGGCGATTTCGGTAAGGAGGCAAATGGTATGGCAAAGATGCGATTCATCTTGGCCGTCTATTTGGCCCTGATTCTGGTGGTTGTGCCGAGTACGGTGGTCTTGGCTGAAGGTCCCAATCAGGCGCCGATTGGCGGCGGTAGCGATGGGCACCCTTGGGACGATGGGACAACTCAGCAGCCCCCGCCCGACAGTTCTGGCACTGCGCTTCCACAGGTCACCCTCCCCCCACCCACGACCGTTACCGCTCTCAGCAGCGGCAGCGTGAAGTGGATCGGAGGCGCGATCTTCTCTCTGTGGCAGAGTGTGAAGTGGCAGAGCGTGAAGCACATCAAGGTCAGCAGCGCAACGTCACATGCACGGCGCCTTTAGCAACCTTGACGGGTTGTTGCAGTAGGTAGGTCCATGAAGCCCCTTCCACACCAGGACGCAGCCCTCCTGCGTCATTCTCTCCAGCAGATTCATACTTTGCTGGAGCGGAGGAATTGGTCCGCCGCCTATGAGGCGCTTTCCGTATTGAATCGCGACGATGACGCTTGGCGTCAATCCCCCGAGTTCGGTGAATGGTGTCTCCTCCGCTCACAGAGCGCTGTTGAGTTGGCACAGTACTCGGAGGCGGTGGCGAGTGCGAGGGACGCATTCTGTTACTTCCAGTTGACCACTGACAATGAACGGATCGGCCTGGCCCAGAGCATCATGGGACGGGGATATGTGGGCTTGGGTGATCTGAAAAATGCCCTGATTCAGGCGCGTGATGCGCTGGCGACATACCGGCGCGTAGCTAATGAACGGGGAATGGCCCAGTCGCACAATGAACTGGCTCGTATCCGTTTTGTCAGGGGCGAGTACAGCCTTGCGATCGAACACCTCAATGACGCGCTCGAGTTGACACGCCGCCTCGGTGACCGCGAAGGTGAGGCGCGTCTCTTGGGTAACTTGGGACGGATTCATCTGCTTGTGGGGCGGTGGCCGCTTGCCGAGAGTGTCCTCGTTCAGGCGCTGAGATGTGCCGAGTCTTCCGGTAACAAGGAGTCGGTGGCGCGCAATCTTCTCTCCTTGGCGCTGGTTGCCACCCTGCAGCACCGTTTCAGTGGGGCGGGCGAACACCTCGATGGGGTGCTGGCATGCGTCGAAGACGCTTCGCTGGTCCGCGAAAGAGCCATTTATCATGAATACACCGGCATCTGGCGCTATGAGCAGCGCCATTGGGTTCAGGCCAAGGAGTCTTTCCGGCGCGCGCTGAACATCGGACGCCGCCTGAGTGACCAAAACGACCTGATCTCACAGTCTTTGCGTGGTCTGGCAGAGTGCGAAGCCGCATTGGGCGACTGGGCGCAGTCAGAGCGGCTGGCACGCGAAGGTCTCGATGTAGCCATTGCCATCGGCGAGCGCGCCGAGGTGGGTTGCCTCTATCGCGCACTGGCCGTGGCCTTGGCGCATTTGAATCAGATGGCGGATGCGAGCGCCTGCATGGTCAAAGCGCAGGAATGTCTGAACGCCGTCGGCGATGTGTACGAACTGGCGCGGTGCGACTTGGCCAATGCCGAGGTCTTGTCAATGAACACGACTCAAACTGCGGCAACCATGGATGCTTTGCAAAGCGCCGCCGACCGCTTCGCTTCATTGAATGCCGCGCCGCAACTCCGGGATGCTCGCTGGCTGCTCGTCGAAGCCCATGTGACAGCCGGCGACCTCGTGAAGGCGTCGCAACTGGTCTGCGAACTGACGGGAGCGCCGGATGCCGCCACCCTCACGGAAAGGCAGCGGCACATTCTCGACGCACTGACTCGCCAGTGCCTCCACCATGCGGTCTCCGAGAAGAATGAATTTCGTTTGGGGGGAACTCCCTGGGCGCGTTCTTTGAGCGAGCATCCAGCCTCCGACGATCTCCAGCAGTCATTGGATTTCTACCGCTCGCGACTGGCCGCTTCCCGGGTCATTCTGGTGGAAATCACATCCGATGGCCGGCGTTCCGGCCGTGTCCTGTCGGTCTCGGGCGCGGACGTGACCTTCGCGTCCCGTGTCTCTGCCTTTGTGTCTGGCACATCTCACCAGCTTCTTTCAGTTGATACGCCTCAAGTGTTCTGGTCGGTCGCGACGATCCCGGAACTGGTAGCATACTTGAAAGACGAGTCGGGAGCCGTCCCGGTGTCGGTGATCACCGTTCCCGTCGAGCTGGGTCCCGGTTCCGGCGGCCTGCTCTATGCCGATCTCTGTGGCTCAGTGGACGCTCAGACGGGATTCTCCCCGCGTGATCTTGATTTTGCCGTGGCATTCGCGGAAGTCATTGCGTGGCATTCCACACGGCTGAAATCCGAACGGCTGTTCCGCGATGTCCAGCTCCTCCGCGATCAGGTTGGCCGGCAGTGTGAATTCCCCAGCATCATCACGCAGAACGATGCGTTCCGTGAGGTGCTCTCGCGCGTCCGGCTGATTCTCGACGCCGACGTGTCTATCCTGTTGCAAGGGGAGACAGGCACGGGCAAGGACCTCCTTGCGAAGGCGATCCATTATTCCAGCGCGCGGAGGAATGGCCGCTTCGTTTCGGTCAACTGCGCGGCGTTGCCGGAATCGCTCCTGGAGAATGAACTCTTCGGTGCCAAGCGCGGGGCCTACACGGGCGCCGACCATGACAAACAGGGACTATTCGAAGAAGCCGATGGTGGCACATTCCTCCTCGATGAGATCGGCGAGATGCCCCTGCCCATCCAGGCCAAGTTGTTGCGCTTTCTGGAGTCCAAGGAATTGACGCGGCTTGGGGACACGAAACCCCGGCGGATCGACGTGCGGGTCGTCTCCGCCACCAACAGAGACCTGACCGAAGAAGTCGAACGGGGAACATTCCGCCGGGATCTGTTTTACCGGTTGTCTGCCCTGTCGTTCAACCTGCCCCCATTGCGCGGACGGGTTGAAGATATACCATTGTTGATTGATCATTTTCTGGCGAAGATCGCTGATGAGACCGGTCGCGCTGTGCGCATCGCACCGGAAACCATCCGGGTGATGTGCGCGTTTTCGTGGCCGGGGAATGTGCGCGAGCTCGAGAATGAGTTGCGCAAAATGGTGCTCTTATCCGTGGGCAATGATGTACTGACGCCCGATCGCCTGTCCCATAAGTTCTTCGAGAATGCGCCGATGGCCGGATTCCAGGCGGCAGAGACAATCCCCGAACATTTCCGGTTGTATGATCAGGTGGCGCAGATCGAACAACGCTATATCATCCGGGCGCTGGCCGAAGCCGGGGGCGTCAAGAAGCACGCGGCCGAAAAACTGGGTATCCCCGAGTCCACGCTCCGCCTGAAGATCCGCCAGTACAGCCTCGATACCGACTGATACAATTCCGCTCTCCCCAGTCACGAGGCCAGCTTGTTCCCGTCGCCGGGGCCGCATATCTTGCTGCCGGAGACGTTACGTGGAGATTGTCTGGACTTACTTTGCTCCCCTGCATGCAGATGCCGCCACCCAGATGGCGGTTGACGCGTTGTTGCTCGAGCAGTACGCACAAACTTCGCATCAAGCTGTGCTTCGTTTTTATTCGATGAATCCTCCCGCGGTGACCATCGGCCGCAACCAGCGATGGGCCGACGTTGTCGATCCATCACTCTGCTGCCAGCGTGGTTGGGAATGGGCCAGACGGCCCACCGGCGGGGGCGCGTTGCTGCATCGCCATGAATTGAATTACGCCGTGGTCGTTTCCCATGATGTCGTCCCCCAATCATTGGAGAACGCTTTCCGGGCCACGTTCGGTTGGGTGGCCCAAGGACTCGCTTCTGGACTGGCAAAATTGGGCTTTGAACCCCATGTCCACCAAGGACGTAGCGGAACCGCCATGGAGGGAAGGCCGCGGTCCGCTCATGGCTTGTGCGAGCATTCGCTGACCCGATATGAAATCTCAATCGCTGGCCGCAAGGCTGTGGCGTCCGCGCAACTGAACCTGCCGGGTGCATGGCTGCAGCACGGAACCATCTACCTTGAAGCCCCGGGTCCGGATGACCGCTTCTGCCAACATTCTCCAGGAAATGTCCCCGGAACGAACCAAGCCGGCTGGTGGTCACTGCCACCCGATTTGGGGTCAAAGGCGGCGCGTTGGGCCCGGCTGGCGAATGCTCTGCGTGACGGTATTGCCGGATCAATCACAAGAGAGGCCGTCTTCGGCCGTTCTTTTCTGGCGATGGTGGCCCGGCAGAAGGCCGTATGGGAACAGTCTAACTGGCACAATTGGCGCTGAAAAAAAATAGCACTGGCCGGGAATATCTCCGCAACTCAAGAGTAGTCGTTGTTGGGTGCCGGCGCCCGAAAGCCGCTCGGGGCGTAACGATGAGCCAACGGAACCCATGTGGCTCGCTGGCTTTTTGCTTGACTTGGTTCCGTCGGCAGGGCGATCATGGCACACTTGTGGGCCGTTTACTGACCCACGCGGACGGGGTATGAGTGCAGATGTGGTCACCAAACTTGGATAATTTGGAAACGCGACGGCCAACGAACTCATTGTCTATGCATGATGGAGGCTTCGGCAATGTCAGTTAGCGTACGATTGTCTGTCAAAGCGACTGGGGCCGTTCTGGTGGCTCTTCTTCTACTGGTCGCTCCGGCCATGGCGGGTGTCAACGGGAAGATCGCCGGCGTGGTCATCGACAAGAAAACAAAGGAACCACTGATCAATGCCGCTGTCCAGATTCAAGGGACAAAGATCGGCGCCCTCACCGATGTTGACGGCAAATACCAAATCATGGCCGTTCCCGCCAGTGAATACACGATCGCGGTCAAGATCGTGGGCTACACGGGTGTCGTCACTCAGGGCGTGCTGGTCAAGCCCGATCTGACCACAACATTGAACTTGGAGCTCGAGCAGAGCCTGATCGAATTGCAGCCCATTGTAGTGACACGCGAACGCGAGCTCATCCAGATGGATGAGGCCACCACAAAGCGCGATGTGACCGCTGAAAAAATCAAGAGCATGCCGGTTGCCAATGTGAGTGACATCGTCAAGAAATTCACCGGCGTCACGGTCCGTAATGACCGTTTCCACGTCCGTGGCGGACGGTCCGACGAAGTTCTCTTCACGGTGGACGGTGTGTCAATGAAGGATCCCTTGGGAGGACGCGGACCAACGGAATCCCTGAACCTGTCCGGCACGGAAATCGAAAACATCTCCATCATTAAAGGGGGCTGGTCGGCCGAATATGGCGAGGCGACATCGGGGATTATCAACGTGGCCACCAAAGAAGGCGAGCATGACGTCACGCGCGGACATGCTGAGTATTTCACCGACAACCTCGGCACCACCGCCTTGAACAAGTACTCCTTTAATCTGAACCGTCTCGAGTTCACGCTGGGCGGCCCCGATCCGCTTATCACGAGCCGTTTACTGCCGCAACTGGGGCTAAAGAGTTTGGCGGGCAAGCTCAGCTATTTCATCAACGCGGACTTCGACAAGACTGACACGTACACTCCAATCAACGACTACACCACTCCGCTCACCCGTGCCAAGTTCCGCTACACGAAGTTCCTTGGACTGGAAATCCCGGACCGGCAAGAGAACTCGGGCAACGCGGGCCTCAAGCTGACCTACCGTCTCAACCCCGACATTCGCGTGACGGGGATCTTCAAGAGAAGTGATGAACGCTCGCTGGCTTGGGGTTGGGCGTACCGATATACGCCGAACACGCTCCCGTGGATCGAAGATCGCAACGACCGTTACAGCCTGACGTGGACACACAATCTCAGTCGCTCCACATTCTATCAGGTTGTGTTTTCGCGCGTTCAGCGGTTGTATCAGCAGAAACCCGGTGACCCGACAACACCGGGAGGTACCCTGAACCCGGATCAGTTCCTTTTCCCTGCTCAGGCCGACCATTACATCGATGTCAACAATAACGGTCAGTGGGATCCGCCTGAGGAATGGGTCGATGTCTATCCCGACGGGGTCTTCGATATTGGCGAGCCGTACGTAGACGCGAATGGCAACGGTCAGTGGGACCAGGGCGAGGATTTGCTCTACGACTTCAACGGCAACGGGGTCCAGGATAACGACGTCACCGAGCCCTTCGTCGACCGTAATGGCAACGGCCGGTATGATGGGGGCATCGCGATCAGCGGTGGCCAACGGCTCCCCACCACCGGCACCTCAGACGTCTTGGAGAGTGACGGAAACCGAAACGGCCGCTATGATCCCCTGCGCGAACGAGATTTGTTCGGTTCCAGTACCGGCCGGTCCGTGAATGATCGCGCAGAATCATTCATCGACGGTGACATATCGCTCGGCGAACCGTTCGTCGACATCAATCGCAACGGCGTTTGGGATGCTGCGACAACTAAGTTCGATGACAACGGCAAGAGAATTTTGGTTCCCGAAGAGCCGTACACCGATCTGTCCTACGATTCGAAGTATGACGGACCATTTGATCCGTGGGTTCCCGGTGTTCCGTTCCGCGATTACAACGGAAACGGAGTCTATGACAAAGGGGGGGGGCAATTTTCGGGAGGCATCTCCAATAATGACGTCGACTACCGCTTGGGCGATCCGTTCTACGATCTCAACGGCAATGGGATCCGCGACCCTCTGAACGACGGTTTCTTTGAGCGGGGCTGGGACGAGGATGTTCTCTGGAGCAGGAAAAATGTCATCACATCGACAGTCGATATGGATCTGACCAGCCAGGTCCGGCGTGAACAGGAAGTCAAGGTCGGCTTCAGTTTCAAAGCCTATTCGCTGAACTTGGAGGAATTGACCAAGCCGTATGTTCCGTACACGGGTACGTCCGACGGCGGGCCATATCCCGACCATGGCAGTGTGCGTGACTTCTATACACAGACGCCGAAATCCGGGGCGTTTTATCTGCGCGACAAAATGGAATATGGCCAGATGATTGCCAACCTCGGTTTCCGGTACGATTACTTCATCCAGTCAAAGGATGCGAGCATCACCGGAACAGGCCTCGGAAGCGAATTTACCGGTCGCCCCAAGGCCGAGGACTACCGCGATAAGTTCGCGCCGCGCATCGCATTTTCGTATCCCATTTCCGACAAGGCGAAGGTCTTTTTTAACTACGGCCACTTTTACCAGTTGCCTCAGTTGACTTACATGTACCAAAGGGCGACGCAACTCAGCAGCGCCACCGGTGTGATCGGGAATGTCAACCTCGATTATGAAAGAACGATTCAGTATGAATTCGGCGTCCAGTACCTGCTGTCTCCGACCTACGTTCTCTCCGTGCAGGGGTACTACAAGGATGACTTTGGCCGCGTGACTGCGAGTGCAGCCACGGGCAATGTGGTGACCGCCACACGGAATTTCTACGAGAATCGCGACTATGCCCGCGCCCGCGGTTTGGAGCTCGAATTGGAGAAGAAATACGGGAACTATATCTCAGGGCAGGCGAGTTACAATTTCGCCTATGCCTACGGAAAGGCATCGGCCAACTCCCTGGAGTTCTTCGATAATTTCTATAACCTGTCAGGAAACGTCACGATTCAGGAATTTCCGATGGACTGGGACCAACGCCACACCGTGACGCTGAATCTCGATATTCGCGTGCCCGGCAATGATCACCCCAGGCTTTTTGGTCTTACGTTGCCTGACAATTTTGGCCTGAATGTGTTCTGGCAGTACCATACGGGACAACCGTACACGCCCGGAAAGTTGCATCCCGGCGTCCAGCTGATCCCTGGTGGCAATCCCGCGCCGTACTCGGGACGTCTCCCGGCTTCCAGCAATGTCGACGTCCGATTCAACAAGGACTTCAAGATTTCGTCACTCAGCTATACATTTGAGATCTGGGTCAACAATCTGTTCGACACACGCAATGTTAACACGGTCTACGCGGAAACGGGTTTGCCCACCACCGACTACAACCCGGAAGGTGTGCCGTACGTCAGCATTCGCCCGCCCAGTCCGCGCAACTGGGATTCCGGGCGTCAGCTCCGGCTTGGATTCGGTGTTAACTTCTGATGGCTTTGGCGGGTGTGGCATGTTCGTCTCTGTCCAAAAGTATGACGTATGGGATCGCGTAGTGAGCCGGGGTCGGACCCGGGTGGCTTGGGGGCTTGTCGTGGCGCTCGCGACATACAAGGAGTAACAATGAGTCATCGATTCGTCAGAGTGGTATTGACGTTGGTGGTCGGCTTGAGTCCGTGGAGGCACTGCATCGCATTGCTGCTCTTGGGCCTCATGTTCCTGCCCGGCCGGGTTTGTGCGCGCGCATTGGAAAACGCGCCGATCCGACCGATCAGCGATGCGGAGGCTCTTGGCAGAAATGCCGCCAATGCACCCATTGTTTTCAGTAACCGACTGCATTACGTGGGCCAGAATTGGCTGGTCGTTACAAGTTACGGCATCCTGGGAACGGAAAGCGGTGGCAATTCCTTCACCTGTGATGAAGACCCGAATTGTCCCGAGTTAGGCTATTACCCCTCCTGGGAATTCCCCGCTGGAACACGCGCTGACTACCTCTTTAAGGGTGGCTATTGGTTTGGCGGCATTGTCGGCAATGACACGCTGGTGAGCACGGCCATCAGTGGGGGGAGCGTGCAGTCCGATGAGCTCAACAGTTTCGCGCCGATCAAAGTGGCGTCTACTCGTCGCAGTTCCCCGTTCTACGATCCGGGCAGTATGGACTCGCTTCTTTTGGAACATTGTTCAACGGACTCACTGAAAAAGTATTACTACTATTTGAATGCGCGCGCCGACCAGCAGTACTATGCCAAGTTCTCTGACACGTTGGTCCTGAACGCAACGGACGAGGTCGAAGGCCGCAGGCATCGCCCTCTCGGTCTGGAAGTGTCTCAGACATCTTATGCCTGGCCGGACAGCTTCGCGCAGCAGTTCGTCATCGTCGAACTCTGGATCAAGAACATTTCCGGCGATATGGGGAACCCTCACGCGATTTCCAATTTTGTGATGGGCGTCTTCATGGATTACGATATTCTCAATAAAATCGCCCCCGCCGCCGGCGGTGTTGCCGGTTATGACGATGATATTTCCGGGTATCTGTCCAGCGGCGCCAATCTATTGTGCCCTGACGCAGTGGATCCTTTGAATGTGGCTTGGGCGGCGGACAATGATGGCGATCCCAGTGGTGACAAGTTTCCGTCATCGTCGACTCACGGGATTGTCGGCATCCGCTTCCTGAGGTCGCCAGCCACGAAGGGAATGAGCTTCAACTGGTGGACACTGAGCGACCCTCAGTGGGGGCCGGCCAAGTTGGGCTCCGGCGATCCGGTTGGTATCCCCGACGGTGATCGCCGCCGGTACTACCTCATGGCGAACCGGACAATTGATTACGGGCAGGTTTACTCGGCGATCGATTTCTCATCCGATGGATGGCGCAAACCTCCGGGCGGCGCCTGCGGCATCGCCGATGGTCTCGATACACGGCAGGTGACCGCCGTTGGTCCTCTCGAGGATGACCTGCTCCCCGGTGATTCCATCCGTATCGCCTTTGCTCTTCTGGGGGGAAATAACTTTCACACCGATCCCCTGCAGACTTTTGTCTGCAAAGATCCCGATGGATTCCTCGCGAAGAAAGATTTTGGGCAACTATCTTTTGCCGCGCAGTGGGCTAGTTGGATCTATGATACGCCTGGGTTTGATACGGATTGCGATGGTTACGCAGGCGAGTTCCATGACGACTGCAACTGCAAGCGCATCGTGAAGCCGGATACCATCTACACGATTTGCAGCGACCCGATTCCCTTCGTGGGGGACATGGGGCCAGCGCCCGGACCGCAGCAGACAGCGACACGCCATGAGGGTTTGCCGGATTTGCAGGGTCCGGAGGCTCCTCCATGCCCCAGTCCTTCCGCTCAAGAGTTGACAGCCGAGACACGTCCGTCGCAGGTCATCCTGCGCTGGAGCGGGAAGTCGTCCGAGACGACCAAAGATCACCTCTCGCGTCGGTACGACTTTGAGGGATATCGCGTCTACGTGGGTCGGGAGAATTCCCCCGATCGGTATTCCCTCCTGGCTAGTTGGGACAAGGAAGATTACAAACAGTTCATTTATGATATCCGGCAGGGGATGTGGACGACCAACGGGAACGTTCTCTCGCTCGGGGATATCCGCAGGATGACCGGGGATAGCCAGTTTGACCCCAAACGCTTTAGCCGTCCCTCTCTCGACCCCGGGTCGTGCTATCAGGATAGCGGACGGTGTTCTTACTTCGAACCACAGGCGGAAAACTTTGGCGACACATTATATGTCACGGACGTCACGCCCTCAGGCGATACGGTCATCCAGAAGATCGCCAACTTGATCCAGCGTGTCTCTCTCGATACGATCGTCATCCAAGGCGACACTCTGACGTATGGTGAATTTCAGCTGACAGTAGACAAACTGCCGACCTATCAGCAGTATTTTTCGGTGACGGCGTTTGACGTTGGCGACCCCGTGGTTGGTCTGCCGCCGTTGGAATCGCCCCGGGGGGGCTGTTATCAGGCCGTCGTTCCCATCTATTCGGCGGATGTGGCCCGCGACAGTGGCCTGAAAGTCTCGGTGTTCCCGAACCCATACAAGATCTCCTTCCGAGGTTCGGACGGCCGCATGACCAGCTACTTCGAGCAGGGCTACGAAGCGCCGGAAAAGGAAGGTGGCAGAAACGGTGCAGTCACTGAGATGGACCGGCGCATCAACTTCATTAATTTGCCGGAAAAGGCGACCATTAACATATACACACTCGATGGTGACCTCGTGCGGACCATCGAACACCCTGACAAAGTTCTGTCTTCCTATTCATCCATGGCGTCTTGGGATTTGGTGAGCCGCAATCTCCAGGCGGTCGTGTCGGGAATCTACCTCTACCGGGTCGATGCGCCCGGCCGGCCCTCCCAGGTGGGCAAGATCGTCATCATCAAGTGAGGATTGTCGTCTTGACCGGAGTGCGAACACGCGGGGAAAAGACCATGAAGATACGGAAAATACAATGGTGGATGGGGCTCGTGGGAATCATCGGGTTTCTGGCCTTGTCGTCTGGCCGTGCCGCTGCCCAAGACAAGGTCGGCACCACCGGTGTGCAGTTCCTGGAGATCGGCGTATCGCCGCGCGCGGATGGCATCGGAGGCGCTTTCACCGCGATTGCTGATGACGCCTCAGCGGTCTACTACAATCCTGCGGGCCTGGTGCAACTTGAGGGACGGCAGGTCATGGTTTCGGGCATCGACTATCCGGCGGATATCTTCTACGGCTTTGTTGGCGCGGGTATCCCGATGCGCTTTGGCGGCGTGCTGGGGATCGGGTACTACGGACTGAACGCAGGTACGATGCTGCACACCGACTACAAGTATCCTTATGGAGACGGCACGACCTTCGGCGCCGGAGCGTATGCGGTTTCCGCCTCCTATGGGCGCTACTTGACTGACCGCTTCTCGGTTGGCGTAACATTCAAGCTGGTCAGTGAAATCCTCGAAGAGGACCGTGCGACAGGTTGGGCGGCCGATGTCGGGACCAATTACAACACCGGATTTCGCAACTTCAAGATTACGATGATGATCTCGAACTTTGGGCCGAACATCAAACACATTTCCGAGGATATTCCGCTGCCGATCAGCTTCCGCTTCGGCGGTGCGGTCGATGTCTGGGACAGTCCCAAGC